>CAYZMR010000114.1:8155-11867 GCA_964479515.1 uncultured Hyphomicrobiales bacterium | reverse complement strand
GCGCCGAGGCGAACCCTACCGGAATCAGTCGTGCCGCTCGGGCTTCTCGTAAAACGAGTATTGTTCATCGCAGTGCTCCACCTGTTTGCCTATGTCGCCGCGCCAGGATTGGCGCTGCGACTCAAGATAGGTGTCGCTCGAAAGCCGACCGTGAAACGGACGTCGATCTTCCGTGAAATTCCCATTTACAATTGTTGACCGAGTGTGAGTTGTATGTGAAAAACCGCTTTATCTCGGATAGGGTTCCGCAACCATGGCAAACCAAAAGTAGAATCACGGATAGCGTGCGCGGTAGAGCGCATGCACGGAAGAGGCGGCATTTCACCGGAGCCGGCATCAGCCCGAGGCGTGGGGACGATCAATGCTCGACCGCAGCGACAGCACTCGGCTCAGCGATCGGCTGGCATTGGGGCCGGTCGTGCGAATCCACATGCTCGGTTCGATGCGCGCCATGAGCTATTCGGGCGAGAACGTGCTGCCGCGCGGCCGGCGCGCGCGCGCGATCCTGGCGAGCCTGTGCCTCGCCGACAATGGCCGCCAGCGCCGCAGTCGGCTCACCTCGATGCTGTGGGACCGGGTGCCTGATTTCCAGGCGCGCGCCAGCTTTCGCCAGGCGTTTCGCGAGCTCGTCGTTGCATTCGGGCCGCACGCGAAGGAATTGCTCAGCGCCGACCGCGAGGCGATCGCTCTCGACACGCGGCTGTGCTGGATCGACGCGCTCGCCCTGCTGGCCAATCCGCAGGAGATGCTGAAAGGCGACATCGCGCGGCTGTTCGACGAAGACGACGATGTCACCAAGGTGTTCGGCGGCGAGCTGCTCGAGGATCTCGACGACATCAGCGCCTCGTTCGACCAATGGCTGATCGGCGAACGGACGCGGTTCACCGAGCGGCGGCGCGAGCTGTTCGAGAAGCAGCTCACCAAGGTCGACGAGGCGAATGACGCGGCCGACCGGGCCTCGATCGCGCGCCGCCTTATCAAGTTCGATCCGACCCACGAAGGCGCGGTGCGCATCCTGATGCGCGCACTCGTGGATCTGAAGGATCCGGCTCAGGCGTTGCGCGAATACGGCAAGTGCCGCGATGCGCTGAGGCAGACGCTCGACATCGAGCCGTCGGCCGAAACCCAGACCCTGTTCGACATGATCCGCAAGGGGCCGGAACGCGTCGCGCGCGAGGACACCGCCGAGCAGACGCCGATCATCGTCGCGGCGAAGCAGAAGCGCGCGAAGATTCCCGCGCCCGCGGCCGGCCGCACCCGGCGGCGGGTGGGCGTATTGCCTTTCATGGCGTCGGAATCCGCCACCGAGCAGCGCCTCGCGCTTTGGCTCAGCCTCGACATCTCGGCGGCGCTGTCGCGCTTCCGCTGGTTCGACGTCGTCGCCCCGGTCGCGCTGATGAACGGCCCGCAGTCGACCCTGATCAACGACGACCTCTTGCGGCGCAACGAACTCGATTACGTTGTCGACGGCGCGCTCTCGCGCCACAACGACAAGCTCCAGATCAATGTCCGCCTGCTCAACCTCACGCACTACGCCAAGCCGGTGTGGAGCGAACGCTTCGATCTCCCGCCGGATGGGTCCCAGGGCGTCCACGACGACGTGATCGCGAAGATCGTGGCGCGCATCGACCCGGTCATTCTCTTCATCGAGGGCAAGGCGAAGCGGCGCGACAAGGCCGACGCCACCGGGCTGATCGCCGAGGCGCTGCCGCTGATCTACCAGATGGAGCGCTTGAAATACGAGGAGGCCGGCCGGCTCATCAAGCAGGCGCTGGAGATCGAGCCGGAGAACGCCATGGTGGCGGCATGGGCGGCGCACTGGCACCTGTTCTATGTCGGACAGGGCTGGGCGCAGGACGTCCCGCGCGAGATCGCTGCCGCGCAGGAGCACGCGCGGCGTGCGACTATCCTCGATCCGGACAACGCCGAGGCCTTGGGCATCTACGCCCACATCTGCGCCTTCGTCGACCACGACTTCGACTCGGCGCTGCACTATTTCGACCGCGCGCTGCGCCTCAATCCCAACCTGGCGTTCAACTGGGCGTTCAGCTCGGGCACCTATTGCTACATGGGCGAGCCCGACGTCGCGCTGCAGCGCCTGGAGCGCTACCGCGAGCTTGCGCCGTTCGATCCCTATTACTTCTGGTTCGAGAATTTCTACACCATCGCCTACATGTTCAAAGGCGACTACAAGCAAGCGGCGATCGTCGGACGCCGTGCCGTGAAGGCCAATCCGGGTTTCAGCAACGCCTACAAGCCGCTCATTGCGGCGCTCGGCCAACTCGGACGCATCGAGGAGGCGAAGCCCTACGTCGAGAAGCTGCTCGCGCTCGAGCCGAACTTCACGATCAGGCGTTTCGTCGCGGGCTATCCGATCAAGAAGGACTCCGACCGCGAACGCTACATCGAGGGGCTGCGCAAGGCCGGCATTCCGGAGACCTGAGGCGGCGTGGCCGTCACCTCGCTGGCGGCGAACGCGTCACGGTTCCTTCGGCGGGTCCTGCTTGCGCCGCTTGCGCGTGCGCGCCCCGTAGTCGCCGCGCACCCGATGCGGGTCGGCGGCCGCGTGCACGACGGTGTTGCGGAAATCCTCCCAGTCGCCCGGCGTCAGTTCGCCTAGTTCCTCGACCACCTCGAATTCGTTCAGCACGTTGCCATAGACCGCACGGTGCACCGGCTGCACCTGCAGGAACGGATAGTTGGCGTCGAACTCGATCGGGACGTTGGGGCGGGTGAGGCGCAAGTTGACGAACAGCGGCCCGAACCAGCGGTCGGTCTCGATGATGCCTTCGTAGGATTGATAGCCCTGGCTGTGCACCAGATTGGCGGGCGGGCGGATCAGCAATCCCCAGCCGGGCGGGGTACGGGCGACGAAGCCGCTCCAGAGCATCAGACCGGTCGGGTCCTTGAACGCACCGAGGAAGGGCGGCGCATAGCCGCGCACGCCGTCGGGCGCGATGCCGTCGAAATAGCTGGCAAAGCCTGGCGCCTGCGCGGCGCTGAGCGCGTACCAATCGTCACTGCCGCCGTAACTCCAGACGACGTCGTTTGCCCCGTCCCACATCAATTTGAAGCTGAGCGGCGGGAACACGTACCAACCGAAGGCCGACGCCGTGCGCATCGCCTCACAGTATTGCAGCGCGCGCGCCGGTATCGAGCCCGCCGCCGAACGGTCGGCGCGCTGCGGTGCGCGTGCCCCCGGAATGAAACGATAGAACTTGACCAGCGGCGAACCGGACGCGACCTCTTCGGGGCGGAACTCGGTTTCGCTGGACGGAGACGTCGGTTTGACCGCGCGCATGTGCGTTTGCCGGTGTTCCCAATGGGCCGAGTGAAGCCGCTGGCACGGGGAGTACCCTCGTGCCCGACCACCGGTGTTGATCGCACGTCAAGTCGGTGGGCTCAACCGAGCCCACCGCTGCTTGATGTCAGAAGCTCGGGCTCATCGCGCCGAGACGGGTCTTGCCGCTATCGGCCACTTCGGCCGGCTGCGGACGCACCGCCGGAAAGCTCGGGCTCATCGCGCCGAGGCGGGTCTTCACGCTGTCGGTCACCTCGGCCGGCTGCGGACGCACGGCCGGGAAGCTCGGGCTCATGGCGCCGAGACGCGTCTTCGCGCTGTCGGTCACCTCGGCCGGCTGCGGACGCACGGCCGGAAAGCTCGGGCTCATGGCGCCGAGACGCGTCTTCGCGCTGTCGGTCACCTCGGCCG
>CAYZMR010000114.1:0-8055 GCA_964479515.1 uncultured Hyphomicrobiales bacterium | reverse complement strand
AAGCTCGGGCTCATGGCGCCGAGACGCGTCTTCGCGCTGTCGGTCACCTCGGCCGGCTGCGGACGCACGGCCGGAAAGCTCGGGCTCATCGCACCGAGACGCGTCTTCGCGTTGTCGGCCACCTCGGTCGGCGGAATCTTCACCTGAACGAACGAATAGGTCGTCATTTGCTGCCTCCAGCTGTTTGATCGCACCCAAATGGGTGTTTCACCCTATGCGTGCGCTGGTGGGTGGAACGTCAAACGAACGTTTAAGTTTTGTGAAAACCGGTGGCTTCGACGGCAATCGCGCGTGAGCAGGGGTGTGAATCTGCTGCGTTGAACCCGCAACGGAACTTCAGTATGGTTGTGAGGTTCGACTGGCTCACGTTGCGATCGGCTTCGCAATCAATCGGACGACAGCAGTATCAGCAAGGTGAAGCGTGACGATGCGCAAGACGAAGACCGGCCCGGATGCCGGTACGGTCGTGGCATTTGATGCTGGTCGGATGGCTGAATTAGGCAGCCGCAAGCCTGTTCGTCCGATCGCCCGCATTCATCTGCTCGGCCAGATGCGCGCGGTCTCCTATCTCGGGCAGAACATCTTGCCGCGCGGGCGCAAGGCACGCGCGATCCTGGGGTGTCTTTGCCTCGCCAAAGGCACACGCATTCCGCGCGGCCGGCTCGCCGCGATGCTGTGGGACCGCGTGCCGGACTTCCAGGCGCGCGCGAGCTTCCGCCAGGCCTTCCGCGAGATCGTCGCGGCCTTCGGGCCGCTCGCCGATGAGCTGATCTCGGCCGACCGGGAGACGATCGGCCTCAACGTCGCGCTGTGCTGGATCGACGCCGTCGCGGTGCTCGCGCCCGATCCGCCGCCCGAGCTCTCGCGCAGCGAGCTTGCCTCGCGCTGCCAGGGCGAGCTGTTCGAAGACCTCGACGGCGTCAGCGGCGCGCTCGACCACTGGCTGCTGAGCGAGCGCACCCGCTTCACCGAAGAGCTGCGCTCGCTGCTCGAAAAGGAGCTCAAGGAAGCGCACCGCTCGAATCCGGACGCGAACGCGCGCGCCGAGATCGCGCGCCGTCTCATCAACTTCGATCCGACGCACGAGGGCGCCTCGCGCATCCTGATGCGGGCACTCGCCGACATGAATGAGCGCGCGCTCGCGCTGCGCGAATACGCGCGCTGCCGCAGCGCCTTGAAGATGATGCTCGACGTCGAGCCCTCGCCCGAGACGCAAGCCCTGTACGAGGCGATCCGCATGTTCTCGGGGCGCGAGGAGGAGATCGACAGCGAGCCAGAGTCCCCGCGTCCGCGCCAGCGCAAGCGTAAGCCGCCGGCACCCCCGGTCGAGCGCAGTCGTCTGCGCGTCGGGGTGCTGCCATTCCTTGCGACCCATTCGAGCCGCGACGAGGGCCTGACCTTCTTCCTCGGCCAGGAAATCGCAGCCGCGCTCGCGCGGTTCCGCTGGTTCGACGTCATCGCGCCGGTGTCGCTCGCGCACCGGCCGTCGAGCGGCGGGATCTCGGAGGAGATGCTCAAGCGTCGCGAGCTCGATTACGTCATCGATGGAGCGCTTTCCGGCGACGAGCGGACCTACTACATCAATGTCCGCCTGCTCGACCTGACCCACTACGCGAGCCCGGTCTGGAGCAATCGCTTCGAGCTTGCGATCGACAAGCTGCATCAGCTCGACGAGGTCGTGACCTCGCGCATCGCCGGCCAGATCGACCCGGTCATCCTCTACATCGAAGGCCAGCCGAAACGCCGCGAGCGTTACGGCGCGACCGGGCTGCTGATGCAGGCGATCCCGCTGATGTACAGCATGGAGCGCGAGAAGTACGCGCGCGCCGGCGACTACATCCGCAGCGCATTGGAGAGCGATCCCGAGAACGCCATGGCGGCCGCCTGGGCGGCGCATTGGGAGATATTCCTCGCCGGCCAGGGGTGGACGCAGGACGTCGACGGCACGTTCCGCAACGCGCGCGAGCTCGCGCTGCGGGCCATCAAGCTCGATCCGGACAACGCCGAAGCGCTCGCGATCTTCGCGCACATCTGCTCGTTCTCGACCCGTGACTTCGAGATGGCGATCCACTATTTCGACCGCTCGCTTCGGCTCAATCCGAACCTCGCATCGACCTGGGCGTTCAGCGCGCTGACCTACAGCTATATCGGCGAGCCCGACGTCGCGCTGCAGCGGCTCGAACGCTACCGCGATCTGGCGCCGTTCGATCCCTATGCGTGCCTGTTCGAGAACGTTTACGCGATCGCCTACATGTTCAAGGGCGACTACGAGCAGGCGGTCGCCGTCGGGCGCCGCGTCGTCGCCGCCAACCCCGAATTCGTCAACGGCTACAAGCCGCTCATCGCCTCGCTCGGCCATCTCGGACGCATCGAGGAAGCCAAGCCCTTCATCACGACGCTTCTGACCATCGAGCCCAATTTCACCATCGAGCGTTTCTCCCAGCTTTACCCGATCAAGAAGGAGAGCGATCGCCAGCACTACGCCGACGGCCTGCGCAAGGCCGGCGTGCCGGAAGCCTGAGCCGCGCGGACTGGCGGCGGCGGCGCCGCTCGCGTATCGTCCTTCCTCCCATCCGGTGCGCTCCGTCGCATCGTTCACGCCACGCATGTTTAGCGAAACGAGGCCTCCATGAGCCTTGCGCCCGATCTCGTAGCGACGCTCGCCGAGATCACGACCGCCACCATCACCACGATGCTGCTCAAGAAGGGCATCCGCCACTGCTGGATGCGCGGGCCGATGCCGTTTTCCGGCGGCACGGGTAAGCGCCTGGTCGGGCCGGCCTTCACGCTGCGGTTCGTGCCGGTGCGCGAGGATCTGGCGACGCCGGCGAGCTGGGCCGCCCCGATCTCGACGCGCGCCGCGATCGAGGCCATGCCCGAAGGCTGCATCGCGGTCGCCGACGCCATGGGGGTCGCGACCGCGGGCATCTTCGGCGACATTCTCTGCATGCGCATGGTGCGGCGCGGCGTCACCGCGCTCGTCACCGACGGCGTCGTGCGCGACAAGGCCGGCGTGGTCGCGACCGGCCTGCCGGTGTGGTGTGCCGGCACGGCGGCGCCGGCCTCCGTCAACGGCCTCACCTTCGTCGGCTGGCAGGAGCCGATCGCCTGCGGGGGCGTCGCGGTGTTTCCCGACGACGTGGCCGTGCTCGACGACGACGGCGTGGTGCTGATCCCGAAGGACCTCGTGAGCTTCGTTGCTGCGGAAGGCGCCGAGCACGAGCGTTACGAGACATGGGTGGTGAGCGAAGTCGAGCGCGGCGTGAAGCTTCCCGGCCTCTATCCGCCGAACGACGAGGCCAAGGCGCGCTACGAGGCGTGGAAGAAGACGTAAATGTTCTTCGTCCTGGCGAAGATCCTCGGCTTCTTCGCGCTGCCGTCGAACCTCCTGATCACGCTCGGCCTCATCGGCGTCGCGCTGATGCCGACGCGGTTTGCGCGGGCAGGGCGCCGCCTCGCCGTGACCGCGCTGATCCTGATCGCGGTCGCCGGCCTCTCGCCGCTCGGCAATGCGCTGATCCTGCCGCTGGAGGACCGCTTTCCGCCGTGGGACACGGCGCGCGGCGCGCCGGACGGCATCATCTCGCTCGGCGGCGCGTTCGACACGGTGGTCTCGCCCGCGCGCCACGAGATCGCGCTCAACGAGGCGGCCGAGCGGCTGACCGTGATGGCGGAGCTCGCGCGGCGTTTTCCATCGGCGCGCATCGTGTTCTCGGGCGGCTCCGGGCGCCTGGTGTACGGCGGCGCCACCGAGGCCGAGCTCGCGGTTCAACTGTTCGAAAGCTTCGGCATCGCGAAAGAGCGCATCGTGCTGGAAGACAAATCGCGCGACACCGACGAGAACGCGCGCTTCACCAAGGAATTGCTTCAGCCGAAGCCCGGCGAGCGTTGGCTCCTGGTCACGAGCGCGCACCACGTGCCGCGCTCGGTCGGCGTATTCCGCGCGGCCGGGTTCCCGGTCGAGCCCTATCCGGTCGACTATCGCACGCGCGGCGCGATCGATCTGACGCGGCCGTTCGCCTCGCTCGGCGACGGGCTGCGCCGCACCGACACGGCGATGCGCGAATGGGTCGGGCTCTTTGTCTATTGGGTTAGCGGGCGCAGCGCGGAGCTGTTTCCGGCGCCGTGATCAAGTATGGCTGTCATCCCGGCCGAGCGCAGCGAGAGCCGGGACCCATAAACTCAGGTCGAGCGATTTTGCCGAGAGTTTCGTGGTTATGGATCCCGGATAGCCGCCTGCGGCGGCTTCCGGGATGACGGCCGAGTTCAATCCTGCCTCGGCGCCGTGATCCGATACACGCCCTTGAAGTCGCGCGGGTCGACCGGCTTGCCCTTGCGCAGGATGACCACGCGGCCGGCTTCCGCGAGCGCGACCGCAACGCGGCGGATCGGCTGCATCAGCGGACCCCACTGATCCGGGTGGCCGCCGCCGAGCGCGCGGGCGGCCTCGGTCGGATCGATGGTCTTGCCAGGGCCCCGCTCGGCGATCAGGCGCATCAGCGCCGCCTCGATGGCGCTTGAGTCGGGTCGCGCAACGGATTGATTCTCCATGCGGAGAGGCTTCGCCGATAAGCGCCGCGAGGGCAAGCGGGGCGCGCTGCTCGGCGCCCCGCGACTGAGGCTCGGTCAGAAATTCGAGCATTCGGAACCGAACACGTGCCCCTGGGCGTCCTTCAGGTCCTTGCACATCAGTCCCGGATTGTCCGGATCCGGATAGGTGTGCTCGACCGTCGTGTGATCGAAGCGCCAGCCGTGGCCGGCCATGCAGCGCTTGAAGACCGCTGAGGTCCGCACGCCGTTCTGCGGCGCGCCATATCGGGCCGCGCAGGCGTCGACGTCGGCGTGCAGCTCCATGTCGCTGCGCGGCGCCTTCAGGACGTTGGTGTAGGTGTCGTTGTCGGCGTGCGCCGCAAGCGCGCTGCCGAGCAGCAACACGGCGACGAGGGCGAGACGTTTCATCACATCCTCCATTCTGAGCGTCTGTTCATAGGATCGGTCGCTCGCGAAGGGTCTGCGGGTTCAATGTCCCCCGATTACAAATTGGAAATGCTCGTGTTATCGCCGTTGGATAAAACAGAACGGTCGTGCTATTTTCCCGCGATGACCGAACTCGCCAAAGGCGACCGCACGCGCACCCGCATCCTGGACGAAGCCATCGACCTCGCGAGCGTGCAGGGGCTCGGCGGCCTCACCATCGGGCCGCTCGCCGAGCGGCTCGGCCTCTCCAAGAGCGGCTTGTTCGCGCATTTCCGCTCCAAGGAGGCGCTGCAGGTCGAGACGCTCGACCGCGTCGCCGAGCGGTTTCGCGCGGTCGTCACCGAGCCGGTGCGCGCCGAGCCGACGCGGGCGCGGCGGCTTGCCGTCTTCTTCGCGCGCTGGATCGCGTGGCTCGACCGCTCGGGCCTTTCGGGCGGCTGCCCGATCCTGGCGGCGGCGATCGAGTTCGACGACGTGCCTGGGCCGGTGCACGACGCGGCCGCGCGCCATTTCGGCGAGCTGCACCGGCTGATCGTGCGCTTCGCCCGCGCCGCGCGCCCCGATGGCGACGCTGACGCGATCGCGGCCGCCGTCACCGGCCTTGCGATGTCGCACCTCGTGCGCATGCGCCTCCTCGGCGAGCACAAGGCGCGCGCCGTGACGATGCGCGCCTTCGAGGCGCTGCTCGCGGGCGGCTAGCTCCTCCCCGGCGCCGGAACCCGGAACCGGACTCGCGCGTTGTCGGCGGCAATCCTCATCGGAGGGGCAGCCATGACGACGCATACGCATTTCGAAGAGCATGAGCGCTATTCAAGCGCCTTGAGCCTTCTGATGGCGCTCGGCCTGGTGACGGCACTCGGGCTGTGGCTCGTGCTGCTGCCGTACTAGCGCGTGATTAAGCGTCCATCGCGCGGCGCGCGTCGGAGCAGAACTGGCGGAACCACATCACGAACACGACGGCCGCGGTCGTCGCCATGAACACATAGGGGCTGACGAACCAACCGAGATAGCCGAGCGCGAAGAAGAACGCGCGCTGGCCGTGGTTGAAGTGCCGCCCGGCGGCGCCGAACAGGCGCGCGGCGCGCAGCACGTGCTTCTCGGCTTCCGGCGTGTCCGCTTCGCGCGGCGGCGGCGTCGCGCCGAGCAGGATCACCACATAATTGAATAGCCGGTACGACCAGGAGAACTTGAAGAACGCATAGACGAAGATCACCGCGAGCCCGATCGCCTTGACCTCCCACAGCGTGCGCGTCGTCGCGATGCCGACCGGCATGGTGGCGACGACGTTGAGCACCTCGTCGGTCGAGCGCAGCAGCGTCAGCGCGCCGCCGATCGCGAACAGCGAGGTCGAGGCGAAGAAGGCGGTGCCGTTCTGCAGCGCGGCCATCACCTGCATGTCGACCATGCGCTGCTCGCGCGCGAGCATGCGCCGCATCCAGACCTCGCGATAGGCATTCATCGTCTGGTTCAGGCCGGGACGCTTGTGCGGGATGTACTCGACGTGAAGCGCGTAGGCGGTCCATGCGAGGATGAACCAGACGAGCGCGAGGATGTCGGGCGTGTCGAATACCATGGCGTCATGCTGCCCCGCCGCGAACCTCTCGACAACCTTGCGCCGCAGCATCATATGGGGGTGGCCGAGGAGGACACCCCATGCCGCAGACCATCACGACCGGCTTTCGCGCCTTGATCGACCAGGCCGAACGCGAGGTCGAGACGTTAAGCGTGGATCAGGCGCGCAAACTGCACGGCCACGACGACGTGGTGTTTGTCGACCTGCGTGATCCGCGCGAGCGCGAGCGCGAGGGCAAGATGCCGGGCGCGTTCCACTGCACCCGCGGCATGCTGGAATTCTGGATCGATCCGGCGAGCCCGTATCACAAGCCGGTCTTTGCCGAGGACAAGAAGTTCGTGTTCTTCTGCGCCGGCGGCTGGCGCTCGGCGCTTGCCGCCAAGACCGCGCATGACATGGGGCTCAAACCCGTCGCCCACATCAAGGGCGGATTCGGCGAATGGAAGAAATCCGGCGCCCCGGTCGAGGAGCCGGAAAAGAAATAGCGCCGTGTCCCGCGCGCGGTGCAGCACGAAATGATGCACCGCAGACGCGGGACCCCGGTTTCTCGCCTTGATCCGAGCTCGGGCAGGCGGCCCGCGAACCGGGGTCCCGGGTCAGCGGCGCACCATTCCGCTTCGCTTCATGCTGCGCCGCGCCCGGGACACGCGGGTCATTCGTTGCGTTGATTGGTCAATCACCAAATTTTGCTTGTCGCGACGCGATCTGTCCCGCGATGCTGTGGTCTGACAGGACTGGTGCGCAGCAATGAAACTCATCATCGGCAACAAGAACTACTCCTCGTGGTCGATGCGGCCGTGGATCGGCTTGAAGGCCGCCGGCATCGCGTTCGACGAAGAGGTCATCTCGCTTTACGTCGACGGCGGCCGGGAGCAGATCCTCAAATATTCGCCCGCCGGCAAGGTGCCGGTGCTGATCGACGGCGATGTGCACGTATGGGAGTCGCTCGCGATCCTTGAATACGCGGCGGAGAAGTTCCCCGAGGCCCACCTGTGGCCGTCCGACGCGACAGCGCGCGCGCATGCCCGCGCGATCTCGAGCGAGATGCATGCGGGCTTTGCGGCGCTGCGCAACGAATGCGGCATGGTGCTGTGGCGGCCGCCCGCCAAGAAGGCGCTTTCGCCGGACGCGCAGGCCAACATCGCGCGCGTGCAGGAGCTCTGGACCGACGCGCGCGGGCGCTTCGGGGCAGGGGGGCCGTTCCTGTTCGGCCAATTCACCGCCGCCGACGCGATGTATGCGCCCGTCGTCGCGCGCTTTGCGACCTACGCGATCGATGTGACGCCGCCGGTCGCCGCCTACATGGCGGCGATGACTGCGCTACCGGCCTGGCGGGAGTGGCGCCGCGCGGCGCTTGCCGAGACCTGGGTGATCCCGAAGTTCGAGGAGCGCTTCCCCGAGGTGCCGCGATTGCCCGCTGACGCCGCGTGAGCGCCGTGCGGCTCGTCATCGGCAACAAGAACTATTCGTCCTGGTCGTTGCGGCCCTGGATCGCCATGAAGGCG
>CAYZMR010000113.1:0-11873 GCA_964479515.1 uncultured Hyphomicrobiales bacterium | reverse complement strand
GCGCATCGGCCTGACGCCGCGCCTCGCGCCAAAAGCAAAAGGCCGCCCTTGGGCGGCCTTTCGTATTCCGGTGGCGCGGACGATCAGCGCGAATAGAACTCCACTACCAGATGCGGCTCCATCATGACCGGGTAGGGCACTTCGCCCGGCGCCGGGATGCGCGTCATCTTCGCGGTCATCTTGGCGTGGTCGGCTTCGATGTAGTCGGGCACGTCGCGCTCGGCGAGCGCCTTCGCCTCCAGCACCAGGGCGAGCTCGCGCGACTTGTCCTTCACCTCCACCACGTCGCCGACCTTGAGCCGATAGCTCGAGATCGTCACGCGGCGGCCGTTCACCTTGATGTGCCCGTGGCTGACGAACTGGCGCGCCGCGAACACGGTCGGCACGAACTTCGCCCGATAGATCATCGCGTCGAGGCGCCGCTCCAGGAGGCCCACCATGTTGGCGCCCGAGTCGCCCTTCATGCGGATTGCCTCGTCATAGATGCCGCGGAACTGCTTTTCCGAAATGTTGGCGTAGTAGCCGCGCAGCTTCTGCTTGGCCTTCAACTGGACGCCGAAGTCGGAGAGCTTGCTCTTGCGGCGCTGGCCGTGCTGGCCGGGGCCGTATTCGCGGCGGTTCACGGGGCTCTTCGGGCGGCCCCAGATATTTTCGCCCATGCGGCGGTCGAGCTTGTACTTGGCTTCATGTCGCTTGGTCATTCGCGTCCTCAATTTGGTTGTGTGCGAGGAACCGCGCCCTCCTCTGTCTCCCCCTCCGCGAAGGAGAAGGGAACCGACAGGTCCTTGCCGCAGCGACGGCCAAGGACCACGGGTCGCGAAACGCCACGCGGGCCAAAACGGCCCGCGTCGCGCGGTGTGTCTAGGGCGAAAGGGCAGGGGTGTCAAATGCCGACGCGGGTGTTAGCGGCCAGGCGGCGTGGTCGGGATGCCTTGCGCATTCGGAATGGCCGCGAGCCGCCGCACGAAATCCGTACCCTCGTAGATGTGATGGTACTCGAGCGCCGTGAGCTGCTCCGGCTTATCGGCCACCACGACGCGATCGGTGCTCCCAAGTGTCAACCAAAAACAGGTCAGGTAGTAGGCCGGGACGACGAGCATCCTGGTGACGGCGTCGTCGTGGACGTTCTGGTCGATCCACTGGATCGCGTCGTCGATCCGCGCTGCCGCATCCGACGTCGTAACCTCGGTCACGTCCGGGGTCGCTGCAGAAGCGGAGGCCGCGGAGCGCGCAAATTCCGTCACCTGCGTCCCGTGATGAATCTGATGGTGCCATTGCCCGGTCGGAACAACGCGCTCTGCGAGACGCCCGCTCGGGCGTCGGATGGCATCGAGACCGAGCATGAACACGAGGAAGTTCTCGCCGATTTGCGCCCCGCCACTCTCCGTCATTCGCTGCACGGCAGCCGGCGACAGGCGCTGAGCTACTTGCGCGGCGATCTTCTGAAGCGCGGCGGGCGGCAGGGGATCGGTGTGTGCCATGGCCGTCACTTATGCAGGTTGTCGTAAGACATGGTCCAATGGCCGAGTCCATACGCGGTGAGGACCGAAGCATAGGTCCGCCGACTCTGTCCGTACCACGGGTCGTTCACTTCGACGTCGCCATTGGGATAGTAGCCGCGGATCAGCGCCACATGGGCGCCGCCGCCGTTCCACGCATAATAGACCTCGACCGGACGGTTTGCGTTGATCTCGGCGTCGACCTGCGTCTGCGTCAGCGCGGCGTTCACCTTGGTGTAGTGAAAGCCGTAATGATTGTAGGTATTCTCCGGCCAATTGCCGTTGTTGCAGGTCGAGCTTGACGGTGTCGCGCAGCAATTCCCGCCGAACTGCGCAGTCGCCATGTCGCACTGCTTTACGTTCGTGTTCCAGTTGTTGAAGTGAAACAGCATCTCGGCGCATCCAGCCCAGCACCAGTTGGTCTGCTGCTGATGGAAATATGGGACGCCGAGCACCTTGCCGGTGGGTACGGGCAGGAGAACAAGCGCAATTTTGAAGCCGGTCGAGATCTTCAGCGGCATCGCGCGCCCCATCAGTTGGAGCATTGTAGGCTCAATCTGTAATGGTGTAAATTACAATGTACAACAAAGAGGAGCCTTCGCGCCTTGAAGCGGTCGAGAGCGTCGAGGCCGTATTGCAGGCGTTGACGACGAGATCCGGCTGTCCATCAGGTCGACGACGCAAGTGATCAGCCGGCCTTCGGCGCGCGTCCCGCAGTGCATCTGGGGCGAAAGGGCAGGGTGTCAAATGCGCGACGCAAGCGTTATCCTTCACGACGGCGGCGTTCGACGGCCGGCCGAGCGGGGAGTGACGGCGCTTGGGGAGGGTTTTTGAATCCGAGCCGGTCAGCGAGGCGAATTTCGACGAGCTTTCCTACCTGCTCGCCAATCCCGATGTGGCCGAGGCCGTTACGCGGCGCAAGCTCAAGTCGGGCCGCCAGCACTTCGAGCGGTGGGGCCGTCACGAAGGCCGGCGGCAGATCAAGCCTCAGGTCGCCCCGTTCATCAACTACGAGTCGCGGCCGCCCTCGGCGGACAACGCGCTCGACCTGTTCGACGGCCGCTGGGCCTCCAACATCCCCGGGCACGGGCGCGGCACCGCCGACCTATTCGAGGACGACCGCATCCACTGGTTCCGTCAGGCGTTCGGCGACGTCGCGGGCCGGCGCATCCTGGAACTCGGGCCCTTGGAGGGTGGCCACACCTACATGCTGTCGCGCGACGGCGCGCAGGTGACGGCGGTCGAGGCGAACACCGGGGCGTTCCTGCGTTGTCTCGTGATCAAGGAAATCCTCGACATCCGGGCGACATTCCTGCTCGGCGATTTCGTGCCCTTCATCGCCGGCACTGCGGAGCATTTCGATGCCGTCATCGCGTGCGGCGTGCTTTACCACATGGAGCGCCCGCTCGACCTGCTCGATCACATCACGCGGATCGCCGACGCGATCCTGATCTGGACGCATGTGTTCGAGGACGAGCCGCTGCGCGCCCGCAAGCTGCGCCACAAGTTCGCCGACACGCCGAAGATCGAGACGCGTGGGTCGCTCGCGATCGAGCTGTGGGAGCAGCACTATCTCGACGCGCTGAACTGGAGCCATTTCTGCGGCGGCCAGGGGCGTACCAGCGTCTGGCTCACCAAGCGCGGCCTGTGCGACGTCTTAACGCATCATGGCTTCGACGTGACGATCGGCAGAGAGGATCGCGATCACCCGAACGGGCCGGCGATGCTGCTGCTCGCGAGGCGCGTGTCCTCGTAGCCGTGTTGTGCCGCGCGCGCGGCCTCCTCGGCGGGATTGAGCGCAAGGCCGAAGCACGCGAGCGCCGCACTGACCGGCGGCGATGGCGCGCGTCCCGAGGTGAAGATCGCGCGCGGCGCGGCCGGCTGCTCGCCGCTGTCGGCGGGGCCGAGCAGTTCCACCACTCGCCGCGCGATCGCGGGCGCGGGATCGACCCAGCGTACCGGCCAGGGGGCGAGCGCCTCGAAGCGGTCGAGCAGGATCGGATAGTGCGTGCAGGCGAGAACGACCGTGTCGGTACGCGCGCCGTCCTCTGAGACGAAGCAGGGGATGATCTCGGCGCGGATCGCTTCCTCGTCAACGGGCCCGCCTGCAAGCCTGTGCTCGGCCAGCGTCGCGAGCACCGCCGACCCGACCAGGGTCACCTCGCAGTCGCGCGCGAACGAGCGCACCAGCGCATGCGTGTATTCGCGCGCGACGGTCGCTTCCGTGCCGAGCACGGAGATGCGCTTGCTCTGCGAGAGCGCGCAGGCGGGCTTGATCGCCGGCACGGTGCCGACGAACGGGACCGAAAACCGCTCGCGCAGGGCCGGCAGCACCAGCGTCGAGGCGGTATTGCAGGCGATGACGACGAGGTCCGGCCGATGCGCCGCGATCAGGCTGTCCATCAGGTCGACGACGCGGGCGATCAGCCTGCCTTCCTCGATCCCGCCATAGGGAAACAACGCATCGTCGGCCGCATAGACGTAGCGCGCATCCGGCCGCGCGGCCGCGATGTCGCGGAACACGGTCAGGCCGCCGAGGCCGGAGTCGAATACGAGGATCGTGGGTGAAGCCATGAGGCGCGGAACTATCGATGGGCCGACCAGGGTGGGGTACGGCGTCGCGTGACGGCGCCCGACGCGCGTGCGCGCGTCAACCTGACGCAGCCGCCGCGCGTCCGCTCTCCCCGTCCGCAGAGCCGGATCATTGATCGACATGGTGAAGGTCCCGTCCGGCCGGATTGTGGCGGGCAAGTGTTAATCAAATCTCATGGTCCGGATGGTTCCGGGCCGGGTCCCGCCGCCGGATCCGAACCCCAAGCCTCGGGCAATTCTAATCTGCGTCGCGAACCGGAACGGCATATTCCGGCTATACAGGGGCCCAAATCAAAGGGCTGGGACGGATGAGACAGATGCCGCTATCGGTTCGCAACGCGATTTCGGGATTTTGCGTTGCGGCGGCGCTTGTCCTGACGGGCGCTGCGGCGCAGGCGCAGTACGCGACCGTCGAAATCACCGTCAAGGACAAGAAGTTCGAGCCCGTCGAAGTGAAGGCGCCGGCGAACGCGCGCATCGTCATCCATGTGATCAATCGCGATCCGGTTGCGATGGAGTTCGAAAGCAACGCCATGAAGGTCGAGAAGGTGGTTCCGGCGAACGGGGAGGGGATCGTCCGCGCCGGTCCGTTCAAGCCCGGCCGTTACGAGTTCTTCGATGATTTTAATCAAAACAACAAGGGCACCCTTGTGGTCGAGTAGATACCCGTGCTGGCAGCCCTGATCATTGTCTTCCGCGAAGTGTTCGAAGCCGGCCTGATCGTCGGCATCGTGCTGGCGGTCACGCGCTCGGTGCCGCGGCGCGGCCTTTGGGTCGGGGCGGGCGTCGTGGCGGGCGTGCTCGGCGCATGCCTCGTGGCGGTGTTCGCGGGCGCGCTGTCGGCGGCCTTCGCGGGCGCCGGCCAGGAACTGTTCAACGCCGCGATCCTCGGCATCGCGGTCGTGATGCTCACCTGGCACAATGTCTGGATGGCGCGGCACGGCCGCGAGCTCGCCGCCGAAATGCGCGCGGCCGGCGAGGCCGTTGCGGCCGGCACGAATTCGGTCGCGGCGCTTGCCGTCGTGGTCGGCGTCGCGGTGCTGCGCGAGGGCTCCGAGGTCGTCCTCTTCCTCTACGGCATCATCGCCAGCGAAGGCAGTTCGGCGGCCTCGATCTTCACCGGCGGCGTGATCGGACTCGCGCTCGGCGCATTCGTCTGCGCGCTCACTTATCTCGGGCTGGTACGCATCCCCAATCGCCACCTCTTTGCGGTGACCAGCATCCTGATCGCGCTGCTCGCGGCCGGCATGGCGTCGCAGGCGGTGCTGTTCCTCAATCAGGCCAACGTGCTGGTCGCGCTCGACGGGGTATTGTGGGACACGTCAGGAATCCTCTCCGATTCGAGCCTGCTCGGGCGCGCGCTGCACACGCTCGTCGGGTACACCGACCGGCCGACCGAAATGCAGTTCGTCGCTTATGCGGCGACGCTCGCCGCGACATTCGTGCTGATGAAGTTGTTCGCGCCGACGCCGAGGACGGCAGCGGCGCACTGAATCTCATTGCAAATTGGTAACGTCTGGAACCGAGGACCGCAGCGGATGTTGCCTCGATGAGGGCAATCCCGAACAAGGAACTCGAACCATGAAAACGACGCTTATGGCGGCTGCTTCCGCGCTGGTCCTGTCCGCCGTTGCGGCGTCGGCCGCGCCGGCAGTGATCCAATCTCCCGTGAACGTGCGCACCGGACCCGGCACGCAGTACCAGGTCGTCGCCACGCTGCCCGGCGGCGCCGCCGTCGATGTCGGCGGCTGCACCGCAGGCTGGTGCGCGATCAACTGGAACGGCGGCACAGGTTATGTGAACGCAGGCTACCTGCAGACCGCGGGTGGTCCTGGCCCGGTAGCGATCAGTCCGGGCTATGACGACCCCGATTATGGGACCTACGCGGATTCCGACGACTACTACGGTCCCGACTACAATGGCCCCGGCATCTACGGTCCGGGCATCGGGCTCCGCAACCATCGTCAATTCGACGGCCGCCAGCGCGGACCTGGGCGTCCGGCGATGACGGCGCGTCCCAGCGGGCCGCAGCCCGGGTTCACGAGTCCGGCCCGCAATTTCGGGATTAACCAAGGTGCTCCGCGGATGAGCGCACCGGTCGGCTTGCGGACCGGCGGTCCGAGCATGGGCATGCGTGGCCCGAGCATGGGCGCGCGGGGCCCGAGCATGGGCGCGCACATCGGCGGGCCGGGCGGCCGTCGCTGACCGACCTCGCCAAGAACAGACCGGCAGGGCTTGGCCCTGCCGGTTTTGTTTTGCCGGCGCCGATCAGGACAAATTCACGCCCTGCCGAACACGCGTTTGAAGATCGTGTCGACATGTTTGAAGTGGTAGCCGAGGTCGAAGTTCGTCTCGATCTCGGCGTCGCTTAGATATTTGCGCACGTCCGCGTCGGCTTTCAGGAAGGTGAGGAAATCGCCTTCGCCGCGCCAGACCTTCATGGCGTTGCGCTGGACCATGGCGTAGGCGTCCTCGCGCGAGGCGCCTTTCTGCGTGAGCACGGTCAGCACGCGCTGCGAGTGGATCAGCCCGCCAAGCCGGTCGAGATTCTTCTTCATGTTCTCCGGATAGACCAAAAGCTTGTCGATCAGGCCGCTCAGGCGCGCGAGCGCGAAGTCGAGCGTCACCGTCGCGTCGGGACCGATCATGCGCTCGACCGAGGAATGCGAGATGTCGCGCTCGTGCCAGAGCGCAACGTCTTCCATCGCGGGCGTCACATAGGCGCGCACCATGCGCGAGAGCCCGGTCAGGTTCTCCGACAGCACCGGGTTGCGCTTGTGCGGCATCGAGGACGAGCCCTTCTGCCCTTCCGAGAAGAACTCCTCCGCCTCCAGCACCTCGGTGCGCTGCAAATGGCGGATCTCGATCGCCAGCCGTTCCATCGAGGAGGCGACGACGCCGAGCGTCGCGAAGAACATCGCGTAGCGGTCGCGCGGGATCACCTGCGTGGAGATCGGCTCGACCGCGAGGCCCATTTTGGCCGCCACATGCGCCTCGATGCGCGGATCGATCTGCGCAAACGTCCCGACAGACCCGGAAATCGCGCAGGTTGCGACTTCCTTACGCGCGGCGATCAGGCGATCCCTGGCGCGCGTAAACTCCGCATAGGCCTGCGCGAGCTTGAGCCCGAACGTCATCGGCTCGGCATGGATGCCGTGCGAGCGGCCGATGGTCGGCGTCATCTTGTGCTCGAAGGCGCGGCGCTTGAGCGCCTCCAGCAGCTTCTCGACGTCCGCGATCAGGATGTCGGCGGCGCGTGTGAGCTGCACGTTGAAGCAGGTGTCGAGGATGTCCGAGGAGGTCATCCCCTGGTGCACGAAGCGTGCTTCCGGCCCGACGATCTCGGCGAGGTGGGTCAAGAATGCGATCACGTCGTGCTTGGTCTCGCGCTCGATCTCGTCAATGCGCGCGATGTCGAACTTCGCGTGGCGCGCCTTCTCCCAGATGGTGAAGGCCGCTTCCTTCGGGATGATGCCGAGCTCGGCCATCGCATCCGAGGCGTGCGCCTCGATCTCGAACCAGATGCGGAAGCGCGTCTGGGGGTCCCAGATCGCGGTCATCTCGGGACGGGAGTAGCGCGGAATCATCGCAGGACCTTTCCGCGCTTTATTTCACCAACGCGCCGGTCTTGTCCACGGCGGCGGCGCGCCGATGTCACAACAGCTCCAGATAGGCGCGCGGCCGGCCCGGCGCACGGTCGTACGGGTCGGCCGCACAGCGGACCGACGTGCCGGAGGGTTTCGGGTCGCGCGTCAGCCGGCCGTAGACCGTGACCTCGCGCCCTGTGCCGCCGTCGGCGAGCTTGAGCACGTTTGCGGCATGGTCCGACAAGCCGCGCACGATTACCTCGCCGCCGGGGCCGAGATCGAGCAGCACGTCGGCGACATAGCAGGCGCGCGGGCGCTGCGGCGCACAGGCGCAGGTGCGCGGCTCTTCCCGCAGTACCCCGCGCACATGGAGGGTCATGCCGTCGAGCGCCGAATGGGCGGTCAGTCCGCCCTCGAAGCTCGCCCCGTCGATGCGCTTTGCCCATAGCGGCGGCAGAAGGACGCTGCCGAACACGAACAGCGCGACCGGCACCATGATGGCGAGCGGCACGTAGACCACCTTCGCGATCTCGTCGGCGTCGGCGGTCTGCCCGACGTTCGGATAGCGCCGGCGCAGCAGGTACCATGCGGCGAGCCGCAACGCCGGGAACGCGAACAGGATAGAGACGCAGGTCCACCACAGGACGAAGTGATATAGTAGGCCGCAGCCGAGGAACTCTCCGCGCGTTCCAAGCGCGAACAGCGGGATGACGAAGAAACAGAACAGCGCGACCTCGACCGCCGCGTAGGCCGGATGGGTGGAGGGAAATCCGAGGGTCCCGATCTCGCGATACGGGATCGTGAGGTGGAGATTTCCGAGAAACAACCGCACTTGGCCGTAAACGCCATGGCGCACGATCGCCGGAAAGAGGATGCGGTAGAGCGTCCAGACGACCATCGCGAGCCCGAGGACCGTGACCGTCAGCTGCAACGGGCCGAGCGCGATCTCGGGGTCGGCCGGGCAGCCGATCACGCCGCGGCGGGCGGCGAGGCTCGCAGCGCCGACCGCGACGAAGAACGCGCCGAGCATCTCGACGAACAGAATTTGGATCAGCGAGGGGACGTAGGCCAGCATCGATCAATCTTCGCGCCGCCGGCGAGGCCCGCTCACGGCATCCTCGCGTAGGGGTCGGGTGCGGCGCCCGCCACGACCGGCGGCACGAGGCCGAAGCGGGTGCGCGCCGCATTGATCGCGGTGCGGTCGAGCTGCAGCGCCGGATGAGTGTTGATGACCGCCAGGTTGCGGAAGATGCGGCCGATCGGCTGGCCCTGCCTCGCGGCATCCGAGGTGCCGACCGTGCGATAGATTAGGTCGACGGCCTCGGAGGCGAGCCGGATGCATTGCAGCTCGATCAGCAGGAGGCGCTGGTCCTTCTCGTCGTCGAACGGGATGCCGCGCGCATCCGCGGCGCAATACTCCATGTATTCCTCGCCGGCGCGCAGCAGCGCGGCCTCGGCAGTCGCGACGAGCGCGAGCGCGCGGCCGTAGTGGTGCTGGAATTCGGGCTCGCGGCAGCGCTCGTGATAGGGCGGATGGTAGGCGCGCTTGGTCCGCAGCACCTCTTCGTAAAGATCGAGCGCGCCCCGCGCGGCCCCAACGGCAACAGCCGTCGATTCCGCGATCAGGAACGACGCGATGCGGCCGAGATACATCGGGTTGTCGTACAGCCGCGCGCGCATCGCGGGCTCGGCGCCGCGCCCGGGCGCGACCGCGGGGATCGTTCGATGCGCCGCCACGAACGCATCCTTGACGACGACGCGCTTGGAGCCCGTGCCTTGCATGCCCATCACGTTCCAGTCGTCGACGATGCGGTATTGGTCGCGCGTGAGCAGGACCTGGACGACCTTTGCCGGCACCGCATCCTGCACGATCGCGCTGCCGAGATGATGCGTGCCCAGGTCGCAGCCCGATGCCGACGGCCACGATGCGGTGACGCGATAGCCGCCCTCGACCGCGACCGCCGAGCCCGGTGGGTTGAACGCCGCCGGGCAGCGGAATTCTCCGTCCGCGCCGTAGACCTCGTGCTGCCCCTCGAGCGGGAAGTTCGCGACGATCAGCGGGTGGCCGGCCGTGAGCGCCAGCACCCAGCCGGTCTCGGCGCAGCCGCGCGCGACCTCCATCATCACGCGGTGGAAGGTCGGCACGTCAAACTCGTAGCCGCCGAAACGTCGTGGCTGGATCACGCGATAGAAGCCGGCGCGGATCAGCTCGGCGTTGACGTGCTCGGGGACTCGACCGATTGCCTCGCATTCGGCCTGGCTTGCGCGCAGGAGCGGGCGCAGCGCGGTGGCGCGGGCGATCATGTCGGCGGGAGTGAGAGCGGGTTCGGGCGGAGGAATCATTGCTGATCGATCAGGCTCACAACAGCCCCCACCCCCGACTGCCTTCGCAATCGGGAGGGATGACGAAAGTCACGCCGCTTCTCCCCGCGCCAGCGCGGCGGCATTGCGGATCGCCGCGATGTTCCTGGCATAGGCGTCGGGACCGCCCTTGAACACGGCCGAACCCGCGACCAGGACGTTCGCGCCGGCGCGCGCGACCAGCGGCGCGGTTTCCGGCGTGATGCCGCCATCGACCTCGATGTCGATCGGCCGCCCGCCCGCGAGCGCGCGGGCTCGCGCGATCTTCTCCACGGCCGATGCGATGAACGCCTGGCCGCCAAAGCCGGGGTTCACCGACATCACCAGGATGAGGTCGACGAGATCGATGACGTTCTCGAGCATCTCGACCGGCGTGCCGGGATTGAGGGTGACGCCGGCGCGTCTGCCGAGCGCGCGGATCGCCTGCAACGAGCGGTGCACGTGCGGGCCGGACTCCACATGCACCGTGATGGTGTCGGAGCCGGCCTTGGCGAAGGCTTCAAGATAGGGATCGCAGGGCGCGATCATGAGGTGCGTGTCGAACACCTTCTTGGAGTGCGGACGCATCGCCTGGATCGCGGCCGGGCCGAACGAGATGTTCGGCACGAAATGCCCGTCCATCACGTCGAGATGGATCCAGTCGGCGCCGGCGGCATCGACCGCGCGCACTTCGTCGCCGAGCTTGGCGAAATCGGAGGCGAGTATCGACGGGGCGATGAGCAGCGGGCGCATGGCGTCCTCCGCGGTTCGCGTATCATGCTCGACGCGAGCGGGCAACGCGGCCTTCGCCTCAAGGCAAGGTCCGAAGATTTAACGCGGCAGAAATTGCCGCAGGTCCGCGGCGCTGGCAAAAGCTGCCGTATGGGCTTTGCCGAAGCGCTTTGAAAACACAGGAGTTTTTCGCGTGCACCGTGCGGCACGCCTTTTGCGACACCGGTTACGGGCGACTGGGCCATCAGGCCCGCGAAACGGTGTGTGCGATGTCTCAGGTGCAGAGCGCGACCAGCGCTTATTACTCGATGCCGTGGCTGTATCAGTCCACGCAGCAAAGCGGTCCATCTTCCACCAGCGCCGACTCGTTCTTCGGCGCGACCGATCCGGCGCAGGCGACCGATCCATTTTCGGCGAGCACGCAGCAGTCGACTTCGCCGAGCGCAACGCCGCCGTTCAGCCTCGACGCGATGAGCGCGCTGATCGCCGCGCAGGCGCAGCAGTCGAACACGACCTCGTCCAATCCGCTGTCGCCGGCGCAGCAGAAGGTGTTCTCGGAGCTCGACACCAATGGCGACGGCACGATCTCGCAGTCCGAGCTCGAGACCGATTTCGGCACGAACAACAAGCAGCTCGCCGACGCGGTGTTCAGCAAGCTCGACACCAACGGCGACGGCTCGATCAGCCAGGACGAGTTCGGGGCCGGCACCACGAAAACCGCGCATCACGGCCATCACCATCACCACATGCAGGCCGATTCGTCGCAGTCGACGGACCCGTCGCAGGATCCGACGCAATCGCAGGACCCGCTTTCCGCGCTGCTCAACGCCACGCCGGGCCAGAGCACGCAAACGCTAAGCAACAGCGACGGTTCGACCACGACGACGATCACCTACGCGGACGGCTCAACGGTCTCGACCACGAGCGCGCCGACCGCGACGAGCAGCGACAACAGCAGCACGAACTCCAATACGTCGCAGAGCAACTCGACGCAGAACCTGCTGGAGCAGCTCATCCAGCTCCAGGCACAGCTCACCACGGCGAGCCTGTCGACCGCCACGACCGCGCTCACGATCTGACGGAGCGATCAGGCTGACGCCCCGGGCGGCGCCAGCCTGCGTGC
>CAYZMR010000112.1:0-11904 GCA_964479515.1 uncultured Hyphomicrobiales bacterium | reverse complement strand
ACGACGTGAGCCAGGCGAGCCAGCTCAACGCGGTGTTCTCCTCGATCGCGCAGAACCTCGCGAATCTGCGGATCGCGAAGTGAGTGTTTGCAGAACGTAGGCTGGGTTAGGCCGAAGGCCGTAGCCCACCTCGGGCCGAAAGGGGGTGGGTTACGCTTCGCTAACCCACCCTACGGAGCTTTCTTCAGGAAATCGAAGTCGCAGCCCTCGTCCGCCTGCGTGACGTGGCTCTGGAACAGCCACGAATAGCCGCGGTCCGAGCCCTCGTGCGGCGGCGGCGCGACGAACAGCGCGGCACGGCGCTTCAATTCCGCGTCCTCCACCAGCAGCTCGATCGAGCGCTTCGGCACGTCAAGGCGAATACGGTCGCCGGTCTTGACCAGCGCGAGCGGCCCGCCGACCGCGCTCTCCGGCGTGATATGCAGCACGATGGTGCCGAACGCCGTGCCGCTCATGCGCGCGTCGGAAATCCGCACCATGTCCTTGACGCCCTGCTGCGCCAGCTTCTTCGGGATCGGCAGGTAGCCGGCCTCCGGCATGCCCGGCGCGCCCTTGGGTCCCGCGTTGCGCAGCACGAGGACATCGTCGGCGGTCACGTTGAGCGCCATGTCGTCCATGCGTTCGGTCATGTCCTCGATGGTCTCGAACACCACCGCGCGGCCTTCATGTGTCATCAGCCTGGGCGTCGCTGCCGATTGCTTGATGACGGCGCCGCGCGGCGCGATGTTGCCGCGCAGCACGCACATCGCACCCTGCGCATTGATGGGGTTCTGCCGCGTGCGGATCACGGTCTGCCCCGGCACTTGTTCTGCGACCTTGACGTGATCGCGCAAGGTGCCCGCCACGCTCGGCGCATCGAGATCGAGAATGTCGGCAAGCTCCTGCATCAGCCGCGGCACGCCGCCGGCATGATGGAAGTGCTCCATGTAGTGATCGCCCGACGGCTTGAGGTCGATCAGCACCGGCACCTGCTTCGACAAGGCGTCGAACGCATCGAGATCGAGCGTGATGCCGGCGCGCCCCGCCATCGCGGCGAGATGCACGATGCCATTGGTGGAGCCGCCGATCGCCTGCAGCACGATCAGTGCGTTGCGTAACGAGCGCTCGGTGAACAGCTCGCGCGGCGTCGGCGATCCTGCTTTGGCCATGGCGACGGCCTGCCGGCCGCTCGCCTCAGCGAGCCGCATCCGCTCCGCGTGCACGGCCGGGATCGCGGCCGCATAGGGCAGCGTGAAGCCGAGCGCCTCGATCACGCACGCCATCGTGCTCGCGGTGCCCATCACCATGCAGGTGCCGACCGAGGGCGCGAGCCGCCCGCTCACGACCTCCATCTCGGCGTCGTCCATCTTGCCGGCGCGGTGCTGCGCCCAAAGGCGGCGGCAATCCGTGCAGGCGCCGAGCACCTCGCCCTTATAGTGGCCGACCACCATCGGGCCGGTCGGCACCACGATCGCGGGCTTGTCGGCCGAGACCGCGCCCATCACCTGCGCCGGCAGCGTCTTGTCGCAGCCGCCGATCACCACCACGGCGTCCATCGGCTGCGCGCGTACCATCTCCTCGGTGTCGATCGACATCAGGTTGCGCAGATACATCGAGGTCGGCGCCGCGAAGCTCTCGTGGATCGAGATGGTGGGGAATTCCATCGGCAGCCCGCCGGCCAGCATCACGCCGCGCTTCACGGCTTCGATCAGCTGCGGCACGTTGCCGTGACACGGGTTGAAGTCCGAATAGGTGTCGGTGACGCCAATGATCGGCCGGTCGAGCGCGTCGTCGGAGAAGCCCTTCGCCTTGATGAAGGCCTTGCGCAGGAACAGCGAGAAGCCGGGATCGCCGTAGGAGGTCAAACCTTTGCGGAGGCCGGAGGGCATGAACGCTGTCCAGGATGGCGGGATGCGTGAAGCGGCACACAGTTAGACGATCAGCGCGCGTGAATCCACCGGCGTCCGCCTGGGGGGCCGACCAAGGCCGGACTGGCAATTCGGCCGATTCGTCCCCATATTGCTCTTAGGTCGGCACGAGAGGGTGCCGTTTTCTGCACAGCGTGAAGGCCGACGTGGCCAAGCATGCCGGATGGCTCTCGCCGATCCGGGCCATTTCGTTCGTGAACCGCGGCCTCGCAATCGAACATCGAAGGGAAGTCATCGTGACGCATAAATTCGTGGTCGGGCAGACCGTCGTGCTCGCACCGAGGGTCCTGCGGACCTCCGCGCCCGGGCAATACGAGGTTCTCCAGCTCATGCCCGCGTCGGACCGCGACGTTGACGATCCGGTCTATCGCATCAAGAGCGTTGACGAGAAGCACGAGCGCGTCGCGACCGAGAGCGATCTGACGCTGTTTTCCTAAAAGCGTGACGCTTCGCGTCGCGGCCGGGCGTCTCGCGCCCGCGCGACGGAGCTCAACCCCGGAGTAACCGAATGGCATTGCGTCCAGCACCGAAGACCAGGTCGAAGGATGCCGACATCGAGGAGGCCCCGCTCGTCGTCGATCAGCGCAAGCGCGCGGAGCAGCGCTTCCGCCTGCAGGTGGATCGGCAGACGAAGCAATCATTCGCGACGCTCGCGCCCGCCGTCGAGGCAGGCTCGGTGATCAAGAAGGCCCATCCGATCGTGCAGGTCTCGGTCTACGACGCGGTCGACGGCGTCAACCTGATGGTCGGCCCGGAGGGCGTGGTCGAGCCGGAGCCCGAAAAGGCGGAGTAGCGGGCGCGAGCCTTAAAGTCGCGCATTGCCGCCGCCAAGCCGCTGTGCTAGGTTACATGTAACCGCACGGAGGGCACCATGCCTTCAGCTTCCAGACGCAAGGCGACGCGCGTGAAGGTCGGCGCGCATCGCGCCCGGTTGCGCGCCCAGGGCTTGCGCCCGATTCAAATCTGGGTGCCGGACACGCGCTCGCCCGAGTTCGCCAAGGAAGCCCGCCGCCAGATGCGCGCGCTTGCCCGAAGTCCGCATGCCAAGGACGACCAAGCCTTCGTCGATGCGATCTCGTGGCTGTGGGACGATAAGTGAGACGTGGTGAGGTCTGGACCGCCGCGGGCGGAGCCGACTACGCGACCAAGCCTCGCCCCGTCGTGATCGTCCAAGATGATCGCTTCGACAGCGGAGATTCCGTCACGATTTGTCTGCTGACGACCGACCCAACGCCGGGTCCGCTCGTTCGCCTCGACGTCGCGCCGACGGAAGCAAACGGCCTGCGCGTCGCGTCCCGGCTGATGGTCGACAAGCTCACGACCGTTCCGAAGGATAAGCTCGGCCGCCGCATCGGCCGCCTCGACGACGAGACCATGCTGCGGCTCAACCGCGCGATGCTGGTGTTTCTCGGAATGGCGGGTTGACGGCGCCTATCGCGCAATCTCCCGCGCCACCCCGCATGTCGCTTCGCTCATGCGGGCTACGAATCCGCGCGCGAAAAAAAGTAATCCCCGCTCTTAAAGCGCATGAGAGATGCGACGCGCGAGCAGCGCGAGGAAGCCGGTTGAGGGGGGCTTATGTCGGCGCGAGATGAAAGTCCCCTCACCCGGCTCGCAGCTTTGCTGCTCGCCACCCTCTCCCCCGGAGGAGAGAGGTCAGGAGCGCGCGGCGTGCGCTCTGCTCGACACCCTGTCCCGCAAGCCGGAGAGAGGAAGCAGAGCTCGTGGCGCCGCCATCGCGTGGACGCGGGACGCTCACCCCTTCGCGGTCAGCCTGTCGATCTCGGCCAGATCCGCCGCGCTCAGCGTCCAGTCGGCTGCCTTGACGTTCGCGTCGATCTGCTCGGGCTTGGTCGCGCCGGCGATGATGCTCGAGACGCACGGCCGCGCGGCGAGCCACGAGAAGGCGAGCTCCAGCAGGCTGTGCCCGCGCGCCTTGGCGAAGGCGTCGAGCTTCTCCACGCCGGCCCAGTTCGCATCGGTCACGAACTTGTCGCGAAACGGTTGGCCGGGCGCGAGCCGTGTTCCGGCGATCGGGACGTCGCGCTGGTACTTGCCGCTGAGCAGGCCGGAGGCGAGTGGGTAGAACGGCAGCAGCCCAAGCCCGTACCGCTCCATCGTCGGGATGCGCTCGCTGTCGAGGTCGCGCACCAGCAGGCTGTACTCGTCCTGGCAGGATACGAAGGCGTTGAGGTTGAGCTGGCGCGCGGTCAGCTGCGCTTCGGTCACCTGCGCGGCGGAAAAATTCGAGCAGCCGATGTAGCGCACCTTGCCGGCCCGCACGAGGTCGTCGAGTGCGCGCAGCGTCTCCTCGACCGGCGTCAGCGGGTCGGGCCGGTGCACTTGGTAGAGGTCGAGCCAGTCGGTCTTGAGCCGCTTCAGGCTCGCCTCGACGGCGGCCATGATGTAGCGGCGCGACGCGCCCTTCTTCTCGCCCTCGTCCATCGCCATGCCGAACTTCGAGGCGAGCACGATGTCCTTGCGGCGGTCGCCGAGGATCTGCCCCATCGCGGTCTCCGAGCCGCCACGATTGCCGTACGTGTCCGACGTGTCGAACAGCGTGATGCCGCAATCGAGCGCCTTGTGGATCACGTTACGCGTGCTTTCGAGATCCAACCGGCCGCCGAAATTGTTGCAGCCGAGCCCGATCAGCGAGACCCGCAGACCCGACTTCCCCATGTTACGCAGTTTCATGATTGCTCCGTGGCCGGTCTTTCGGCGCGACGCTGGCACGGATGGTGCGCGAGGAAAAGGCGGTGCGCAATTCTTAGCGCGATTGCAGGCGACGGCCCTCGCGCGCCGCCCGCGGTTCTGGTAGGCATTCGTGCCGGTCCGGACGTTTCCGGGAATAATCGCATGAAGGCTGCCGCCGGTCCGAGGGAAGAGGAATGATCGATGCGTTCCGCGCAATCGCGCGGTTTGTCGCGCGCACCATCGGCTGGAACTGGATCGGCTTCGTCCTCAGTCTCGCCCTCATCACGATTGCCGCGGTGGTGCTTTACCGCATCCTGCGCGGCATCGAGATCAACGAGGTGGTCGAGGCGCTGAAGAGCACAGAGAGAGGCGACATCGTGCTCGCCGGGCTGTTCGTCGCCGCCGGCTATTTCACGCTCACGTTCTACGACCTGTTCGCATTGCGCACGATCGGCGCCGCCAACGTTCCCTATCGCGTCGCGGCGCTCGCGGGCTTCACCAGCTATTCGGTCGGCCACAATGTCGGTGCGAGCGTCTTCACCGGCGGCGCGGTGCGCTATCGCATCTACTCGGCCTGGGGGCTGAGCGCGATCGACGTCGCCAAGCTCTGTTTCGTCGCCGGTCTCACCTTCTGGCTCGGCAATGTCGCGGTGCTCGGCCTCGGCATCGCCTACGAGCCGACGGCGGCCAGCGCGATCGACCAGCTTCCGCCCTGGATCAATCGCCTGATCGCGTTCCTCATGCTCGCGGTGCTGGCGGGCTATGTGAGCTGGGTTTGGACCAAGCCGCGCGTCGTCGGCCGCAGCAATTGGGAGGTCGCGCTTCCGGGCGGATCGCTGACGCTGCTGCAGATCACCATCGGCATCGTGGACCTGTCGTTCTGCGCGCTCGCGATGTTCGTGCTGCTGCCGGACGACCCGCATATCGACTTCATCAAGCTCGCCGTGGTGTTCGTCTCGGCGACGCTGCTCGGCTTTGCCAGCCACTCGCCGGGCGGACTTGGCGTGTTCGACGCCGCGATGCTGGTGGCGCTGATCGAGTTCGACAAGGAGGAGCTGCTCGCCGGGCTTCTGCTGTTCCGCGTGCTCTATTATGTCGTGCCGTTCGCGCTCTCGCTCCTGGTGCTGGGCGCGCGCGAATTGTGGCTCGGCGTTTCCGCCAGGCGCGGATAAGGACTTCATGCGCTGGGTCGTCGCAGCCGCCGCGGTGGTCTTGATCGCCTTCGTCGCGCTCGGCGCCCTTCCGGCAGTCCATGCCGTGGTTGGCTTTGTCGTGATCGCGGCCGCGGCATTTCTGGTCGCCGACCGCGGCGGCGGCGTCGCCGCGCAAGTGGTCGCCGCGGCGCCCCCGCGCGTCGACGAGCAGATGCTCGACGCCGTGATGGCGGGACTGCCGGACGCGACGATCGTGCTGGACCGCGAGGGGCGGTTGATCGCCTCCAATGCGGCGGCACGCAGCCTCGCGCCCGCCTTGGCGCGCGGACAGCGCGCCTCGTTGGCGCTGCGCATGCCCGAGATCGTCGATGCGGTGCGCCAAGCCGGCGCGAGCGGGGAGCCGCGCAGCGTGGAATTCTCCCTGCGCGTGCCGGTCGACCGCTGGTTCGTCGCGCATGTGGTGCCGCTGGCGGACGCCGGCGCGGGGCTGATGCTCCTGGTTTTCCAGGATATGACTCCGCTGCGCCGCGTCGAGGAGATGCGCGCCGATTTCGTCGCCAATGCGAGCCACGAGCTGCGCACGCCGCTCGCCGCGCTCTCCGGCTTCATCGACACGCTGCGCGGCTCGGCGCGCGACGATGCCACCGCGCGCGAGCGCTTCCTCGCCATCATGAAGACGCAGGCGGACCGCATGGCGCGCCTGATCGACGACCTCCTGTCGCTCTCGCGCGTCGAGCTGATCGAGCACGTCCACCCGGACAAGCCGGTGGACCTCGTTCCGATCGTACGGCAGGTGACCGACGGCCTGCAGACGCTCGCGCGCGACCGCGGCGTCGAGATCGCGATCGCGCCGTCGGGCCAGCCGATGGCGGTGCTCGGCGACCGCGATGAGCTGACCCGCGTGTTCGAGAACCTGATCGAGAATGCGCTCAAATACGGCGCGTCCGGCAAGCGGGTGGACATCGGCTTTGCGACCGCGGAAGTGCCCGGCGGCACCGACGCGCTTGTCGCGGTGCGCGACCATGGGCCGGGCATCGCGGCCGAGCACCTGCCGCGGCTGACCGAGCGCTTCTATCGCGTCGACGTGACCCAGAGCCGGGCCGAGGGTGGCACCGGATTGGGCCTTGCCCTCGTCAAGCACATCCTCAACCGCCATCGCGGCCGGATCCTGATCGAGAGCGAGGCCGGAAAAGGGGCGACGTTTACCGTACGGCTGCCGCTCGTCCACAGCGAGTCGCGCTAGTTCAGATTAAAGCTCCATAAATTCATAGACTTAGACTGTCATATAACCGTCAGCGAAACTTCATAGAACGATGACATGTGGCGCCTAACGGTTCGCCCGGCCGCGGACAAAGCCAAGGACAAGAACCCAACCATCCGCCGGCCGGCATCAGGCGTCGAAAGACCAAACAGACCCGTGAACGGACCGCTTGGGTCCGGGCGAAAGCGCCCGGTCGCAATGGTGTCGATTTTCCGGCAACGAAGGAGAAATCCGTTGAGATTCATCCACACGATCGCGGCGGCAGCCCTGGTGGCGGCCGCTTTCACTGCGCCAGCAAGCGCAGCCGACATATCCGGTGCCGGCGCGACCTTCCCCTATCCGGTCTATGCCAAATGGGCGGATGCCTATAAGCGCGAGACCGGCGTCGGCCTGAACTATCAATCGATCGGCTCCGGCGGCGGCATCAAGCAGATCCAGGCCAAGACCGTCACGTTCGGCGCCAGCGACGCGCCGCTCAAGGGCGAAGAGCTGCAGAAATCCGGACTGGTGCAGTTCCCGATGGTGATGGGCGGCATCGTGCCGGTCGTGAACCTCGACGGCATCAAGCCGGGCGATCTCGTGATCGACGGCCCGACGCTCGCGAAGATCTTCCTCGGCGAGATTACGAGCTGGGACGACCCCGCGCTGGTGAAGCTCAACCCGACCGTCAAGCTGCCGAAACAGGCGATCGCGATCGTGCACCGCTCCGACGGCTCGGGCACGACGTTCAATTTCAGCTACTATCTCTCCGACGTGAGCGCCGACTGGAAATCGAAGGTCGGCACCAACACGGCGGTGGAATGGCCGGCAGGCATCGGCGCCAAGGGCAACGAAGGCGTCGCCAACAACGTCGCCAACACCAAGGGCTCGATCGGCTACGTCGAATACGCCTATGCGCTGCAGAACAAGCTGACCTTCACCAAGATGGTCAACAAGGCCGGCAAGACCGTCGCGCCGACGTCCGTGACCTTCCAGGCCGCCGCCGCCAACGCGGATTGGAGCTCGCAGCCCGGCTACGGCGTGATCCTCGCCAACCAGCCCGGCGACCAATCCTGGCCGATGACCGCCGCGACCTGGATCCTGATGTACGCCAAGCCCCAGGACACGGCGTCGGCCACCGAGGCGTTGAAGTTCTTCGCCTGGGCCTACGAGAAGGGCGCCAAGATGGCCGAGGACCTCGACTACATCCCGATGCCGGCCGCCGTGGTCAGCAGCGTGAAGAAGACGTGGGCCTCCGAGATCAAGGATGCCAACGGCAAGCCGCTCTACGCGGTGACCAACTAGGGTCTCGCTCGACGACTGGAAAAGGCGCTCCCGGGGCGCCTTTTCCTTGTCCACCACAAACCGTGTCCGGGTGGCTTGTATTGGGGTAGGCGGGCCGCTTTTAGTGCGCTCTCTGGTGAACCGGGGAGTTGCCGATGCCGCCCGCGAGGAGGCGAACCGTGGTCGACGTTGCACTGACGGGGGCGGGCGCATTGCCGGATGCCACCATGTCGCGGGCGAAAGCGCTCGATCGTCTGCGTCTCGGCGATACGGTGTTCCGCAACCTGACGCGCCTGGCGGCGATCCTGGTGCTCGTCATCCTCAGCGGCGTCATCGTCGCGCTGATCTCGGGCTCGCTGCCGGCGCTGCGCGCCTATGGCTTCAACTTCCTGATCGAGGAGCGCTGGAACCCGGTCACGGAGCGCTTCGGCGCGGTCGCGCCGATCTACGGCACGATCGTGACGTCGTTCATCGCGATGGTGATCGCGGTCCCGGTCGGCCTGATGATCGCGATGTTCCTGACCGAGCTCTGCCCGAAGTCGCTGCGCCGGCCGGTCGGGATCGCGATCGAACTGCTCGCCGGCATCCCCAGCATCATCTACGGCATCTGGGGCCTGTTCGTGTTCGCGCCGTTCCTGCAGCAATACGTTCAGCCCGGTCTGATCGCGCTGTTCGGCAACGTGCCGGTGCTGTCCTCGCTGTTCGCCGGACCGCCTTACGGCATCGGCGTGCTGACGGCGGGCCTGATCCTCGCCATCATGGTGCTGCCCTTCATCACCTCGATCTCGCGCGACGTGTTCGACGCGGTGCCGCCGGTGCTCAAGGAAGCCGCCTATGGCCTCGGCTGCACCACCTGGGAGGTGGTGCGCTACGTGGTGCTGCCCTACACCCGCGTCGGCGTCATCGGCGGCGTGATGCTCGGCCTCGGCCGCGCGCTCGGCGAGACCATGGCGGTGACCTTCGTGATCGGCAACGCGCACCGGGTGTCGGCCTCGATCCTGGCGCCCGGCACCACGATTTCGGCGACCATCGCCAACGAGTTCACCGAAGCGGTCGGCGATCTCTACACCTCCTCGCTGATCGCGCTCGGCCTGATCCTGTTCGTCATCACGTTCATCGTGCTTGCCATGGCGCGCTACCTGCTGCTGCGCATCGAACGACGGATTGGTTAGCGCATGATCCCGAAAAGCATGTCCTCGACCCCGATCGGGGATGGAAACCGGTTTTCGGAAGAGATCATGCGCAAACGAAGAGACTTCGCATGATCCCGATCAACCGTCTCTATGCCGGACGCCGCGGCCGCAACGCCGTCGCGATGGGGCTTTCGCTCGCCGCGACCGCGTTTGGGCTCGGCTGGCTCGTGCTCATCCTCGGCGTGCTGCTCTATGAAGGCTTCAGCGGCCTGTCGCTCAAGGTGTTCACCGAGATGACGCCGCCGCCGGGCTCCGACGGCGGGCTGCTCAATCCGATCGTCGGCAGCCTGATGCTGACGGTCCTTGCCGTCGCCATCGGGACGCCGATCGGCATACTGGCCGGCACCTATATGGCGGAATATGGCCGCCACGACCGGCTCACCAGCGTCGTGCGCTTCATCAACGACATTCTGCTGAGCGCGCCGTCGATCGTGATCGGCCTCTTCGTCTACGAGATCATGGTCTATCCGATGGGGCATTTTTCCGGCTGGGCCGGAGCGGTTGCGCTCGCGCTGATCGTCATTCCGGTCGTCGTGCGCACCACCGAGGACATGTTGACGCTGGTGCCGAACGCGCTGCGCGAAGCAGCCGCCTCGATCGGCTTGCCGCGCTCGCTGATGATCACGCGCATCGCCTACCGCGCCGCGCGCGCCGGCATGCTGACCGGCGTGCTGCTTGCGATCGCGCGCATCAGCGGCGAGACGGCGCCGCTGTTGTTCACCGCGCTCAACAACCAGTTCGGAGGCGTGAACATGAATGCCCCGATCGCGAGCCTTCCGGTCGTGATCTTCCAGTTCGCGCTCAGTCCCTACGCGGACTGGCAGCGGCTCGCCTGGACCGGCGCGCTCATCATCACATTCACGGTTCTGGCGCTCAGCATCGTCGCGCGCACGCTGGCCGCAACAGGGAAGCAGTCATGAGCATGGCCTCCGTCAGTACGCCGAGCGTCATCCACGCGGCGAGCGACATCGCGCACCTCAACGCGAAGGTGACGATCAGCGACCTCAATTTCTTCTATGGCGACTCGCGGGCGCTCAAGAACATCACCCTGTCGCTCTACGAGCACAAGGTGACGGCGTTCATCGGTCCGTCCGGCTGCGGAAAGTCGACGCTGCTGCGCGTTCTCAACCGCATGTACGATCTCTATCCCGGCCAGCGCGCCGAGGGCGAGGTGAAGTTCGACGGCGAGGACATCCTGTCGCCGCGGCAGGACTTGAATCTCCTGCGCGCCCGCATCGGCATGGTGTTCCAGAAGCCGACGCCGTTTCCGATGTCGATCTACGAGAACATCGCGTTCGGCATCCGGCTGTATGAGCGGCTGCCGAAGTCGGAGCTCGACGGGCGGGTCGAGACCTCGCTCAAGCGCGCGGCGCTGTGGGAAGAGGTCAAGGACAAGCTCGCCGCCAACGGCTTGAGCCTCTCGGGCGGGCAGCAGCAGCGCCTGTGCATCGCGCGTACCGTCGCGGTGAAGCCGGAGGTGATCCTGTTCGACGAGCCGTGCTCGGCGCTCGATCCGATCTCGACCGCCAAGATCGAAGAGCTGATCGACGAGTTGAAGGACGACTACACGATCGTGATCGTCACCCACAACATGCAGCAGGCCGCGCGCGTGTCCGACTTCACGGCGTTCATGTATCTCGGCGAGCTGATCGAATACGGCTCGACGACCAAGATCTTCACGGCGCCGAACGATCGTCGCACCCAGGATTACATCACCGGACGCTTCGGCTAGAGCATGATCCCGAAAAGTGGGAACCGGTTTTCGGAAGAGATGATGCTCAAACAAAAGACTGGCAGAGCGGGATGAGCACGATGGTTGAACACACGATGAAGGCCTTCGACGTCGACCTGCAGGACCTGTCCCGCATGGTCGCCGAGATGGGCGGGCTCGCCGAGAAGCAGATCGCCGACTCGGTCGACGCGCTCGCGCGACGCGACGCGGGCCTCGCGCAGCGCGTGATCGCCCTCGACCCGACGATCGACAATTTGCAGCGCGAGATCGAGGAGAAGGCGATCCTGACGATCGCGCGCCGCCAGCCGATGGCGGTCGATCTGCGTGAGATCGTCGGCGCGCTGCGCGTCTCCAACGACCTGGAGCGCATCGGGGACCTCGCCAAGAACATCGCCAAGCGCGTGGTCGCGATCGGCAACGAATTCCATCCGCACAAGGTGATCCGCGGGGTCGAGCACATGTCCGACCTGGTGCTCGGTCAGCTCAAGGACGTGCTCGACGCCTATGCGCGGCACGATCTCGACAAGGCGATGGCGGTGTGGCGCGGCGACGAGGAGATCGACGCGGTCAACAACTCGCTGTTCCGCGAGCTGCTCACCTACATGATGGAAGATCCGCGCAACATCACCTTCTGCACGCACCTCCTGTTCTGCGCCAAGAACATCGAGCGCATGGGCGATCACGCCACCAACATCGCGGA
>CAYZMR010000111.1:1536-11949 GCA_964479515.1 uncultured Hyphomicrobiales bacterium | reverse complement strand
CCCTGACCAGCCAGCTGTTCGACAGCTACCATCCCGAGCGGCACTACATGCGCGGCCCCGGCCCGAAGTGGCGCGCCAAGCATGCCTCCAGCGGCACCGCGGAACCCGACCTCGGCGGCATGGCCAACGCTTCGGCGTAAGCTCTCACGGCCCGCGCTTCTTCGTCCTTTGCTCGATCCAATCCGCCAGCGCCTCTTCGGTCGTCTCGCCGGCGGCGAGCGATAAAAAGACCTCCACGCATTCAAGGTCTGTCGCCGTCAGGTCGACCCCGTTCAGACCGAGAAAGGTTTCGGCCGCTACCAGTGCGGTGCGCTTATTTCCGTCAACGAATGGGTGGTTTCGCGCGATCCCGAACGCATAAGCGGCCGCAAGCTTTGGCAGAGACGGCTCGCCGTAAGCATGGAGATTCAGAGGTCGGGCGAGCGCCGATTCTAGAAGCCCTTGATTCCGTATGCCAACACCGCCGCCGTGCTCGGCGAGTTGGTCGTCATGGGCTGCGAGGATCGCCTCTAACCGGAGCCAGATCGGCTCGCTCACTTGGCCAGCTCACGCAAGGCATTTCGGCGCTTGCGCATGACATTGCGAGCCTCGGCGAGTTGGACGCCGAGTTCCGCGTCATAAAGCGAGATGCGATAGCCATCCGGGGCCTCGGTCAGAAACACCGAATCGCCCTGGTCCACCTTGAGCCGCGCAAGGGCTTCCTTCGGCAGCACGACGCCGAGAGAATTGCCGATCTTTGTGACCTTGAGCTTGATCATCGCAGTCTCACGTTATAACGAACGTTATAATTTGGTGTTCTAGCTATCCGCCCGCAAGTTGACAGTCAACCATTTCACGCAACGTCCTTATATTGACGGCTCGGAGGACTTGATGCCCCAAGCCGTCATTGCGGAGCCGATCACGCCCGAAACGGACCACTACCTCATCCGCCCCGATCCCTCGGACCCGCGGCTGACCGAGCGCGTGTCCGGCGTCGACCAGTCCGGCGCGCCGGTGACGACGTCCGTCACGGTCGAGCGTGCGCTCACGATCTATCTCAACGCCCAGGAGATCGTCACCGCGATGACGATCGGCGATTACCCGGACTATCTGGCGATCGGGTACCTCCTCAATCAGAACATGCTGCAGCCGGACGACATCGTGACCGGTGTCGATCATGACGAGGACCTCGCGGTCGCGGTCGTGCGCACCGAGCGGCAGACCGACTACGAGGAGAAGCTGAAGAAGAAGGTGCAGACCTCGGGCTGCGCCCAGGGCACCACATTCGGCGATTTGATGGAGGTCATCGAGGGCGCGAAGCTTCCCGCCGCGACCTTGCGCACGTCGTGGCTGTACGCGCTCACGCACACGATCAACACGACTCCCTCGCTCTATCTCGAAGCCGGCGCGATCCATGGCTGCGTGCTTGCGCGGGAGGACCGCGCGCTCGTCTACATGGAGGACGTCGGGCGTCACAACGCCGTCGACAAGATCGCCGGCTGGATGTTCCAGAACCGCGTGCCGGCGCACGACAAGATCTTCTACACGACCGGCCGGCTCACCAGCGAAATGGTGATCAAGACCGTGCGCATGGGCATCCCGATCCTGGTCTCGCGTTCGGGCTTCACAGCCTGGGGCGTGGAGCTCGCGCGCAAGGCGGGGCTCACGCTGATCGGCCGTGCGCGCGGCAAGCGCTTCGTCGCGCTCGCCGGCGAGGACCGTATCGTGTTCGACCAGGACCCCGACACCGTTGCGGAGGAGAGCGGCAAGCACCGGCGCAAGGCGGCGGTGCATGAGGACTGACACGTTCGGCCTGGTGCTGGCCGGCGGGCTCGCGCGCCGCATGGGCGGCGGCGACAAGGCGCTGATCCGCATCGGCAACGAGACGATCCTTGCGCGCGCGCTCGCGCGTCTTACGCCGCAGACGAGCGGCGTGGTGCTCAACGCGAACGGCGACCTCGCGCGTTTTGCATCGTTCGGGCTTCCGGTCGTCGCGGACAGCGTGCCGGATTTCGCCGGACCGCTTGCCGGCGTCCTGTCGGGGCTCGATTGGGTCGCGGCGCATCGGCCGGATATCGAATGGATCGTCAGCGTGCCGGGCGATTGTCCGTTCTTGCCGCGCGACCTCGTGGCGTGCCTGCACGAGGCGCGTACCGCGCAGGATAAGCCGCTCGCCTGCGCGAAATCCGGCGACTGGCGCCACCCGGTGGTGGGTCTTTGGCCGGTCGCGTTGCGCGAGGATTTGCGTCACGCGATCACGCAAGAAGGCCTGCGCAAGATCGAAGTGTGGACCGCGCGCCATGGCGTCGCGCTCGCAGAATGGTCCGCGGAGCCGGTCGATCCGTTCTTCAACGTGAACACGCCAGAGGATGTGGAGCGGGCGACAGGGCTGGCTGCGCTCGCCTGAACTCCGACCGTCATCCCGGAAGCCGCAAAGCGGCTATCCGGGACCCACCTCTCCGAACTTGCGCGATGGATCCCGGCTCTCGCTGCGCTCGGCCGGGATGACAGACGCCGTCAACCCGCCAGCACCGAGTACGGCAAAAAACCGATCATGTCGCCCGGCGCGATCTCGGTCACGTCGTCGCCGAGTTCCGCCAAACCATCCGTCGCGGTTAGCGACGAAATCACACCCGCGCCGTCCTGCGGATGCTTGGTCGCCACGTAACTGCCGTCAGCGCCCCGCGTGAGCGATACGCGCACATATTCGCGTCGGCCTTTCTTCTTAGCGTAGGCAAAGCCCGACGCCACGGGGAGCGCGACCAGCGGCTCGGGCGTAGCGCCGGCAAGCCGCAGCAGCAGCGGCCGCACCACGCGCACGAAAGTCACGAACACCGCGACCGGATTGCCCGGCAGCCCGACGAACGCCGCTCCGCCGATTACGCCCATCGCGACCGGCCGTCCCGGCTTGATGGCGACGCGCCAGAACACAAGCCTGCCGATCGCCGCGACCGCGTCGCGCACGTGATCGGCCTCGCCGGTCGAGACGCCGCCCGATGTGAGCACCAAGTCCTGGCCGCGCGCCGCCTCGGCGAGCCGCGCCGCAAGTGCACCGGCATCGTCGCGCAGTATGCCGAGGTCGGTGACCTCGGCGCCGAGCCGCGCCAGCATTGCGGCGAGCAGGCGACGATTGGCGTCATAGAGCCCGGCCGCGGGCAGCGCCGTGCCGGGCTCCACGATCTCGTCGCCGGTCGAGAAGATCGCGACACGCACGCGTCGCCGAACGGCGAGCGTTCGCAATCCCAGCGCCGCCCCCATGCTCAAGTCCTGCGGCTGCAATCGCCGGCCGGCCGGCAGCGCGACCGATCCGCATTTTACGTCTTCGCCCGCGAGCCTGCGGTTCGCGCCGCGCTTGAGGCCCGGCGGCACGATCACGGCCGCGCCCTCTTGGCGCACGTCCTCCTGCATGAAGACCGTGTCGGCGCCCCGCGGCATCGGCGCGCCGGTGAAGATGCGGATCGCCTCGCCGGCGCCGATCGATCGCGCGGCGGCGCGGCCGGCCGTGAGGCGATCGACCACCGCGAGCCTGTTTTCGCCCGCGCCGAGATCGCCGTGGCGCACGGCGAAGCCATCGACGGCGGAATTGTCGAACGGCGGCAGGCCGATCGGCGCCAGCATGTCGGCCGCGAGCACGCGCCCGGCTGCGTCGCCAAGCGCGACGTTTTCGGTCTCGGCGACCGGCGTCACGCGTTCGGCGATCAGCCGCTCGACATCGTCGATCGCGAGCAGCGGTCCGCCGAACGCGAAGCAATCGTCGGTGAGCTGCGCCATCTAGGCGCTCCGCACACGGGCGACGACGGTGTCGAGCGCCGCGGCCTTGTCGAGGAGGATGTCCGCGACCGCCTCGATGTCGTCGAGCAAAACGACCGGCACGCTGGCCTCGACCGGACCGTCGCTCGCGATCGCGACGATGTTCTCGTCCTGCGGATGCAGCGCCGGCTTGCCGACTGCCGCGCGGTAGACTTCGAGCTTGGGATGGGCGTGGGTCTTGAAGCCTTCCACCAGCACGAGATCGACCAATGAAAGCTTCTCCAGCAACGCATCGAGCGGCCATTCGCCATCGCCGCGCAGTTCATGCATCAGGGCCCAGCGGTTGGCTGACGAGACCAGCACCTCGGTCGCGCCCGCCGTCCGATGCGCGTGCGAGTCCTTGCCGGGCTGGTCGACGTCGAAGGCATGATGCGCGTGCTTGATCGTGGACACGCGCAAGCCGCGCGTGGTGAGGCGCGGAATCACGCGCGTGAGCAAGGTCGTCTTGCCCGATCCGCTCCAGCCAGCGAGGCCGATGACTTTCATGGGCCCAATATAGGCTCAGGCCGGCGTCATGCCGAGCGCGGCGATGCGCGCGCGCACGCCCGGGTCGGCCAGCGCCTTGAGGAAAGCCGCGACCGCCGGGCGTTCGCGGCGGTCTTCGACCAGCAGGAAATCGTAGTTCTCGGGCGACAGCGGCAGGAAGCCGAGCCCATACATCGCGGCCACTGATTGGATCGCAACGCCCCAGTCGGCGCGGCCCTGCGCGACGGCGGCTGCGACCGCGTTGTGCGAGCGCGGCTGGTTGCCGTAGCCGGGCGGTCGCGCCTTGCCGAGGAGCTGGTCGATCAGCACGCGGGTGCCGGCGCCGGCGTTGCGGTTGACCATGAGGCAGGCAGGATCGGCGAGTGCGGCTTTCAGCGCCTCCTGCGCGGAACGGCCCGTAAAGCGCGCGTCGCCAGAGCGGAACACGATGCCCTGCATGCGCTGCCAGCCGCGCACCAAGATCAGGCCTTCGCCGGCGTATTGTTCGTTGTAGATGCCGGTCGCCGGGTCCATCAGATGGATCGGCGCAAGGTCGCATTCGCCGCGCCGCGCCGCCGCAACGCCGCCGAGGCTGCCGACCGCGATCGAGCGCGCCGTGATGCCTTGCTCCGAGAGGCTGCCCAGCACAGCGTCGAGGGCGACGCAATGGCTGCCCGCGATAACGAGGTCGGGGGCGCGCGCGTGCCCGATCAAGGTGACGGTCGCGCGCGTGCCGGCATCGACTGCGCTCGCAAGCGCGTCGACTTCGAGAAAGCCGTCGGCCTGTGAGAAGGTCGTGACCGAGCCGGAGCCTTTCGGGATCGGAAACGCGATCAGCCCGTCCGGGCCTTGGACCAGCGCGACCAGCACGAACTCCTTGCGGCCGAGCTCGGAGGGGATGCGCATCGGCACCGTCGCCTCGACCGTCACGGCAGCCTCGGCCGGCAGGCCGGCCTTGTGGCGGATCACCGGCGCGATGAAGGCGTGGAAGGTGAAGATCGCCGAGGTCGGAAATCCGGGCAGCACCGCGATCGGCTTTCCCGCCGCGACCGCGAGGCACAGCGGCTTGCCGGGCTTGAGCGCCACGCCATGCACGATCACGCCGGGCGGCCCGAGCCGCGATACGACGCGATAGGAGAGGTCGCCCGCGCCCTTCGAGGTGCCGCCCGACAGCACCACCATGTCGCATTCGGCGAGCGCGCGGGTGAGCGCGGCGGCGAGCGCCGCCTCGTCGTCCGGAAACGCCCCATAGGCGACCGGCTCGCCGCCCTGCTCGGCGACGGCGGCGGCGATGATCGCGCCGTTGGAGTCATAGACCGCTCCGGGCCGCAGCGCGTTGCCGGGCGTCACGAGCTCATCGCCGGTCGAGAGCACCGCGACGCGCGGCCGGCGCACGACGTCCACCGCGGCGAAGCCGCAGGCCGCGAGCATGCCGATCTCGCGCGAGGAGAGGCTTGAGCCCCGCCGCAGCAGCGTCTCGCCGCGCGCGATGTCGGAGCCGGCATAAGACACGAACTGGCCGGCCGAGACCGCGCGGCGCAGATCGATCGCGGGTCCCTCGCGGGCCTCGATCAGCTCCGTGTGCTCGATCATCACGACGGCGTCCGCGCCGCGCGGGACCATGCCGCCGGTCGCGATCGCGGTCGCGGTGCTGGGCGCGACGGCAAGCTGTGGCGCGTGCCCGCAGACCAGCACCTCGGCGTTGAGCGCGAGACGGCGCGGCGTACCGTCCGTCGCGCCGGCCGTGTCGGCGGCGCGCAACGCGAAGCCGTCGACGTTGGCGCGGTCGAAGGGCGGCACGTCGGTCGGTGCCGCGACGTCGGCGGCAAGCACACGGCCGAGCGAGGCCGCCAGGCTCACGGTTTCGGCGGGGAGGGGGGAAAGATCGAGATGGCGCTCGAAGCGCGCCGTCGCCTCATCGGCCGCGATCACGTCGAGGAACTGCTCCTGGCGCGCGGCCGCGCGCACCGCATCGAACAGCGTTGCATCCGCGGCGGCGGCCTTGCGCGGTCCGTTCATGGGAAGGCCCGCATCTCGACCTGCGTTCCGGCCGCAAAGCCTTCGCTCTCCGGCGGCACCAGGACCCAGCCGTCGGCGCGCGTGAGCGCCTGCAGCGGCCAGTAGCCGGACGCGAGCGGCGCGACACCGTCCTTCGCGCGACCGACCGGGATGACTTCGGCGAGACCGACGGTCGAGGTAATCTTGCGCGTCAGCGTCGCCGGAATTCCCGGTTCGCGCGCGCTCGCGGCGGTCAACCGCCGCAGCAGCGCCTCGCCGACGACCAGAAATGCCGCGAGCGCCGCATCGAGCCGGCCCGGCAGCATCAGTACCGGGTGACCCTTCGCGCTGCCGAGCGCGGCGGTTTCGCCCGGCGTCATGCCGAAGCCATGGATGTCGAGCTTGCCCATGCGCGCGAGCGTCGCGACGCTGGTGTCGTTCCGCCCTTCGCCCGTCCCGCCGATCGTGATGACGAGATCGGTCTGCTCGTCGGCCAGGGCGCGTTCGAGCGCGCGTACGAAGATCACGTTGGCGCCGTGTGCCGCGACGCCGCGCGAAATCGTGAGCGCGACGGCGTCGCAACCCGGCATCGCGACGACGCGTACGCGCGGCTCGCGGATCGACACGCGCGCGACGCCGGCCTGCTGCAAGGCCGCGACGTCGGCCGCGCGCAGGCGCTGGCCCGCGCGGCGCAGCGGTGCGCCGGGCGCCGCGTCCGCGCCGGCTCCGAGCACGCCGTCGCCAGGTACCGCCGCCGCAAGTGCTTCGGCGCCGGCGCCTACCCGCATCACGGCGTCGCGCGGCAGTACGGCGTCGGTTGCGATGGGCATGGGCATGCCGGCATCGATCCATTGCGGCGCCGCGATCGGAGCCGGTGAATAAGGTCCGGCATCGCCGACCGCATCGGCACGCACCGCCCAACCGTCGCGCAGCGCCAAGGCGGCCGGCGGATGCGGCGCCTCGACGCCGGCATCGGCGGCGAGCACGCGGCCCTCCGCGTCCGCGGTCGGGGCCTCGCGCGCGCCTGTCGGCTGCGCGAGCGCCTCGACACGCGCAAGCACGCTGCCGATTTGCGTCAACGCGGATAGTCGCTGTGTCAGTTCGCCATCCATGGCGTCTTGTGGGCGCGCCGCGGCGGTAAGGTCAAGCAGGGCCTTGACGTCGGCCCATCGGGAAAGTCCATTGCGGCGATGTCCGAGAGCACGCTCGATCTGCGGGGGCTGCGTTGCCCACTGCCCGCGCTGAAGACCCGGAAGGCGCTGAGCAGGCTTGCGGCCGGCGACCGGCTCGTGGTCGAGTGCACCGACCCGCTCGCCACCATCGACATCCCGAACCTGATCAGCCAGACCGGCGATGTGTTGGAGGATCAAGACAGCCAGTCCGGCCTGTTCGTCTTCCGCATCCGCAAGAAGATCGCCTGAAACCCCGAGAGTCCGATGACACACCGCTGCGCCATCCTCGACGATTACCAGAACGTCGCGTTGAAGCTCGCCGACTGGTCGATCCCCGACGTGGAGGTGAAGGTCTTCAACGAGCCGTTCGCCGACCAGAAGGCGGCCGTGAAGGCGCTCCAGGGCTTCTCGATCATCTGCATGATGCGCGAGCGCACGCCGTTCCTGAAAGCCACGCTGGAGCAACTCCCGGACCTGAAGCTGCTCATCACCTCGGGCGCGCGCAACGCCTCGATCGATCTCGATACCGCGGCCGCGCGCGGCATCACGGTGTGCGGCACCGGCGCGTCGGGCCAGCCGACCGCCGAGCTTGCGATCGGCATCATGCTCGAGCTCGCGCGCAAGATCGGCTACGAGAACAACCGGATGAAGTCCGGCGTGCTCTGGCAGTCGACGCTGGGGATCGAGCTCGCCGGCAAGACGCTCGGGCTGCTCGGCTTCGGCAAGCTCGGCAGCAAGGTCGGCGCGATCGGCAAGGCGATCGGCATGAACCTGATCGCCTGGAGCCAGAACCTGACGGCGGAGAAGGCGAAGGAGGGCGGCGCGACGCTGGTCTCCAAGGAGGAGTTGTTCCGCCAATCGGATTTCCTCAGCATCCATCTCGTGCTCAGCCCGCGCTCGCGCGGGCTGGTCACCGCGACCGACCTGGCGCTGATGAAGCCGACCGCGTTTCTGATCAACACCTCGCGCGGGCCGATCATCGAGGAGGCGGCGCTCCTCTCGGCGCTCGGCCAGCGGAAGTTCGCGGGCGCGGGCCTCGACACGTTCGACGTCGAGCCGCTGCCGCTGACCCATCCGCTGCGCAAGCTCGACAATGTCGTACTCACGCCGCACCTGGGTTACGTCAGCCAGGAAGGCTACAAGGTCTATTACACGCAGATGGTCGAGGACATCAAAGCGTGGATCGCCGGCAGTCCGGTGCGGGTGATCAAGACGTAGCGACTAGAACCCGCTCTACTCCTGTGCGACCGCTGCGGACCAGGGCGAGGCGGCATCGCTGACGCCGGTGCGCGCGCCGGCGCCGTCATCGAGGATCAGGTTCGGGCAGGCGAAGTTCAGCGGCAGGACGCCATGCTCGACGATCTCGGTCGGCCCATCGTCTTGCAGCGCGCGCAGGATGTCCGGTGCGAGCCGCCGGTCCGCCGTGACTTTGTCGGGCCCGGACACGTCGATGCGCGGCTGGTGCGCGGCGCGCTCCGGCGGCATGCCGAAGTCCGCAACGAAGCACATGAGCTGCAAGGTCGCCGCCATGATGCGCCGCCCGCCGGACGCGCCGGCCGCGATGAAGGGCTTTCCGCCGTCGCGCAGAATGACCGGAAACATGTTGGTGAGGGGCCGCTTGCCGGGGCCGATCGAATTCGGCTGGCCGGGACTGGGATCGAACCACATCACGCCGTTGTTCATCAGGATGCCGGTGGTCGGCAGCACGACGCGACTTCCCATCGAGGAGAGCAGCGTGGTCGTCACCGCGACCATCGTGCCTTCGGCATCGGCGGCGGTGATGTGCGAAGTGCAGCTTTCGGCCGCCTGCGGCTCGGCGTCGCCCAATGACGTGAGCCGCTGCGCGTAGGCCGCCTTCAGCGCGCGGGCGAGCGCGACGTACCATGCGGCGTCGGGCTCCTTGCCGAAGTGGACATCGGCCATTCGCCGCAGCACGTCGATCGCGGTCGGCGCGGCGGTGAGCGCGCCGGCGAGTTGCAGCGTGCGTCCGCGCCACGGCATCTCGGTCGCAGGCGCGACGCGCGCGCGGCACGCCCGCAAATCGTCCGCCGACAGCACGCCGCCCATCGCCTTCACGTCGGCCACGATCTGGGCGGCGATCTCGCCCTCGTAGAAATCGCGCCAGCCCGCGAGTTGCAGCCGCGTCAGCGTGTCGGCGAGATTGCCGAGCGGGAAGTAGCTCAGGCTCCCCTGGTAGGGCGCCAGTGGCGGCAGCCCGTCGCGCAGATAGATGCGCGCGCTTTCGGGATATTTGCGCAGGATCGCGGCCGAGTTCGCGATCTTCAGCGTCGTGTACCAGTCCTGCGGCAGGCCGCGCCGCGCGAGCGCGATGGCCGGCGCGGCGATCTCGCCGAGCGGCAGCTTGCCCCAGCGCGAATGCAGCTCGGCATAGCCCGCGACCGCCGACGGAACGACGAAAGACAGCGGCCCGTGGATGTTGGTGTCGCCTTCGACCTGTGGCCAGGCGAACAGGTCGGACGCAATGCGGCCGGTCAGCCTGAAGCGTGAAGGATCGAGCCCGGCCGGGGCCGTCGGCCCAAAATCGATCGTTTCGGCGCGCGCCGTGCCGGCGCGATGCACGACCGCGTGGCCGATGCCGCCGAGCCCGGAATTCCATGGCTCGACGGTCGCTAGCGCCAGCGCGGTCGCGACCGCGGCGTCGAACGCGTTGCCGCCGGCATCGAGGATGGCGACGCCGGCTTCCGCCGCGCTTTTGGCCTGCGACACCACCATGCCGCGCTTGCTGGACGCGACGGGCTTGGCGAGCTGCCAGTTCTGGGTGACGTGCGGAGCGGGGGTGAACGGCATGGAACGCGGATGATAGGCCATCACCCGGCGCTTGAGAACGCAGGCGGGCTCGCATCCGGCATGCCGTGGATGATGCGGTTGGCGCGCGGCGTGAGCAGGTGGGAGCCGAAGCGTTCGGGCAGGCGGCGTGCGACGCGCGGGTCTGCGAGCAGCATCACGGCGGTCGCGGCCGTCGGCAGCA
>CAYZMR010000111.1:0-1436 GCA_964479515.1 uncultured Hyphomicrobiales bacterium | reverse complement strand
CGGCGCACGCTCACCTTGGCGGCTGGTCCGCCGCCGGCGCCGCGCGCAACCTGGGCGTAGCCGTGCATGGCGACGAGCCGGCCGCGGCAAAACACGGCCTGCGCGTGCTCGACCGGACCGGCAACGAACTCCTGTATCAGCACGCTGTCCGCGAAAGCGCCGCGGGCCACGAACCCGGCGAGCGCGCGCTCCAACTCGGCTGCGTCGCGCACGATGAAGGTGCCGCGGCTCGCGGTCCCGAGCGCGCTCTTCAGCACGACGGGAAAATGCCCCGCGCGCAGCTCCGGCGGGCTCGTTGCGAAGGTGGTCCTCGGCTGCGGCAGGCCGAGCTCTGACAACAGAGTGCTGAATCCGGCCTTGCTGTGCGCGCAGGCGTAGTTCGAGAAACTCGGCAACGCGAGCGCGACGTGCGGCGAGAGATCGTTCTGCGCCTTCGCGAACAGATATCCCTGCTCGTGGATCGGCAGCAGCACGTCGAAACGCTCGCGCGTCACAAGATCACGCACGAAGGCGAGAAAGCCCTCCGGATCGTCAGCAAGCCCCGGACAATGATGCAGGCGATGGACGAAGCGCGAGAAACGCGCGAGGCAGAGGCGATCCGGATCGCAGACTTCGATCGTGTGGCCGGCAAGGCCGAGCGCCGTGATTGCCTCGCGCGCCGAGGTGCTCGACCCTTCCGAGAGCAGGACGCGCAGTCGCCGCCGGCCCGCAGGATCAGCCATCGGCCGCTACAGGGCGTTGCGATAGGCCCCGCGCGAGAACAGCGTGAGAAACAGGATGCGCAGATCGAGCCACATCGACCAGTTGTCGATGTAATGCAGATCGTAGTCAACCCGGCGGCGCATCTTCTCGTCGGTGTTGGTCTCGCCGCGCAAGCCATTGACCTGCGCCCAGCCGGTGATCCCGGGCCGCACGTTGTGGCGGCGCGCATAGAGCGAGATCTTCTGCTCGTATTCGCGATTGTGCGAGAGCGCATGCGGTCGCGGGCCGACCAGCGACATGTCGCCCTTGAGCACGTTGATGAGCTGCGGCAATTCGTCGATGTTGGTGCGCCGCAGGATGCGCCCGATCCAGGTGATGCGCGGGTCGTCGCTGCGCGCCTGCTCGACCACGTCGCCGTCGTCGAGCGACGACATGGTGCGGAACTTGATGATGCGGAACGGCTGCTGATTGAAGCCGTAGCGGCGCTGCAGGAACAGCACCGGCCCCGGGCTGGTCAGCTTGATCAGCAGCGAAACGATCAGGAACAGCGGCGCGAGCGCAACCAGCGCGCCAGCCGCGATCACGATGTCGAACAGGCGTTTTTCCAGAACCTCGATCGCGGTGAGCGGCGCGCGGGTGAGCTGCAGGCTCGCCACGGGCCCGAGCTTGGAGATGCGAACATGGTCGAACCGGTCCAGAATTCGCTCCGGACCAAGGTGAATTTCGGCCGGAAC
>CAYZMR010000110.1:0-12013 GCA_964479515.1 uncultured Hyphomicrobiales bacterium | reverse complement strand
TGATGACATGGCTGATGCCGTCGACGTCGATGCCGCGCGCCGCGATGTCGGTCGCGACCAGGGTGCGCACCTTGCCGGTGCGGAACGCCGCGAGCACGCGCTCGCGTTGGTTCTGCGACTTGTTGCCGTGGATCGCCTCGGCGGAGAGGCCAGCATTGTGGAGACCGCGCACGACCTTGTCGGCGCCGTGCTTGGTGCGGGTGAACACCAGCGTGCGCTCGATCGGCTCGGTCTTGAGCGTCTCGACCAGCAGGGCGGGCTTGGCGGACCGGTCGATGAGGATGATGCGCTGCTCGACCCGCTCGGCCGTCGAGGCAACCGGCGTCACCGCGACGCGGGCCGGATCGCGCAGCATGTGCGCGGCGAGATCGGCGATCTCGCGCGGCATCGTGGCAGAGAAGAGAAGAGTCTGCCGCTCCTTGGGAAGCTTCGCGACGATCGTGCGGATGTCGTGGATGAAGCCCATGTCGAGCATGCGATCGGCTTCGTCGAGCACCAGCACTTCGACCTGGTTGAGGCGGACGCCGTTCTGCTTCATCAGGTCGAGCAGCCGCCCGGGCGTCGCGACCAGCACGTCGAGCCCGAGCATCAGGTCGCGCACCTGCCGTCCCATCGGCACGCCGCCGATGACGAGCGCGGACTGAATGCGCATGTGACGGCCGTAAGTCCGGAAGCTCTCGAGGATCTGCCCCGACAGTTCGCGCGTCGGTGAGAGCACCAGGACGCGCGGGCTCTTTTTCTCCAGCGGTTTCCGGTTTGCGGCGAGCCGGTTGAGGATCGGCAGCGCGAAGGCCGCAGTCTTGCCGGTGCCGGTCTGGGCGATGCCCACAACGTCGCGGCCGGCGAGGACGAGCGGGATGGCGTCGATCTGGATGGGGGTGGGGGTGACGTACTTCTCTTGGGTAAGGGCACGCGTGATCGGCTCTGCGAGGCCGAAATCGTTGAAAGAGGTCAAAGCATAATCCTATTCAGCGGCACACGCCGGCATAGAGCCGTGCGCATGGCGCGGGGTCTTTGAAGACACCCCGCCTGGTCTGGGCTGTCGATGTGAGGAAGAATGAAAGGGCGGGCCGAAACCGATTGATTGGTCTTCGTACAGGCGGCCCTGCCGCGACCCGAATCGGGTCGACGCCAGACACATGGCAGCTTCGTGTGGTCTTTTCAAGGCTCGGGTAAGCGGCCTTGCGGTTTCAGCAGCGCACGATCGTCACATTCCCCTCGCCCGCGCCGGTCGCCGAGGGCACGATCACGTGCTCGGCGCGGCAGCCGCGCGGCTGGCCCGGAGCCTGAACCTGCCGCGAGAGTGTGTTCGCGGGGCCGAACGGATCGTCGGCGCCAAGGAGCGCGGGCGGCGCATAGACCGGGACGTCGTCGGACGGGTCGTAAGGCGTCCCATAAAAGGATGAGTCAGTTCCGACCGTCACTGGATAGAGCGAATTGCCGAAGCGGCGGTAACGGAGGAACCGGAAATGATGGGTGCCATCCGCAACCACGCCTGCGGTCGGGTGTTCCGGGCCGGTAGCCGGCGGGACAGGATGCGAGGCACCGATCGAGGGGCTTGGCGTTTTGCCGACCCGATGAGGGCCTGGCCGGCCGGCCAAATTTGGCCGCCCCCTCGGCAAAACAATGCGGAAAGGCCCACCCGTGAACGCCGGACGGAAGCCCGCCCCGCGAGCGAGGCTCGATTCCGGCATCGTCAGCAGCGCGCCCACGAGCGCGACGATCGTAAAAGCAAGGCCATGACGCAACATAACGGTCTCCCGCGACAGGGAGCCGCCGCACTCCACCTTGCCTCCTCGATCCGAACCCTAGACCGCACACCCCCGGTTGTCGACAACACGAGCGAGTTTGTTGAACCAAAGTTAACCCTCGGCCGACTAAGAGACAGGCGAAGGGTAGGGGAGCGTTTCATGGCGGACCGTCGCAGCCTTGGAATCCTGGGGTTCCTGTTGGGTGGCGTGACCGCCGCCGTGATGCTGACCGCCGCGCTGGTGGTCAAGCAGCACCTGGATGGGCGCATCAGCCTCGATGCCCGCCTTCCCGTGATGGCTGCTTCCGCCCAGCCGGTCCTGCGCTGACCTCCGCCACGCCATCCGTTTTTGCATGATGGGCCGGCTCGGCCCTCGGAAACCAAAAGTTCCTTGGCGGTTTAGGCTTTGGGAGCGAGAATGGCCGCCGGGGGCAGAAAGGCTTGCACCCATGCTCATGCGAATTCTGTATTCCTGCCTGATCGCCGCGCCGCTGCTCGGTGCCGCGCTGACGCCGGCTGCCGCGCAGGCGGTCCCGGTACTCAACGTGGAGCCGACCTGCCGCGATATTCCGGCCGGCAACGCCCTGCAGCGCGACGCCGCGGCCTGCATGAAATCCGAGGACGAGGCGCGGGCCACGCTGCAGAAGGAGTGGGGCGCGTTCAACGCGGCCGACCACAGCATCTGCACGCAGACCGCCACGATGGGCGGCACCGCGAGCTATGTGGAGCTGCTGACCTGCCTCGAGATGCGGCGCGACGCGCGCAACCTGCCGAAGGACCTTCTCACGCCGTCGACCGCCGCGTCGCCGCCGCCCTCGAAGCCGTAGGCGCCGCTCAGGTCCGTTCGGGCGTGACCTGCGCCTTCCACTGCGACATGCTCTCGGCGATGATCTTCACCGAGGTCATGGCGACTTGGCTGAGCTGCGCGTAACTGGTGATCTCGCGCTGCACCCGCTCGCCCTCGGTCTGCAGGAAGTCGCGCACCTTGCGCAGATCGACGATCAGATTGTCGATCTCCGACACCGATGAACCCGACACGCGATCGAGCAAGGACGTGATGCTGTTGACGGCATCGCCCGCCGGCCCCTCGGGCTGCGGCCGGCGCAGATGCGCGACGTCGCGGCGGATGAATTCGCGGATTTCCCCTTCGAACTCGCTCGGTGCGAGCGGCGCTTCGTCGATACGTCCAGAGCGTACTGCGGTCATGATGATTGTCCCCGTTATCGCAGACTCTACGGATGCCCTTCCGGGCACGGGAATTGCCGCACGTCAATTTGACGGCTTGACGCCAATCTCGCGGCGAAAGTGGGCCCGCACAAGAACGTCTTGCAAAGGTGCTTAACGTAGCGGCATGAAAACGCTGGGTTTTTTGGACAATTCGCGGCGCCGGGCTAGCTCCGCCCGAAGATCAGCTCCCACGGCGTCCAGTTGAAGCGGTAGCTGATCGCGCCGCGCACGATGTCGCCATTGAAGCGCACCGAGTTGACAATGAGCGAGCCCGGCAGGGCCGGATCGAACACGTTGTAGGTCAGCGTGCCGAGATCGTAATGCAGATATTCGGCCCGGAACTGCCAGGGACCCTCGCTCATTTCGATGCCGCCGCCAGCGACCCAGCCGTATCTGTCCTTCTGCGCCGAGCCGGCCGGGCAGGGGCCGGGAAGGGCGCAGCTACCCGGAGGCCCGATCGTCGAGATCGTGGACGATTCGACCCGCCCGCTCGCGAGACCGCCGGTCGCGTAAAGCAGCACGTTGTCGGTCATCAGCACGCCGCCGCGCACGCGTGTCGTGGCGAGCCATTTCAGCCTCTGCTCGACCATGGCGTTGAACGGCAGGCCGAAGACGACGCCGGCCAAGTTCTGCGTCGACTTGATGTCGCTGTAGGAGAAGTCGGACTCGGTGCCGAGCACGATGCGGTCGAACTGCCAGTTCGAGCCCCATTGCACGCCGCCGATCGCGCCCTTCGGGTCACCGGCCGCGCTCAGCGGCAAGCCCGCGAGCGCGAGCAATGGTCCGTAAAACGCGTCCGGCGTCGCCGTGACGGCCTCGCGCCCCCAGCCATAGCCGCCATGGATGCCGATGTAGAAGCCGTACCAGCTTTGGGTCGGGGGCGGCGCCGCGACCGGGGCCTTGACGATCGGAGCCACCGGGATGTCGGCGGCGGTCGCAGGACCGACCGCCGCCAGCACCAGCGCCCCCGCGCCCGCAATGACCCATCGTCGCATCGGGATCACCCCCCGCCGGAAGCCGCAGTGTCCCCGCGAACCTGCCGCTTCGCTAGTGCAAAAAAGCCACATCACCCACCGGGCTGCGCCCACCGCGCGATACCGCGCGTGCGCACGTACCTCAACTCGAAAGTGGAGTCGGTTAGCGCCGATTCGTCTTGCGTTGAAGCGTATCACGAAGGCGAGGCGCACGGCGCCGTGGCCCGCCGCGTCAAATATGGTCGGGCACGCCTCGTCCCCGGCTTCGCGGGGACAAGCTTTGCCCGCCCTGCGGCCGCTGCCGGCTTGAGCGCCGCCCCGCTCCATTGCCGATGTTCAGGCCGGACCTCATATACGGTGTCTCGCCGAGGGGCGCCTTCGCGGCTCCGAACGTTGCATCGATCCCGGAAAGGACGCTTCCATGACCACCCACCATTATCATGCGGTCGTCTGGATCGATCACCGCGAGGCGCGGGTGTTTCATTTCAGCCCGAGCGATGTGGAGCGGCTGGTCGTGCGGCCGGACAATCCGACCAAGCACATCCATCACAAGGCGAACTCGATCGGCAGCGGGCACGCGGCCGAAGACCAGCACTTCCTGCACGCCGTCGCCGAGGCGATCGCGGATGCGGGCGAGGTGCTGATCACCGGACCGGCCAACGCCAAGACCGAGCTGGTCAAGCACATCCATCACCATGATCCCAAGCTGATGAGCGTCATCGTCGGCGTCGAGACCCTCGATCACCCGGACGACGCGCAGCTCGTCGCCTACGCGCGGCATTATTTTCAGGCCAAGGACAAGCTGCGCTCGCAGACATAGGCGCAGGGTTAACGCCAGTCCGTAGCCCGCATGAGCGCAAGCGACATGCGGGTCGGACCGTGCGTAAGGCCCGGATTTCGCTTCGCTTCATCCCGGCTAGGGCTCCGCGATCGGCTGTGGCCGTCATGCATCGCGCGAGCAAATTGTCCACGCCCGCCAGTTGACGGAATCGTAGGGTCCGGTCCAAGGTCCGGCGGGGAAGATTGCTGCTGCGCGCAACGGATTGGGGAAGGGCGGCGACGTGCGTTTTCGTGTAGGCGTCCTTTCACTTTTTGTTCTGATCTTCGGCGCGGCATTTGCCCGCGCGGCCGACATTCCGCCGCCCATGTCGGCGGTTCCGCCGGCCGTCGCCCCCGTCGTCGTTCCGAGCCTGTTCGATCCGACCCGCTGGGAGGTCCGCTTCGGTGGCTTCGCGCATGGCGTCGGCAGTGTCGAACGCGGCACCTACGACGTGAACGGCGAGCTCGTCCTGCCGCAGTTCTTCGCGCCGATCGGCTGGTGGTCCTATCTCATCCCGCGGCTGCATGGCGGCGTCAATTACAACACCGGCGGCCGCACCAACGTCGCCTATGCGGGCTTGCTGTGGACCATTCCGGTGTTCGACCGCTTCTTCGTCGAAGGCTTCCTCGACGGCGCCGTGACGGACGGCTCGCTCACCGGCAGCCCGACCCAGTCGGCGCTCGGGTGCAACCCGCTGTTTCATGTCGGCGGCTCCTTCGGCTACCGCTTCGATTCGCATTGGAGCGTGATGGCGACGTTCGACCATGACTCCAATGGCTCGGGGCTGGGCTTGACCAATTGCGCCCGGAACCAGGGCTTGAACAATTACGGCGCGCGGATCGGCTACACCTTCTAACCGCCGCAGCCGGGCCTTGCCCACACAGCCGATTGGCCTAGAATCCGCCGTGCGCGATGCGTGAAGACGTCGCCACGGAGGCCGCCGATGATCTCGATCCGCCAGATCCATCCCGTGTTCGCCGGCGAGGTGTCCGGCGTCGACCTGACCAGACCGCTTAGCGCGGCCGAGGTCGCGGCGATCGAAGCCGGCATGGACCGTTACGCCGTGCTGGTGTTCCGCGACCAGGTGATCACCGACGATCAGCAGATGGCGTTCTCGCGCAACTTCGGCGAGATCGAGAACGCCAAGGGCGGCAACATCACCAAGGACCACGAATACCGCCTGAAGCAGGGCATGGTCGACGTCTCCAACCTCGACAAGGACGGCAAGCCGCTCGCGCGCGACGACCGCCGCCGCATGTTCAATCTCGGCAACCGGTTGTGGCACTCGGATTCATCGTTCCGCGCCAAGCCCGCGAAGTATTCGATCCTGTCCGCGCGCACGGTTGCCGCCGAGGGCGGCAACACCGAATTCGCCGACATGCGCGCCGCCTATGATTCGCTCGACGACAAGACCCGCGCGACGATCGAGGATCTCGTGTGCGAGCATTCGCTGATCTATTCGCGCGGCTCGATGGGCTTCACCGAACTGACCGACGAGGAGCGCGCGATGATGAAGCCGGTGCGCCAGCGGCTCGTGCGCACGCATCCGGTGACGGGCCGGAAGTCGCTCTATCTCTCGTCCCATGCCGGCACCATCGTCGGCTGGCTCATGCCGGAATCGCGCGACCTCCTGCGCGACCTCGCCGAGCACGCGACGCAGCGCGAGAACGTCTACATCCACCGCTGGCGCCAGCATGATCTGGTGATGTGGGACAACCGCCAGACCATGCATCGCGTGCGCCGCTTCGACGAGAGCCAGCCGCGCGACATGCGCCGCACCACGGTCGCGGGCGACGCGATGACGGCGGAGCAGGCGGAGGCGGCCTGACGGCGCCGCATCACAGTTCCGCCGCGAAATGATCACGCGGACGGGACGGAACCGCCGGAACACCGCGTTGTGCATTGCGTTTCCTGATCACGCGAAAACCTTGTGATCGGAGGCTGCCATGCGAGCAGTAAGTCTTTTGGCGTTGGGCGCGGCCGCGTTGGCCTCGAGCAGCGCGAACGCGCAAGTCGTCAGCCGGTCGGTGACCCAGGAACCGGTCGAGACCATCGTGACGCAGACGCCGAACGGAACAATCGTGACGCGCCGTCCGGTCGGAACCGAGGCCGTGCCTTATGGCGCGCCGCCGGTCGTGGTCGAGACGCCGCCGGATGCGGTCGATGCCGTGACCACGCGCGAGGTGGTGCGTCGCGTCGTGACGCGGCCGGCGCAATTGACGACCCGGACCACTCCGGCGCGCAAGTCCGCCAAGCTGACGCGGGCGCGCGCGCCGCAGCGCGAGGTCGTGACGCGCACGATCGTGCGCCGGCCGGTCGCCACGCTTGCGCTCTCCCCGGCCGAGCGCCACGTCGTCTACCAGACGATCGTGGAGCGCGAGGTGCTGCCGGCGCCCCTGGTCGTCGCGCCGGCGCCGTATTATGGCGCGCCGGTCGTCGCGCAGGGCGAGGACGACGATACGGTCGTGACCGCGCCGCGCTATGACGCGGGCTATGCCTACCCGGTCGGCTCGGTGCTGCCGGCGAACGTGCCGCTTTACGCCGTGCCGCAGGAGGTGGGTTATCGCGTGCCGGCGGCGCAGCCCTACAGCTACGCCTATATCGACCGGCGTGCCTATCTGGTCGATCCCGCGACCGGCGTCATCGTGGCGGACGTGACGGAGTAAGGCCCCACCCGACGACGCAAGCGTCAGTCAGCGCATGATCCCGAAAAGTGGAAACCGGTTTTCGGATAAGATCATGCGCAGCGCTAATTGATCGGCGCCTGCGTCTTGCCGCGCTCGGCGATGCACTGGTCGACCAGCGCGGCGCGCTTGTCGAGGTTCAGCTTTGGGTCGCTCTCGTATTTCATCCAGCAGTCGCCCTTGACCTGCTCGGGCGTGCGCGCGACCGGCATCGGCTGCGGGTTGCTTCCGGTGGTCGCGCAGGCCGCGAGCATCAGCGTCGCCAGCACCGCGGCGAGGCGCATCAACGGCATGAGTTCAGGCATCATGATTTCAGGCATTCCCCGTCTCGTTGCTGCGGCGCACCCCGGCGCAGTGTAGCGGCAAAAATCCCTGCGCGCCTCTGTCAATTCGATACCGCCCGATACCCGCTTGCGCCGCCCCGCCGTAACGCGCTAGCGATTCCTGACAAAATCGCCGCGGGGAGGAACATATGGTCAAGGCCGCTTTCGCCGTCATGATCAGTCTTGCCGGAAGCCTTACCGCCGCGCCGAGCTTGGCCCAGACAGAGAGAACCACCATGACCGTTTCCGCCGACGTGTTGAAGGACCTCGCCCCGACCGGCAAGCTGCGCGCGTCGATCAATCTCGGCAACATCGTGCTGGCGCAGGGCACGCCCGACAACATGAGCGGCGTCACGCCGGAGCTCGCGCGCGAACTCGGAAAGCGCCTCGGCGTGCCGGTGGAGCTGACCGCGTTCGACGCCGCCGGCAAGGCGTTCGAGGCGATGAAGGCCGGCAAGGTCGACATCGTGTTCCTAGCGATCGAGCCGGTGCGCGCCGCCGAGATCGAGTTCACGGCGCCGTACGTGATCATCGAGGGCTGCTACATCGTGCCCAAGGGCTCGGCGCTGAAGACGCCGGCCGACGTCGACCAGCCCGGCATCCGCATCGGCGTGAACCAGGCCTCGGCCTACGACCTGTTCCTCACCCGCTCGCTCAAGAACGCGACGCTCGTGCGCAGCACGGACGGCGCCCAGACCTTCCTCGACCAGCACCTCGACGCCGCCGGCGGCGTGAAGCAGGCGCTGCAGAAGTTCATCGCCTCCCACCCCGACGTGCGGCTGATCAATGAGCGCTTCATGGAGATCCGCCAAGCCATGGGCACCGCCAAGGGCAAACTCGCCGGCGCCACCTATCTGCGCACATTCGTCGAGGAGATGAAGGCGTCCGGTTTCGTGGCCGATGCTCTCAAACGCAGCGGGCAGGGCGAGGCGACCGTCGCGCCGGCGGCGATGTGAAGGCGCACGCCGACTGCCCTCTCTTTCTTTCCCCTCTCCCGCTTGCGGGAGAGGGTGCCCGAGCACAGCGAGGGCGGGAGAGGGCTCTTGTCGGGCGGCGCCTCGAAGAAAAAGGGCCCTCTCCCGGCTTCGCGGACTGGCGTCCGCTCAGCCACCCTCTCCCCTGCGGGGAGAGGGGAAAGAAAGATGATTTGCCATCGCGCCGCCATGGTTTTGGACTTTTTTCACGGACCTCGGGGGACAACCAGCCAAAGGATTGAAGGGGATTGCCATGACCCTCCCGCGCCTTCTCTGCGCCGGCGCCATCGTGCTCATCTCCGTGGCGGCGGCAGACGCCAAGCCCGGCGTCGCGACCTCCACCGTGAACTTGCGCAAGGATCCCAACACGTCCGGCGACATCGTCGCCAAGATCCCGGCCGGCAGCCGCATCGAGGTCGGCGAATGCAATGACGGCTGGTGCGCCGTCACGTTCGGCGACAAGAGCGGCTTCTCGATCGCGACCTCGCTCGACACCACGGGCCGCGCGCCGGCCCGCGCGGTGCGCCGCGGCCCGCCCGGCACGCCTTACGCCTATGAGGATGACGGCGAGGTCGTGCGCGGCCCCGCGCCGCCCGGCTATGTGCGGGTGCCTGGGCCTGGCGCCTACGTCGCGCCGAGGCCGTATTATTACGGCCCGTATGCCGGCCCGTACTGGGGGCCGTATTGGGGCTATCGCCGCTGGTATTGGTGAGAGCGGGCTGACGGTCGGCACGCGCTGATTTAATTCCGACGCCGCGCCGCGAGCGCGGCGGCCCAGCATCGCAAGGCGAGCGCCGAATCCGGAAACGCCGCCTCGATGTCCTCGCGGCGCTCTCCGCTTGCGCGCGCGTCGGCGAGCCGTTCGGCGAAGTCGTGTGCCTCCGGCGGCGCGGCTTCCCCGCGCGTATCGAGACAGAGCCGTGGATACCGACCGCGGCAACGATCGGCCCTGCGGCAGGCCGCGCGCGGACAGAGGCGGGCAAGGCGCAACGTGTCGCAGATGAAGCGGTCCTCCACGCGCATGTGGCGTGCGTCGGCGCGCATCCTTTCGTGCCGCTCGGCCTCGTCGAGCGGCGCGTCGTAGAGCGGACGGTTTTCGCAAACGTGAGTCATCGCAATAGGTCTCCGTCCCGCGGCGCGCTGCGCCCGGGCTTTTGCTGTCATCCCTCCCGTGAAAGCCCTCGGCTGAGCCGAGGGGATGGAGCGCCGCACGGCGCTACGCAGCAGTTGCCCCTTGCGGGGCAGGCGTCCTGGCGGGACGCCGCGCCTTGCGGCGCTCCACGCGGCTCTTTTCGGTCCCGGGCCACGCTTTCGGCGACGCAAATGCGCCGCGTCAGCCAGCTCCTGGCAGGGGGACCGTAGTGTCCCCCGGGTGGAGCCCCGGGTCGCCCGAGCCCGGCATGCCTGCCGGTCGCGGGTGCCGCACCTTACTCAGCTCTTCAGGATGCCTCCGGACGGGCGCCCCTCGATGAGCAAGGTGAGGGGAGTATGGATAGAAATAAACCTATGTCAAGGAATAAAATCATGATACTTGCGAACATAACAGGAACAAGCTATTCTCCCTCATCGGACGAGCCAGGGGTGGCCTGCGAATGTTGCCATAGTGGACAACGTTGGAAGCCCCGTGCGTGAGCGCAGCCAATGACTGATACAAGAGTTGCCAGCTTTGTTTTTGAGTCTTTCAGTGACGTTGGGCGCGCGAGGCCTTTCGACGTGGCACCTTCACGAGCAGCCGAGGCGAGTCAGGCAGCGGCGGACCTTCTTAAGTTTGCGGGTGTCCGAAAGTTTGCGACGATTTTGGCGGACCCACCATGGCAGTTCACAAACAAGACCGGAAAGGTCGCGCCTGAGCACAAGCGCTTGTCTCGCTACGGCACGATGAAGCTCGACGAAATCAAAACACTGCCGATTGGCGATATCGCAGCCGATACCGCGCACCTTTATTTGTGGTGTCCGAACGCGTTGCTTCCGGAAGGCCTCTCAGTGATGAAGGCTTGGGGCTTCAATTACAAATCGAACGTGGTTTGGCACAAGGTTCGTAAAGACGGCGGATCGGATGGTCGTGGAGTCGGATTCTATTTTCGCAATGTGACGGAATTGATTCTATTCGGCGTACGCGGCAAGAATGCGCGGACACTTGCACCGGGCCGAAGACAGGTGAACCTGTTCGGAACGCGCAAACGCGAGCATTCCCGCAAGCCGGACGAGCAGTATCCGATCATTGAGGCATGCAGTCCCGGCCCATTCATCGAACTATTCGCACGCGGGACGCGAAAGGGCTGGGCAACGTGGGGCAATCAGGCCGACGACGGATACAAGCCGACGTGGAAGACCTACGCGCACCATTCGCGTGCGGGATTGTTAGCTGCTGAGTGACTACGAACACGGGCGTTCGGTTCCTTGGCTAATCGTCGTCGTCCTCTTCTTCGTTGTCCTCAGGCAAAACAATTCCGCGTTTTTTGGCTGCGCGCCTTTCGGCGGCCTTTGCCTCCTTTTCGGCCGCGATTTTCGCTTTCAAAGCTTCATAAGCTGCTTCGCCGTCGTCCGAGAAATTGTTCGGTTTGATTGCGAAGGTGAGCACGGGACAGCCCCCGCCGCCGCCACCTTCAACCTTCGGCCACAATTTCTCGTGGTGGGTAGTGGCCTTTCCGTAGGAAGAGCCTTTTCCAAGCTCTTTGAAAATTTGTTGGAGCTCCCATGCCCGCGTAATGATAATACCAACCTGAATCGCGCGCAGATCGAAGAGAAGACGGAAATTGTTCAAGTCTCGATCAAAGAATGGATCTTTGTTGTTCCATTCCATCTCAACCGCGACGCCGCCCTTGAAACAGTCGACTGAATGGGTGGGGCTGTCGATCTTGTTCTCGTCCACAATGATCGATGTCTTGAAATTCTTTTCCACCCATCCCTTGGCATACAGAGGTTCATCGATACGGCGGCTTATCAGCGACCTGTTTCCGCCGCCCACGCGGATCTCGGATTTAAGTAGTTTGAACTCACGCAACACCTCCTGAACCTCGACCCACTCCGTGGGGCAAGCGGTCGCGAGCACGCCGGTCGCGTTGCGCCATTCTTTGACGTGATATCGCTCAAGCAGATCTGCGGGAACGAGCCCTAGAGTCGACATTCTCAGATGTTAAAAGGAGCCAAGCAAAGGAGTCACCTGGTAAGTTCTGGGACGGTCAACAGCCGAGCGGCAGCTCGCGGCTCGCGTCTGCCAGCCCGGCCCGTCGGCCTTGACGCTCCCGCATGTTGCCTGCG
>CAYZMR010000109.1:0-12137 GCA_964479515.1 uncultured Hyphomicrobiales bacterium | reverse complement strand
GGCGTTCTCGCGGTCCTTGCCGGCCTTCTCCTTGAACTGGGTCATGCGGTTGAGCCAGCCGAGCCGGGCGACGCAATTGAAGATCCAAGCGAGCTCGGCGTGCGCCGATACCTGGCTCTGGTTGAACACGATGTGCTTCTGCGGATCGATGCCGCAGGCGATGAAAGCGGCGGTCACTTCGCGGATATTCTCGGTGAGCGTCTTCGGTCCGCCCCAGACGTTGATCGGCACCGTGATGGCGTGCAGGTCGACGACGCAATAGATGCAGTCATAGTGCGCCTGCAGCGCCACGAATTTCTTGATGGCGCCGAGATAATTGCCGAGATGTAGGTTGCCGGTCGGCTGCACCCCGGAAAAGACGCGTTCCTTGAACGCCATGGACCACTCCTGCAATTGCGGGCCGTCCCATGACACGGGCGGCGTCCAGGGTGCAAGGGCAGCGCCTGCGGTGGGACTTGGGCCGGCAGCATTGGGCAGCCTTTGTGTTGCCCGGCGAGGCCTGCCGGTTATAGTGCGCCGCCCGCCGGATCATTCTCCCGACAGCGCCTCGCAGGAGTTTTCCATTGCCCGCCTCGCAATATGATGTTCTCGGAATCGGCAACGCCATCGTCGACGTGATCGCGCGCACCGAGGACGACTTTCTCATCCAGCACGGCATGCACAAGGGCACGATGGCGCTGATCGACGAGCCGCGCGCCGAGGCGATCTATGCCTCGATGGGACCGGCGGCCCAGATCTCCGGCGGCTCGGGCGCCAATACGATCGCCGGAGTCGCAAGCTTCGGCGCGCGCGCGGCCTTCGTCGGAAAGGTCAAGGCCGACCGGCTGGGGCGCGCGTTCACCCATGACATCCGCGCCATCGGCGTGACGTTCACGACGCCGCCGGCGCTCGACGGTCCCGCGACCGCGCGCTGCTATGTGCTGGTGACGCCGGACGGCGAGCGCACCATGAACACCTATCTGGGCGCAGCTCAGAACCTGACGCCCGCCGATATCGACGAGCGCGCGATCGCGGCCGCTGGCATCATCTACCTGGAAGGCTATCTGTGGGATCCGCCGCAGGCCAAGGAGGCGTTCCGCAAGGCCGCCGAGATCGCCCATGGGGCGGGCCGCAAGGTCGCGCTGACCCTCTCGGACGCGTTCTGCGTCGATCGCTATCGCGACGAGTTTCTCAACCTGATGCGCACCGGTGCGGTCGACCTGATCTTCGCCAATGAGCGCGAGCTGCACAGCCTGTATCAGACCTCCGACTTCGACACGGCGGTCGCGGCCTTGCGGGCCGACGTGACGCTCGCCGTGGTGACGCGCAGCGAGAAAGGCTGCGTCATTCTGGCGGGCCCGAGCGGCGAAGCGGTGCCGGCGGCGCCGATCGACAAGCTCATCGACGCGACCGGGGCCGGAGATCTGTTCGCGGCCGGCTTTCTGACCGGCCTTGCGCGCGGCAAGGATCACAAGACCGCTGCGCGGCTCGGTGCGCTCGCCGCCGCGGAGGTGATCCAGCATCTCGGGGCCCGGCCCGAGGTCTCGCTCAAGGACCTCGCGGCGGAGAACGGGATGCCTATATGAGGGTCGTTCCGCCTCATTGTCCTGGTTGCGCATGCCCGCTCTGAAAGTTGCCGTCGTACCGGTCACGCCGTTCGCGCAGAACTGCTCGATCATTGCCTGCTCGGAGACCAACCGAGCCGCGATCGTCGATCCCGGCGGCGATGTCGCGCGCATCCGCGCGGCGATCGACAAACTGGGTGTGACGCCTGAGAAGATCCTGCTCACCCACGGTCATCTCGATCATGCGGGCGGTGCGGCGGAGCTTGCCGAGGCGCTGTCGATCCCGATCGAAGGGCCGGACCAACGCGACGCCTTCCTGCTGTCGAACCTCAAGGCACAAGGTCAGCGCTTCGGCATCACCGACATGCGCGACGTGACGCCGACCCGCTGGTTCACCGAAGGCGACACGGTGAGTGTCGGCAATCTGCGTTTCGATGTGCTTCACGTTCCCGGTCACACGCCCGGTCACATCGTGTTCGTCAACGCTGCCGAGCGTTTCGCGCTGGTCGGCGACACGCTGTTCGCGGGCTCGGTCGGCCGTACCGACTTTCCCTATGGCAGCCACGACGAGCTCATCGCCGGCATCAAGGGCAAGCTGCTGCCGCTCGGCGACGACGTGACGATCCTGCCCGGCCACGGTCCCGGCTCGACCATCGGGGCCGAGCGCGCCGGTAACGGATTCCTGCAAAGTTGACGCGAATTTGCCGCCGCGCGGCAACAATTCGGTAACCGGCTGGTAAGGTCTGAAAGTTACCAAGGGGTGAATTTTCTCCCGTTGGGAACGAAGGCCATGGCCGAGGAAAACGTAAGCCCCAAGATCGAGCCGACCCTAAAGGCGATCGAAGACGCTCCATCGATCGTCGCGGCGGCACCGGACGCGCCGCTCGCCGAAGCCGCGAAATCCGAGGTGAAGGCCGACGCGCCGCCGAAGGTCGAGGCCGCCGCCGAGCCGCCTAAGGTCGAGGCGAGTGTTGCTCCTGCGAAAATTGAGGTCGCGGAGCCTCCGAAAGCCGAGATCGCCGCGCCCGCCGCGAGGGCGCCGCAAATGCCGCGCGCCGCGCAGCTCAAGGTCGAACCTCCCGCCAAGGCGGACGCTCCGATCTCGCGTGGTCCGATCCCGGCGCAGGCAAAGCCCGCACCGGCGGCCGCGTCGTCGCGCGGCAACGGCCGCTTCACGCTGCTCGCCGCCTGCGTCGCGATCGCCGCGAGCCTCGGCGCGGTCGCGGGTTCGTTCGGTGCCGCGAAGTTCGGCCGCGCGCCGACCGACGAGATCACCGGCAGCATCCACGTCTCGCGCGAGGCGAACGAAGAGATCAAGGCGCTGAAGGAGACGGTCGCGCAGCTTCGCACCTCTACCAAGGCGTTGAGCGAAAACCTCGCCAGCCTGAAGCTGAGCGCGGCGAACTCGACCGCGCAGCTCACCAAGATGACGGAGACGCTCGATCGCATCGATCATGCCCAAGCCGATCGCCGCGCGGCGGCGGCGCCGGCCGCGCCCGAGGTCACCGGATCGATTGCGAAGCCGGTCCCGATGGTGCTCGGAACGCCGCCCGCAGCCTTGCAGCATCCGATCGTGCAGGGCTGGATCCTGCGCCGCGTCTATGATGGCACCGCGCTGATCGAAGGCCGCGAGGGCATCATCGAGGTCGAGCCGGGCACGATGCTGCCGGGGCTCGGGCGCATCGAGGACATCAAGAAGCAGGACGGCCGCTGGGTCGTGCTGACCTCCAAGGGCTTGATCGTCTCGGCCAGCAAGTAAGTTCCTCGGCGTCGTCGTTGCGTTCTCGAAGGCTCTTCCGCATCTGGGTCGCCGAGAGATAAGCTCGGTTGCCGGAGCAGAAGGAGCCAATCGCATGGCGGGCCTTTCGTTGTCGCGCGCCGCGCTCGCGATTCTCGCCCTGTTCGCCGTCGGCGCCGCGCGCGCGCAAGGTCCCGCGCCGGCCGCAAAGCCCGAAATGCAGGAGTCCTGCCCCGGCCTCATCTCGCAGGAGCGGCCGCGCGCCATCCCGGCTGCGTTCCGGCTCGCGGCGTTGCGGGAAGGCGAGATCCGCATCAGCTATGTCGGCCATTCGACCTTCCTGATCGAGAGCCCGAAGCTCGTTCGCATCGCGACCGACTACAACGACTACGTCAAGCCGACGGTGCTGCCCGACATCATCACGATGAACCACGCGCATTCGACGCACTACAGCGACCGGCCCGATCCGGGCATCAAATACGTGCTGCGCGGCTGGCGCGACGACGGCAAGCCGACCGACTACGATCTGCAATACCAGGACGTGCGCGTGCGCTCGGTCGCGACCAATATCCGCGACTGGAGCGGCGGCACGCAGCGCCACGGCAATTCGATCTTCATCTTCGAGGTTGCGAACCTCTGCATCGCGCATCTCGGCCATCTGCATCACACGCTCACCCAGCAGCAGCTCGACGAGATCGGCCGCGTCGATGTCGTGCTGGTCCCGGTCGACGGCAGCTATACGCTCGACCTCGACGGCATGATCGAGGTGCTGACCGCGCTCAAGGCGCCGCTGATGATCCCGATGCATTACTTCTCGCAATACACGCTCAACCGCTTCATCGAACGCGCCGGCCAGAGGTGGGACGTGGAGACGTCGGAGGTGCCGACGGTCGTGCTCTCGAAGCACACCTTGCCGGCAAAGCCGAAGCTGCTGGTACTGCCCGGGCACTGAAGTGTGGCCGTTTGAATTTCGGTTCCGCACCATCCCGGTGAACGGGATCGAGATGAATGTCGCCGAATACGGCGAAGGTCCGCTGGTGCTGCTCTGCCATGGCTGGCCGGAGATTTGGTACTCGTGGCGACATCAGCTGGTCGCGCTCGCCGCGGCGGGCTTTCGCGCGATCGCGCCTGATATGCGCGGCTTTGGCCGCACCACCGCGCCCGACGATGTCGCCGCGTACACGATCCTGCACAATGTCGGCGACATGGTCGCGCTTGTCGCGGCGCTCGGCGAAACGCGCGCCCTGATCGTAGGCCACGATTGGGGCGCACCGGTCGCCTGGCACGCGGCGCTGATGCGCCCCGACCTGTTCCCCGCGGTCGTCGGCATGAGCGTGCCGCATCGCAGGCGCGGCGCGTTGCCGCCGCTCGACACGCTGCGCAAGGCCGGCAAGTCCGACTACTACTATCTCTATTTCCAGGAGCAGGCGGCGGAGAATGAATTCGCCCGCGATGCGCGTTTCACGCTTGCGCGCATTCTCACCATCGGCTCGGGCGACACGCCGCGCGAGCACAAGATGAGCATGTATGTGGATCGCGCGAAGGGGTTTCTCGGGTCCTCGCCCGATCCGGTTCCGCTGCCACCTTGGCTCACGCAGGCGGACGTCGACGTGTTCGCCGCCGAGTACGAACGCAGCGGCTTTCGCGGCGGACTCAACTGGTATCGCAACATCGACCGCAACTGGGCGCTCACCGCGCCGTGGCATGGCGCGACGATCGACCAGCCCGCGCTGTTCATTGCCGGTACGCGCGATGCCGTCATCACGGGGTCGATGGGACAGCGCGCGCTCGATGAGCTGGGCAACGTCGTGCCGAACCTTGAACGCAAGCTTTTGATCGACGGCGCTGGCCATTGGATCCAGCAGGAACGGCCGGACGACGTGAATGCCGCGCTGATCGAATTTGCGCGCAAGCATCTTGCACCGCAGGCGTGAATTTAAGACGCTGCCCCCCAACGAAGAACAAGCCGGAGAAACGCCCATGCCCTTTGCCGTCACGCGCGACAATGTGCGCCTGCATTACGAGGAAGCCGGCAGCGGGACGCCGCTTGTCTTCGTGCACGAGTTCGCGGGCGATCATCGCGCCTGGGAGCCGCAGATGCGCTACTTCGCGCGGCGCTACCGTTGCGTGACGTTTTCCTTCCGAGGCTATTTGCCCTCCGACGTGCCGCCGAATCCGTCGTCCTACGGCTATGAGCATTTCCGCGACGACGTGATCGCCGTGATGGACCATCTCACAATCGACAAGGCGCATATCTGCGGACTGTCGATGGGCGGCTATGCGACGCTCTGCGTCGGCATCACATATCCCCAGCGCGCGCTCTCGCTCACCATGGCGGGCACCGGCTCAGGCTCGGAGCGCTGGTTCGTCGAGGACTTCCGCAAGAATTCCGAGGCGACCGCGAAGCAGTACGACACGCTCGGCTCGGAAGGTGTCGCCAAGACTTACGGCATGGGACCGGCGCGCATCCCGTTCGAGGTGAAGGACCCGCGCGGCTTCCAGGAGTTCTACGACCAGTTCGCGAGCCACAGCGCGAAGGGCGCCGCCAATACGCTGCGCGGCTATCAGGTCGGCCGGCCGTCGGTCTACGATTTCGAAGCGGATATCCAGAAGATCGCGCTGCCGAGCCTGATCATCTGCGGCGACGAGGACGACCCTTGCGTCGAGCCGAGCCTCTATCTGAAGAAACATATCGCGGCGTCGGGCCTCGCGATCTTCCCCAAGAGCGGCCACACGGTGAACATCGAGGAGCCGGCGCTGTTCAACCAGACGCTCGGCGATTTCCTCAGCACCGTCGACGCCGGCCGCTGGGGCCCGCGCGATCCAAGATCGATCCGGAAGTAGCCTCAAGCTTCGGTGCTCGTGGGCGTAGCGTGTGCGCCGGGCTCCGTGACCCTCTCCCCTCTGGGGGAGAGGGTGGCGAGCAGCGAAGCTGCGAGCCGGGTGAGGGGGACTTTCGTCTCATGCTGACATAAGCCCCCTCACCCGGCTTCCTCGCGCTTCGCGCTCGTCAGCCACCCTCTCCCCCGGAGGGGAGAGGGTTTCGAGTACGCCGCTCGCGTTTCGCATCTCTCATCGAGGCCACATCTCCGGGCGCCGCCTCGATCCGCTCCGCCACCAGAACGCCTCATGATGGCGCCCCTCTGCCGAGCAGGGTGCGGTGAATGTAAGGGCGGTTTTGTGGGCGGGGATTACTTTTTTTCGCGCGAGCGGTTTTCGCGGCCATCCTTCGAGACGCGGTGCTGCGCACCGCTCCTCAGGATGAGGATTTGCGTGTGCGGCAACGGCGTTTCAACACCTTCAGTCCTCATCCTGAGGTGCGAGCGTAGCGAGCCTCGAAGGATGGTCGCGCGCCTATGCCGCCGCCGTGGCGCGCGGCTGATAGATCGCCGTATGCGTGATGTGCGCGACCGGCGTGTGCGCGTTGGAGAGGACCACGCCGTCGAGCTCGACGAAGCGGTGGCCCTTGCGCTCGTAATTCGCCGCGACGCGGGCATGCAGCGACAGCTCGTCGCCCACCCGCGCTGCGGCGAGGTGCTGCACGGCGCTGCCGACATGGATCCAAGGTCCGAGAACAACATTGTGCGTGAGCGCCCAGTTGCAGGTGCGCAGGATCATGCCGGGATGGAGGATGCCGTCGCGGCGGTAGAGCGGCTCCGTCTCGCGCAGATCGTCGAGATAGCGCGCGGCGAAATCGGCGTCGGTACGCAACGGCTTGATGCCGAGCAGCGTGTCCGGCGCGAGCGAGCGCTCGTCGGCCGCGACGCGCGTCGCCAGGGGCATCACCGGCGCTGTACGGTCGGGCGCCGATGGTGCTTGCGTGAGCGAGGCCTGCCCGGTGGCGCAGAGCTCGCCATGGCTCTCCACGCTGATGTCGAGGCCATTCGCGGTCTCGATCGCCATGACGGTCGCGTCCTCGCCGTCATACACCGGCTTGAGGAAACGGCACGTGGCGCGGCCGCGCTCGAGCCAGGCGCGCCCCCAGCGCGCGACCGGCAGATGCGTCATGTAGGCATAGACGTCGACGCCCGGCACGAGCCCGCCGCGGAATCCGAACGCACCCGCGACGGTGTCGTCGTGGATCTTGTTCTCGGAGTCCCGCGCCGAGTTGAAGGCGTTCACCGTGTAGGGCGAGAGCAGCGTCGTGGTCATGTCGTGCATCAGTTCCGCCCGAGGAAGTCGCGCTTGCCGATCTCGACGCCGCAGTGCCGCAGGATGTCATGCGCCGTGGTGGCATGGAAGTAGAAGTTCGGCAGCGCAAAACTGATGAGGTAGGGCTCGCCCTTCAGCGTCATCGTCTGCGGTCCGACCGGGAACGTGATGTCCTTGGCTTCGGTGCCGTCGAGCTGCGCCGGCGTCACGCTCTTGACGAACGCGAGCGTCTTGGCGATGCGCGCCTTGAAGGCGTCGAATGATGTCTCGTCGTCGGGAAATTTCGGCGGCTCGATGCCGGCGAGCCGCGCGACGGTGTTCTTGGCGAAATCGCAGGTGATCTGGATCTGCTTGGTGAACGGAAGCATGTCGGGAAACAGTCGTGCGTTGATCAGCACGGAGGGATCGATCTTCTTGGCGGCGCAATGGGCCGCGGCCTTGTCCATGATTTTCGACAGCGCGGTCAGGGTCTGCACGAAGGTCGGCACGGCGGCGCCGGACATGGAAAGCGGCATGGGCGAACGTCCTTGGGGGCTGTTGTTGGAATTGAGGCCCATGGTCGCACGGCCCAGGGCGGTTGTTTAGCGATATTTCGATTGAGCGGAGGGCCGTATTGGGCAACTCTATCACGGGTTGTCGGCGCGATGTCATGCGGAGGCCGCCATGCCGGGAGGAACCGGAACGCAAGACGAGCCGCAAGGCCAGACGATCTTCAGCGTCGAGGAGGTCCTTCGGGCCGAGGCAAAGGCGATCGGCGGAGCCGAGCTTCCCGCCGAGACCGTGCTGCCGCTCTATCGGGCGCTCAACGCGCGCAATTCCGCCGCGCTTTGCCTCTCGGGCGGCGGCATCCGCAGCGCGTCCTTTGCGCTCGGCTTGATCCAGGCGCTCGCGGTCCATCCACGTCCGCTCACGGACGCAAAGCTCGAGCAGGAAACAACCGTCGGCGACGCCAAGGGCTCGCTGCTTGCCCGCATGACCTATCTCTCGACAGTCTCGGGCGGCGGCTACATCGGAAGCTGGCTCTCGACCTGGATCGCGCGCACCAGCTTCGCCGACGTCTGGGACAAGCTGATCCGCCGCGCGCCTAAGCCGGAAAACGAGCCGACGCCGATCGCGTGGCTGCGCGCCTACAGCAACTATCTCACGCCCGAGCTAGGGCTCACCTCCGGAGACACCTGGACGGCGGTCGCGCTCTACATGCGCAACCTGCTGCTCAACTGGCTGATCTTCGCGCCGGTGCTCTGCGCTGCGATCCTGGTGATCAAGCTGCTGGCGCTCATCGGGTTCGGCCTGTCCAATCTCGATGCGCTGTGGATGGAAGTGACGGTCGTATCCGTGTTCGGGATCGTCGGCCTGGCGTTGCAGGTCAGCGCGCTGCGTTTCGCGCTGCTCAATCGTCCGACGCGGCTGCCGCTGCCGGATCAGGGGCATATCGCGGCAAAAGAGGAGAACACAGCGCGCGCCGCCAGCCGCAAGCAAGCCGTCAAGCACGGCGCGGATCAAGCCGCTTTCCTGCGCCACGATCTCTATCCCGCGGTGCTGGCGGCGTTTCTGTTCTCGCTCGCGCTGCTGTCCGATCTGACCGACTCGCTGTTCGCGCTGGCGCTCTGGAAGCTGACTCTGATCGGGATGGCGGCGGGCGCTACGATCTACGCGCTGGCATGGGCGCTGGCATGGCCGTGGCCGCCGCTCGACGAGAAGCGCAACCGTCGCTACTGGGCCAAGGATTTGGCGCTCTGGACCATCAGCGGCGCGGTCTACGGCGCGATCGTCGGCGTCGGCATCTACGTCTTCAACACCTACGAGCTCGGACTGCTGATCGGGTGGATCGATCTCGTCGATGACGCGCCCGTGACGCTGTTCATGGTCATCTACGGGGTGCCGTGGTTCTTCATCGCGCAGCTCGCCGCCGAAATGATCTTCGTCGGGTTGACGAGCTGGCAGATCAATTCCGACGCCGACCGCGAATGGTTCGGACGCTCCACCGGGTGGTTCACCGTCACGTCGATCAGCTGGGCGCTGATCGCGTTTCTGGTGCTGGTCGGCGCCGATCTGATGTTCCAGCTCTACGCGCAGGTCGACTCCCACTTCGGCAAGACCACGAGCGGGATCGTCACGGCGGTGACCGGCATCCTCACCGCGGTGCTCGGCAAGAGCAGTTCCTCGCCGGCGCGCGGCAAGCCGAAGACGCTCGGCGCACGAACGACCGACCTCGTGCTGATGATCACGACGCCGCTGTTCCTGATCGCCCTGGTCGTCGGCTTCTCGGCGCTGCTCGACGAGCTGCTGCTCGACCGCTCGATGCTGCGAAGCACGCTCGTCGGCGACGGCAGGCCGAGCCCGGGCTGCGCGCCGCTCGCGCAAGGCTGGGAGAATCTTCCCTCGCTGGTCGGTGATCGCACGCCGGGCACCGACTGCGCGGCCGCCGCCGGGCCGTGGGAGAATCTTGCGCTGATGCTGATCGGCCTGCTGATCGCGCTTGCGATTTCGACGCTCGCGTCGAAATGCGTGAACGTGAACCGCTTCTCGCTGCACGCGCTCTATCGCAATCGCCTGATCCGCGCGTTCCTCGGCGCCGCGAACCGGTCGCGCACGCAGAACCCGTTCACCGGCTTCGACGAGCGCGACAACCCGCCGATGCATTCGCTCTGGCCGGGCGGCCCGGCGGACCGGCCGTTCCACGTCGTCAACATCGCGCTCAACGTGGTGTCGTCGCAGCACCTCGCCTGGCAGGAGCGCAAGGCCGAGCCGTTCACCGTGACGCCGCTGCACTCCGGCTGCGCCTATCATGCGTACCGGCGCAGCGACAGATATGGCGGCGGCATCTCGCTCGGCACCGCCATGGCGATATCAGGCGCGGCCGCGAGCCCGAACATGGGCTACCACTCCTCGCCGATGGTCACGCTGCTGCTCGCGCTGTTCAACGTGCGGCTCGGTTGGTGGTTCGGCAATCCGGGACCAGCGGGCGATAAGACCTATACCGAGGAAGGGCCGGTCACCGCGATCAAGCCGCTGCTCGACGAGGTGCTCGGCTGGACCACGGACCGCAACCCTTGGGTCTATCTCTCCGACGGCGGGCACTTCGAGAATCTCGGCCTTTACGAGATGGTGCGCCGGCGCTGCCGCTTCATCGTGGTCAGCGACGCCGGGGCCGACAAGGATTTCCAGTTCGAGGATCTCGGCAACGCGGTGCGCAAGATCTGGATCGATCTTGGCATCCGCGTCCATTTCACCGGGCTGAACGCGCTACGCAATCGCGCGCGCAAGAACGTCGACTACGGGCCGGGCCTGCCGCCCTACCACGCGGTCGGAACCATCGACTATCCGGCGGCCGACGGCGGGGAAAGCGAGTGCGGTACCATCCTCTATCTCAAGCCGTGCTTCCACCGGAACCGGATCGTAAACGTCGGCGTGCGCAACTACGCGGCACTGAACCCGGACTTCCCGCACGAGAGCACGGCCGACCAGTTCTTCTCGGAGTCGCAATTCGAGAGCTACCGCGCGCTCGGGTTCGAGATGATGGACAGCGTGCTCGACCAGGCGTTCGAGGGTTTCGCGGTCACGCCGCAAACCACGCTCGACGACATCTTCGCGCGGTTCAAGACGGTCGCGGGGCCGTGACGACGGGCGCCGGCGTCAGACGTCCACGCTCGCGGCGAGCGCGTTTTCCTGGATGAACTCGCGGCGCGGCTCGACGATGTCGCCCATCAGCTTGGTGAAGATGTCGTCGGCCTCGTCGACCTCCTTGACCTTCACCTGCAGCAGCGAGCGCACCGACGCATCGAGCGTGGTCTCCCAGAGCTGCTCGGGGTTCATCTCGCCGAGCCCCTTGTAGCGTTGCATCTTGATGCCCTCGCGGCCGGCGCCGGTGACGGCATCGAACAGGCCGACCGGCCCATAGATCGCCGTGTCTTCGCCCTTGCGGCGCAACAGGCCGGGCCGCTCATAGACCTCCTGCAGGGCGGCGGCGTGCTCGTCGAGCTTGCGCGCGTCGGCCGAGCCGAGCAGCGCGTGGTCGATGGCCGCTACTTCCTTGACGCCGCGCACCACGCGCTCGAACAGGAAGCCTTCGCCTTCTGAGAACTGCCCGGTCCAGCCGCGTTCGGTCTCCTCCGACAGCACGTCGAGGCGGCGCGCGATGTAGGGCGCCGCGGCGTTGGCGGTTTGCGGATCGCCGAAGATCTTCGAGCTGAGCACGCCGAGGATCGCCGCCTGCTCCACCACCTTGCGATTGTAGCGGCCATGCAGCCCGTTCAGGGTGTTGCGAATCGTGCGCGCCTCTTCGACGATTCGCTTGAGGTCCGCACCCGCGCGCTCGTCGCCCGCATAGGTACGGAACACCGCGTCATCCAGCCCCATGTCGATCAGGTAATCTTCCAGCGCGCGCTCGTCCTTGAGGTACTGCTCGGACTTGCCGCGCGTGACCTTGTAGAGCGGCGCCTGCGCGATGAAGATGTGGCCGCGGTCGATCAGCTCCGGCATCTGGCGGAAGAAGAACGTCAGCAGCAGCGTGCGGATATGCGAGCCGTCGACGTCGGCGTCCGTCATGATGATGATCTTGTGGTAGCGCAACTTGTCGACGTTGAACTCCTCGCGCCCGATGCCGGTGCCGAGCGCGGTGATCAGCGTGCCGACCTGCTCGGAGCCGAGCATCTTGTCGAAGCGCGCGCGCTCGACGTTGAGGATCTTGCCGCGCAGCGGCA
>CAYZMR010000108.1:0-12302 GCA_964479515.1 uncultured Hyphomicrobiales bacterium | reverse complement strand
GCACCAAGGTCGTGGTGTCGACGCAGCACAACGCAACCAGTCGCAACGGCAAGAAATACACGCCGGGCATGGTCAAGGACCTGATCGGCGCGGCGGTCGAGTCGTCGCTGCCTAAGGGCTGGATGCCGAAGAAGCCGTCCGACTTCCTGGTCAATCCGACCGGCAATTTCGTGGTCGGCGGCCCTGACGGCGACTGCGGGCTGACCGGCCGCAAGATCATCGTCGACACCTATGGCGGCTACGCGCCGCATGGCGGCGGTGCGTTCTCCGGTAAGGATCCGACCAAGGTGGACCGCTCGGCCGCCTATGCGGCGCGCTACCTCGCCAAGAACGTGGTCGCCGCCGGTCTTGCGGATCGCTGCACGATCCAGGTCGCCTACGCGATCGGCGTCGCCGATCCGATGTCGGTGCTGGTCGACACGCATGGCACCGGCAAGGTCGACGAGCGCAAGCTCGAGAAAGTGCTCCCCGAGATGTTCCGTCTCACCCCGACCAATATCCGCCGTTCGCTCAAGCTCAACCGGCCGATCTACAAGCGCACCGCGGCCTATGGGCACTTCGGCCGCGCGCCCGACAAGGACGGTGGTTTCTCCTGGGAGAAGACCGATCTGGCGGCGAGCCTGAAGAAGGCATTCTGACCCAGCGCCGCATGCGCGAATTCGAAATGGCCGGGGCTTCCCGGCCATTTTCGTTTGTGCTTCACGAAACACGATGACCGACGATCGCCAACATCGTCACGGCGCCTTCTTCGGCCGGCGCAAGGGACACCCGCTGCGCGCCCGGCAGGCGAGCCTGTTCGAGACGCTGTTCCCGAAACTTGCGCTCGATCTAAAAACGCCGCCGCCGGACCCTCTAGCAACCTTGTTCGCGGTGCCGGTCGACGAGGTCCGGCTCGAGATCGGCTTTGGCGGGGCGGAGCACCTGATCGGCGAGGCGCGGGCGCATCCCGGAACCGGATTCATCGGATGCGAGCCATTCGTCAACGGGATGGCGAAGGCACTCGCGGCGATCGACGAACTCGCGCTCGCCAATGTGCGGCTTCACGATGCCGACGCAACCGAACTCATCGACTGGCTGCCGGCGCGTTCGCTTGCGCGGATCGATCTCCTCTATCCCGACCCTTGGCCCAAGCGACGGCATTGGAAGCGGCGCTTCATCAGCGACGCCAACGTCACAAAGCTCGCCTGCATCCTGCGCGCAGGCGGCGAGATGCGCTTCGCGACCGATTGGCCCGACTACGCCGCCTGGACGCTCGCGCGCTTCCTGCGCGGCGACGATTTCATCTGGACCGCGGAGCGCGCGGACGACTGGCGTCGCCCATGGCCGGGCTTTACCCGCACGCGCTATGAGAAAAAGGCGATCCGCGAAGGACGCACGCCCTGCTATCTAGTGTTCCGCCGAAACTGACGCGGCCGAGCGCGCACTATTTCCGCAGCCACGAGCTGCCCGGCTCGCCGGCGCGCAGGGAGCCCGCTCCGCTCTCGATCGGTTTTTTGAGGATCTTGAAGCGATCCGGATCAAGCCGCGGCGCGACGCTTGGCGCCTGCGCGAGCGGAGCCGCCTGCGGCGGCTGCGGCGCGGTCGGGATCGAGGAGAACTCGTCGCGCGCAAGGCCGTCGAAATCCGGTCCGTCGAGCCCGTTCTGCTTGCTCATGGTGGCGCCGCGCCAGCGGTCGATGATCGTGTCGATGAAGTCCTGGCTCGCGCCGCTGCCCGCATCCGTGGGCGCGTTGATGACAGCCTGGCTCTGCGGGATGGACTCCGGGGGCAACTGCTTGAACTTCAGCCGCGTCGGCAGGGCGACGCCCTCTCCGAAGGCAAGCACCTCGCGGGTCCCCAATGACGGCACGAAGGCGAGGAGGTTGGCGGCCGCATCCGAGACCGCCGAGCGGACGATCGCCTGGTCGCGCTCGTTCGCCATGCGCATCGCAAACAGCGTCGAGCACTGCGAGATGATGGTGGAGTCGAGCTCGGCCGGACGTTGCGTCACGAGGCCGAGAAAGACACCGTATTTGCGGCCTTCCTTGGCGATACGCGAGATCGCTTTGCGGGTCGGCCCGAAGCCGATGGAGCGATCGGCCGAGGCGTAGCGGTGCGCCTCCTCGCACACGAACAGCAGCGGAAACGCGCCGTCGCTCCACATGCCGAAGTCGAACGCCATGCGGCAGAGCACGGAGACGACCGAATCGACGACTTCGGCCGGAAAGCCCGCGAGCTGCATGATGGTCATCGGCATGCCGTTCGCCGGCAGGCGGAACAATTGCCGCAAGGTGTCGCCCATCGTGTCGCCGCCGACATTGGCATTGTCGAACATGAAGGCGTAGCGCGGATCGTTGCGCACCGTTTCGATGCGCGTGATCAGCTTGTGATAGACCATGCGCGAGGAGCGGTTCTCGAGCTTGCCCATGCGCTCGTCGATCAGTGCGACCAGATCCGCGAGCCGATACGGCACCGGCGTATCGCCGGTATAGCCCGTGGTCTTGGCGTCGACCTTCTTGAGCCTCGGGCTGTCACCGGTGCGGTATTGCTGCGTATAGGTGCTCTTGGCGAGCGGGATCAGTTCGGCGAGAACCGCGACTTCCTCGTCGAGGCCCGCTCGGCCACCGAAAAAGACGTCGATCACCTCTTCGAAATTGAACAGCCAGAACGGCAGCTTGAGGTTTCGCGGATTGAGCACCAGCGCGCGATCGCCGAAGCAGCGGGCATATTCGTTGTGGCCGTCAAGCAGGAACAGCCGCAGGTTCGGCCGCGCGTCGAGGATCTGCTGCAGGATCAGCGCAACGCCGCTCGACTTGCCGACGCCGGTCGTGCCGAGGATGGCGAAATGCTTGCTCAGCATTTCGTCGACGTTCACATAAGCCCCGATCGTCGGATCCTGCTGCAGATAGCCGATGTCGATCGTGTCCGAGCCGGAGATGTCATAGATCAGGCGCAGCTCGTCGCGCGTGATGAGCGCTGCCGGATCGCCGATCGCCGGATAATCGGTGACGCCGCGCTGGAAATAATGCGCGCCGCTGCCGCGCCGCCTGATCTCGCCCATCATGTCGAGCCGCGCGGTCGCGCAATAGCCTTCGTCGCGCGCGCCGGGCAAGGTTTCGCGCGTGACCTCCGTGACCATTCCGATGAGCACCGTGTCCGCGCGTTGAATGCGCAGGAACTTGCCCACGGTGACGGATACGACGCTGGTCGGATCAAGACTCGTCGCCGGCAGCCCGACGCTCGCCTGCGAGCCGCTGACGGAGAGGACGCGTCCGCAGGTCTCGTTCACCTGGAGGTCCTTCACTTGGAGGCTCTCTCCGTTTGCGACCTTCTGGTCCCTGTCCAACATCGATTTCCTCGAGTTTCTGAAAATACGCGGCCGCCGCAGCACTCCGTCCGCAGTGCCGAAATGCTAATGCCCCGCGCTCACCATTCGATTAATTATGTGTTCCGGGCCCGGGTACTTTTTGTAATCTTTAACAAAAGGTTAGCGCTGGAATTCTGGTTCGGACCGCGCGCGTGGGAAGCGCCTCGGCGGCCGCCGCTCAAACCGAGCCAAGCCGCTGCGGGCCTTGCATCTTTCGCGCAAGGCGCTATATGTGCGGCGTCTGTTAAAGACACCTCATAACGGTCGGATGGTATCCGAGCGGTTTTTGAGAGTGGGCCCCGACCGGGACCCGCTCTTTTTTGTTACCCAAAAGCCGGCACTGCCGGAGGAACATGGTCGACACGGTCGCAGCGGTCGATTTCGCGGAGCCCCGACTCATCATCGAGCAGGGCACCGCCGCGCGTGTCGCGGCGATCGCGGGGCCTGTTCTCGCCGGGCTAGGTTATCGGCTGGTGCGGGTGCGCGTGTCCGCCTCGTCCAACTGCACGGTCCAGATCATGGCGGAGCGTCCGGACGGAACGATGCTGATCGAGGACTGCGAATCCGCCTCGCGGGCGCTGTCGCCGGTGCTCGACGCCGAGGATCCGATCGACCGCGCGTACCGGCTCGAAGTGTCCTCGCCCGGCATCGACCGGCCGCTGGTGCGCCGTTCGGACTTCGCGCGCTGCGCCGGCCACGAGGTGAAGGTCGAAATGGCCGTCGCGGTGGACGGCCGCCGCCGGTTCCGCGGCATTTTGCTCGGGGTCGACGGCGAAGCGGCGCGCATCCGCCGCGATGACACCGCGGCAGGCGAAGCCATTGAGGCGTTGCTCCCGATCGCCGACATGGCCGAGGCCCGGCTCGTGCTCACCGATGCACTCGTCACCGAGTCGCTCCGGCGCAGCAAGGCAGAAGTGCGCGGGGCGCGCGGCGACGTCGCTCCGCACGCGGAGAGGCAAGCAGACCAAGCGCGCGCGCAAGCGCGGCAAGCAGACAATGACAACCGCATGCTGTTCCACGAGCAGCATGCGAACGAGAACGAAGGAGAATGATTGATGGCTGCCGTCAGCGCCAACCGGCTTGAACTGTTGCAGATCGCCGAAGCGGTCGCGCGCGAGAAGTCGATCGACCGCAACATCGTGATCACCGCGATGGAAGACGCCATCGCCAAGGCGGCGCGCTCGCGCTACGGCAGCGAGACCGAGGTGAAAGCCGAGATCAATTCCAAGACCGGCGAGCTTCGGCTTTCCCGCCACATGCTCGTGGTCGAGACCGTCGAGAACCCGTCGAACCAGATCGGTCTCGAGGAGGCGCGCCGGCACAATCCGGCGGCGCAGATCGGCGACACGATCGCCGACGCCTTGCCGCCGCTCGAATACGGACGCATCGCCGCCCAGTCGGCCAAGCAGGTCATCGTGCAGAAGGTGCGCGAGGCCGAGCGCGACCGCCAGTACCAGGAGTACAAGGATCGCATCGGCGACATCGTCAACGGCATCGTCAAGCGGGTCGAGTACGGCAACGTCGTGGTCGACCTCGGCCGCGGCGAGGCAATCGTGCGGCGCGACGAGATGCTGCCGCGCGAGACCATGCGCAACGGCGACCGCATCCGCGCCTTCATCTACGACGTGCGCCGGGAAGCCCGCGGACCGCAGATTTTCCTGTCCCGGACCCACCCTCAGTTCATGGCGAAGCTGTTCGCCCAGGAGGTGCCGGAAATCTATGACGGCATCGTCGAGGTGAAGGCGGTCGCGCGCGACCCGGGCTCGCGCGCCAAGATCGCCGTGATCTCGCGCGATTCCTCGGTCGATCCTGTCGGTGCCTGCGTCGGCATGCGCGGCTCGCGCGTGCAGGCGGTCGTCAACGAGTTGCAGGGCGAGAAGATCGACATCATTCCATGGTCGCCCGACATCGCGACATTCGTGGTCAATGCGCTGGCGCCGGCCGAAGTCGCCAAGGTCGTGCTCGACGAGGATCGTGAACGCATCGAAGTGGTGGTGCCGGATCAGCAGCTCTCGCTCGCGATCGGCCGACGCGGTCAGAACGTGCGGCTCGCCTCGCAGCTCACCGGCTGGGACATCGACATCCTGACCGAACAGGAGGAGTCCGAGCGCCGCCAAGCCGAGTTCGAGAAGCGCACCAAGGTGTTCATGGAGGCGCTCAACGTCGACGAGGTGGTCGGTCAGTTGCTCGCCTCGGAAGGCTTCAACTCGGTCGAGGAGCTCGCCTTCGTCGAACCGAAAGAGCTCACCTCGATCGAGGGCTTCGACGAGGGCACCGCGGAGGAGCTGCAAACCCGCGCACGCGACTATCTCGCGCAGATCGAGGCCGAGTTCGACGCCAAGCGTGTGGAACTGGGCGTCGCGGACGAGCTCAAGGAGGTGCCGGGCGTCACCACCAAGATGCTGGTCGCCTTCGGCGAAAACGACATCAAGACCGTGGAAGACCTCGCCGGCTGCGCGACCGACGATCTCGCCGGCTGGACCGAGCGCAAGAACGGCGAAGCCGTGCACACGGCAGGATTCCTGGACGGCTTCGAGCTGACCCGCGAGGAATGCGAGGGCCTGATCATGCAGGCCCGGCTCAAGGCCGGCTGGGTCACCGAAGCCGATCTCGCCCCGGCGCCCACCGAAGAAGCTCCGGCCGAAGCGGCCGAGCCCGCGCAATGATCCGGAGGCGACCAGGCGATATCAATGCTGGCAAGTCCCGACGACACGGAGGCCGATACCGGGCCGCGCCATAACCGGCGCGTCACCGAGCGCCTGTGCGTCGCAACCCGGACCGTCCGCCCGGTCGCGGAACTGATCCGTTTCGTGGTTGGGCCGGACGGCGCGGTCGTGGCGGACCTGAAGCGCAAGTTGCCCGGACGGGGCGTGTGGGTCACGGCGACGCGCACCGCCGTCGACGAGGCCGTGCGGCGCAACATTTTCGCCCGCAGCTTCAAGGCCAAGGTTGCCGCCGCGCCCGATCTCGGCGCGCTCCTCGACCGCCAGCTTGCGGGGTCCTGCCTCGACGCGCTCGCGATCGCCCACAAGGCCGGACGGGTCGCGATCGGCTTTGCCAAGACCGAAGCCGCCCTTGCCCGCGAGCCGGTCGTGGCCCTGATCAACGCCTCGGACGCCGCGGCGGACGGGGTGCGTAAGCTTGCCGCCGCAGCCCGGCACCGGGAGGATGAGGGCGCCCGGTCGGTCGCCACCATCCAGGCGTTCAACTCTGCGCAATTGGATTTGGCATTGGGGCGGTCAAATGTGGTACATGCAGCGCTGCTCGCCGGCCCAGCGAGCAACGGGTTCATTGCGCGCTGTACAGGCCTCGACCGTTTTCGGGCGGTCGACACGGACGGCCGTGGCGAGGTCACGCGGCGTGGGTCGAACAAAGGTAAAGGATCGGAATGACGACTGAAACCAAGAGCCCTGGCGAGAAGAAGCTGAGCGTCGCGCCGACGAAGACGCTGACGATCAAGCCGCGCGCCGAGACGGGCGTCGTGCGCCAGAGCTTCAGCCATGGCCGCTCGAAGGCGGTGGTCGTCGAGAAGGTGAAGCGTCGCGTCGGAGGACCGGGCGAAGGCAAGGCACCCGAGCCGACGCCGGCCGCAGCGCCCGAGCGCAGCGCCACGCCGCGTCGCGGCGGGATTGCGCCGCGCGGCGTAACGCCGGTGGCGCAGGCGCCGACGCTCCCCACGCCCCCCGCGCCGAAGTCGGGCGTCGTCCTGCGCACGCTCACCGAAGAGGAGCGCAGCCGGCGCGCGCATGCGCTTGGCGATGCCAAGCTGCGCGAGGCCGAGGAACGCAAGATCGCCGAGGAAGAGGCGCGCATTCGCACCGAGCGAGAGACGATCGAGCGCACCGAGCGCGAGGCCGCCGAGGCGCGCAAGCGCGGCGAGGAGGATCGCCGCCGCCACGACGAAGAGACCAAGCGCAAGGCCGACGAAGTCGCCAAGAAGCGCTTCGGCGAGGAGGAGGCGAGAGCGAAGGCGGGAGCCGCTCCCATGCCGCGCGTGCTCACGCCCGAGGCCGACGACGACGACCGCCGTCCGGCGCGTCGTGGCGCGGGCGGAGCCGCGGCACGTCCGGCCGCCGCGCCCAAGGCGCCGCGCGCCGGGGCGCCGAAGCAGCGCGGCCGCCTCACGCTGGTCACGGCGCTGAGCGCCGACGAGGTGCGCGAGCGGTCGGTGGCTTCGTTCCGCCGCCGCACGCAGCGCATGACCGGGCATCGCGACAACGAGCCGAAGGAAAAGCTCGTGCGCGAAGTCACCATCCCCGAGACGATCACCATCCAGGAACTCGCCAACCGCATGGCGGAGCGCGGCGTCGACGTGATCAAGCTGATGATGAAGCAAGGCCACATGGCCAAGATCACCGACACGGTCGACGCCGACACCGCCCAGCTTCTCGCCGAGGAACTCGGCCACACGGTGCGGCGCGTCGCCGAGTCGGACGTGGAAGAGGGCCTGTTCGACGCCGCCGACGATGCCGCGACGCTGCTTCCGCGCCCGCCGGTCGTGACCATCATGGGCCACGTCGACCACGGCAAGACCTCGCTGCTCGACGCGATCCGTCAGACCAACGTGGTCGGCGGCGAAGCCGGCGGCATCACCCAGCACATCGGCGCCTATCAGGTGACCTCGCCCAAGGGCGGCAAGATCACGTTCATCGACACGCCGGGCCACGCCGCCTTCACGGCGATGCGCGCGCGCGGCGCCAAGGTGACCGACCTCGTGATCCTGGTGGTCGCGGCCGACGACGGCGTAATGCCGCAGACGATCGAGGCGATCAATCACGCCAAGGCCGCCAAGGTTCCGATGATCGTCGCGATCAACAAGATCGACAAGACCGACGCCAAGCCCGAACGCGTGCGTAGCGAGCTGCTGCAGCACGAAGTTCAGGTCGAGTCGCTCGGCGGCGACGTGCTCGACGTCGAGGTCTCGGCGACCAAGAAGCTCAACCTCGACAAGCTGCTCGACACCATCGCGCTGCAGGCCGAGATCCTCGACCTCAAGGCCAATCCGTCGCGTCCGGCCGAAGGCACCGTGATCGAGGCCAAGCTCGACCGCGGACGCGGGCCGGTCGCGACCGTCCTGGTCCAGCGCGGTACGTTGCGTGGCGGCGACATCGTGGTGGCCGGCGCCGAGTGGGGCCGCGTGCGCGCGCTCGTCTCCGACACCGGCGCCGCGATCACCTCCGCGGGCCCCTCGACGCCGGTCGAGGTGCTCGGCTTTACCGGAACGCCCGACGCCGGCGACCGGCTCGCCGTGGTCGACAGCGAAGCCCGCGCCCGCGAGGTCACGGATTATCGCGCGCGCCAGAAGCGCGAGAAGGCGGCCGCGCGCCAGACCGGCATGCGCGGCTCGCTCGAGCAGATGATGGCGCAGGTCAAGACCGCGGGCCGCAAGGAGTTCCCGCTCATCATCAAGGCCGACGTGCAGGGCTCGCTCGAAGCGGTCAACGGCGCCCTGGAGAAGCTCGGCACCGACGAGGTCGCAGCGCGCCTCATCCATGCGGGCGTCGGCGGCATCACCGAATCCGACGTGACGCTCGCCGAGTCCTCCGGCGCCGCGATCATCGGCTTCAACGTGCGCGCCCACAAGGAAGCGCGCGAGGCGGCCGAGCGCGCCGGCACCGAGATCCGCTACTACAACATCATCTACAATCTCGTCGACGACGTGAAAGCCGCGATGTCGGGCCTGCTCACGCCGGAGCGGCGCGAGACGATGCTCGGCAACGCGCAGATCCTGGAGATTTTCGTGGTCTCCAAGGTCGGCAAGATCGCCGGCTGCCGCGTCACCGACGGCAAGGTCGAGCGCGGCGCGAATGTGCGGCTGATCCGCGACAACGTGGTGATCCACGAGGGCAAGCTCAGCCAGCTCAAGCGCTTCAAGGACGACGCGCGCGAGGTGGTCGCGGGCCAGGAATGCGGCATGGCCTTCGAGAACTACCAGGACATGCGGGCCGGCGACGTGATCGAGTGCTATCGCGTGGAGACGGTGCAGCGCTCGCTCTGAGTCCGAATCTCAGGCAACGCGCTTCGTCATTGCCGGGCCGCCGCGCAACGGCGTGACCCGGCGATCCATCGTTGGAAGAATAAGGTCGTGGGCGAGCGGAAGCGACGCCGTTCTTCGAACGACCATGCCGCCCATGACGAGTTGAGAGAGCCATATCGACATGCCCCGACATCATCACCGCGATCATGCGGCTTCCGGCCCCTCGCAGCGTCAACTGCGCGTCGGCGAACTGATCCGCCACGCGCTCGCCGAAATGCTGTCGCGCGGCGAGGTGCATGACCCGGTGATCGAAGCCCACATGATCACGATCCCGGAAGTCGCGATGACCGTCGACCTGCGGCTGGCGACCATCTACGTGATGCCGCTCGGCGGACGCGACGCCAAGCCCGTGATCGACGCGCTCGAGCGCAACAAGAAGCTCCTGCGCGGCGAAATCGCGCGCCGCGTTAACCTGAAATTCGCACCCGACATCCGTTTCCGATTCGACGAACGATTCGACGAGGCGGAACGGATCGAGAAGATACTGCGAACGCCTGCGGTGCGGCGCGATCTCGAAAGCGGCGGCGACGAGCCATGAACACGCCTGGTCCTGCCGCGCCAACCCCCGTTGCGAACCCCGCGCTGCAAGCGCGCGAGGGAACAGAGCAGCGCAAGCGCGAGAAGCGCGACGTGAGCGGCTGGGTCGTGCTCGACAAGCCGGTCGGCATGACGTCGACGCACGCGGTCGCGCGCGTCAAACGCGCCTTTTCGGCCAAGAAGGCCGGACACGCCGGCACGCTCGACCCGCTCGCCTCCGGTCTCTTGCCGATCGCGCTCGGCGAGGCCACCAAGACGGTGCCGTTCGTCATGGAGGGCCGCAAGCGCTACCGCTTCACCGTGCGCTGGGGTATCGAGACCGACACCGACGATGCCGAGGGGCGTACGATCGCGGCAAGCGACGCGCGGCCGTCGGCCGACGCGATCAATGCGGCCCTGCCGCGCTTCACCGGCGCGATCAGCCAAGTGCCGCCGAAATTCTCCGCGATCAAGGTCGACGGCGAGCGAGCCTACGACCTTGCCCGCGACGGCGAGGCGGTCGAGCTTGAGGCCCGCACCGTGGAGATCCATCACCTCGCTCTCGTCGATACGCCGGACGCGGACCATGCGGTGTTCGAGGCCGAATGCGGCAAGGGCACCTATGTCCGCGCGCTCGCGCGCGACCTCGGGCGGATGCTGGAGAGCGCCGGCCACGTCGTGGCGCTGCGGCGCACGATGGTCGGCCCGTTCGGCGAAACCGACGCGGTCGGCGTCGAGGCCCTGCAGGCCTACGGCGAGGCCGCCGCAAGCGCGAAGCTGCCGCGCCCGCCCTTCCTCCTGAGCGTCGAAGCCGGCTTGCAGACGCTGCCGTCGCTCAATGTCAGCACCGCGGACGCGGCACGCCTGGCGCGTGGACAAGCGGTCCTGCTACGCGGGCGCGACGCTCCGGTCCTCGCGGGATGGATCGCGGTCTCGACTCAAGGCACGCTGATCGCGCTCGCCGTCGCCGAGCGGGGCGAGTTGCATCCGCGGCGGATCTTCCATCCCGCCAAATGACGTGCATTTACGCATATTTAAGGCACGATGGCCGACCTGCCACATTTCACTGGCATCCGCGGCGCTTTTCAGTATATTGCGCCGCGTCGCGCGGCACTGAGGGCCGCGCGCGGTTCGTTAGGTGACCCGGCTGGACGACATCCCGGCCCGGCCACCGCCCTGCGGCAAGCCCGGTTTGATCCGGCTTTCCGCCTTATCCCAGAACAAGAGGAAAATCCGATGTCGCTTCCCGCAGGCCGCAAGGCCGAACTCATCAAGACGTACGCGACCAAGTCCGGTGATACCGGCTCGCCCGAAGTGCAAGTGGCGATCCTGTCCGAACGGATCACCCACCTGACCGAACACTTCAAGTCTCACGTCAAAGATAACCATTCCCGGCGCGGCCTGCTCAAGATGGTCTCGCAGCGCCGTCAGTTGCTCGATTACCTCAAGCGCACCGACGAGGCGCGCTACAAGAACATCATCGAGAAGCTTGGCATTCGCCGCTGAGTTTTTTCGCGCGCGGGCGAAATCCGCGCGCGCTGTTGGGCGGGCCATTCGTCCGCCGTTCCCGTGGCAGCGAGGTCGCTGCCGAGTGTGCCGGACGGAGTGTCCGTCCGTGCTAACCGACAGGAAGAGCCGAAGGCCATGGCAGGATCGCCGGACGCTGTCTCGATTCGCGTGATGTACGCGCGCGCGGCAGCGCCTCGCCGTCTTGCTCATGGCTTTCGGTCTTCCGGCAAACTCATGAGAGAAAACCGAAATGTTCGACATCCATCGCGTTGAACTCGATTGGGGTGGGCGCAAGCTCATCCTCGAGACCGGCAAGATAGCGCGCCAGGCCGACGGCGCGGTCGTCGCCACCTACGGCGAATCCAAAGTTCTCGCGACCGTGGTCGCCGCCAAGGAGCCGCGCGAGGGCATCGATTTCATGCCCCTCACGGTCGACTACCAGGAGAAGTTCTACGCCGCCGGCCGCATCCCGGGCGGCTACTTCAAGCGTGAAGGCCGCCCGACCGAGCGCGAGACGCTGATCTCGCGCCTGATCGACCGCCCGATCCGGCCGCTGTTCGCCGACGGCTGGCGCAACGAGACGCAGGTGATCGTCACCACGCTCTCGCATGACCTCGAAAACGATCCCGACATCCTGGCACTGGTCGCCTCCTCGGCCGCACTCACGCTGTCGGGCGCGCCGTTCAAGGGCCCGATCGGCGCCGCGCGCGTCGGCTTCGTCGCCAATGAATACGTGCTCAACCCGACGCTCGAGGAGATGGCCGACAGCCAACTCGATCTCGTCGTCGCCGGCACGCAGGACGCCGTGCTGATGGTGGAGTCGGAGGCGAAAGAGCTGCCCGAGGAGATCATGCTCGGCGCCGTGATGTTCGGCCATCGCCACTTCCAGCCGGT
>CAYZMR010000107.1:0-12306 GCA_964479515.1 uncultured Hyphomicrobiales bacterium | reverse complement strand
GGGGCCCGCTGTTCGGCGGCGGCATCGAGAGCTGGCTCGCCTACGTGATCGCGCTTCTGTTCCTGCTGTATCGGCCGCAAGGTTTGTTCGGCGAGCGCATCATCGAGCGGATTTGACATCATGCTCTACCGCGAAGCCGGGCAATACAAGACCAATTACGCGGCGGACGTGTCGGTATTCCCGATGCGGGAGGACCGCATCGGCGTCATCGTCGTGCTGTTCGTGGCCTTCGTGGTGCTGCCGCTGACCGCCAACGACTTCATGCTGCAAGCCGTGCTGATTCCGTTCCTGGTGTTCGCGCTCGCGGCGATCGCGCTCAATATCCTCACCGGCTATACCGGCCTCATCTCGCTCGGCACCGGCGCCTTCATGGGGGTCGGCGCTTACGCCTGCTACAAGCTCACGACGCTGTTCCCGCAGGTCAACATCATCGTCTGGGTGATCGCGTCGGGGTTCTTCTCGGCGGCGGTCGGCGTGCTGTTCGGGCTGCCCTCGCTGCGCATCAAGGGCTTTTACTTGGCGGTCGCCACGCTCGCGGCGCAGTTCTTCCTGTCGTGGTGCTTCATCCGCGTGCCGTGGCTGTACAACAACAACACCTCAGGCGCGATCGAGGTGCCGACCCGGACCTTGTTTGGCGTTCCGGTCACCGGCGCGACCGCGACCTCGCTCACCCGCTATTTCGTTGTGCTGACGATCGTCGTGGTGATGACCTGGCTCGCCTCCAACCTCGTCCACGGACGCATCGGGCGCATGTGGATGGCGGTCCGCGACATGGATCTCGCCGCCGAGCTGATCGGCATCCGGCTGTTGCCGACCAAGCTGCTCGCCTTCGCGATCTCGTCGTTCTACTGCGGCGTCGCCGGCGCCCTGATGGTGTTCCTGTGGTACGGCGGCGCCGAAGCGGCCGTGTTCGACGTCAATCAGAGCTTCTTCGTCCTGTTCATGGTCATCGTCGGCGGGCTCGGCAGCCTCACGGGCTCGTTCTTCGGCGCCGCGCTGATCTTCATCCTGCCGATCGCGCTGCGCGTGCTCGCGCCGGCGCTCGGCCTGCCGCTCCATCCCGCGACCGTGGAACAGCTCCAGTATGTGATCGTCGGGGCGTTGATCATCTTCTTCCTGATCGCCGAGCCGAATGGGCTCGCGCGGCTATGGCAGATCGGAAAGCAGAAACTGAGGGTGTGGCCTTTTCCTTACTAAACGTGCAAAACTTCGCGCAATTCCGGCGGCGCGAGCGGCCGGGCAAGCTGAACGGGAGAGACGCAATGAAACTGAAACATGTTCTACTGGGAACAGCCTTGACGCTGGCCGCCGCGCTTCCGGCGCTGCCGGCAAGCGCCGAGGACGGCATCTACATTCCGCTTCTGACCTACCGCACCGGACCGTTCGCCGTATCCGGCATTCCGATCGGCAGCGGCATGGCCGACTACCTCACTATGCTCAACGAGCGCGATGGCGGCATCGGCGGCGCCAAGCTGATCGTCGAGGAATGCGAGACCGGCTACGACACCAAGAAGGGTGTCGAATGCTACGAGCAGGTGAAGTCCAAGAACCCGATCGTCATCAATCCGTATTCGACCGGCATCACGCTGCAGATCATCCCGAAGGCCGCGGTCGACAAGATTCCGATCCTGTCCATGGCCTATGGGCTTTCGGCCTCGGCTGATGGGCAGAACTTCCCCTGGATCTTCAATCCGCCGGCCACCTACTGGGACGGCGCCTCGATGTTCATCAAGTACATCGGGCAGAAGGAAGGCGGCCTCGACAAGCTCAAGGGCAAGAAAGTCGGCCTCGTCTATCTCGACGCGCCGTTCGGCAAGGAGCCGATCCCGCTGCTCGAGGCGCTGGCGAAGGACTACGGCTTCGAGCTCAAGCTCTATCCAGTCACGGCCTCCGAAGCGCAGAACCAGTCCTCGCTCTGGCTCAACGTGCGCCGCGATCGCCCCGACTGGATCTACATGCAGGGCTTCGGCGCGATGAACCCGACCGCCGTGAAGGAAGCCATCAAGATCAACTATCCGATGGATCACTTCGTCGGCGTGTGGTGGGCCGGTGGTGACGACGACGCGCGTCCGGCCGGTCCTGGCGCCAAGGGCTATCTGGCGCTCTCCTTCAATCTGACGGGCACGAATTTCCCGGTCATCCAGGACGTCATCAAGTACGTCGTGGACAAGGGAAAGAGCCAGATTCCGAAGGATAAGGTCGGCGAGACTTTCTACAACCGCGGCCTGCTGAACTCGATCATCATCGCCGAGGCGATCCGTAACGCCCAGAAGATCACCGGCAAGAAGGTGATCAATGGCGAGGACCTGCGGCGCGGCATGGAGACGCTGACCATCACGGCGGCACGACTGAAGGAACTCGGCGCGGAAGGCTTCGCGGCGCCGATGGCGGTGTCGTGCCAGGACCATAACGGCCACAACGCGGCCTTCATGGCGCAGTGGGACGGCACCAAATGGGTGAAGGCGTCCGACTGGATCGAGCCGCTGAAGGACAAGGTCAACCCGCTGATCGACGCCGCATCGAAGGAATATGTCGGCGCCAACGCCGGCTGGCCGAAGCGCACGGAGCCGTGTGACAAGTCGAGCTGATGCTTGCTTTACCCTTCCCCTTGCGGGGAGGGTCGCTCACCGAGTGTAACGAGGTGAGCGGGGTGGGGGTCGAGCGGCGGCTTCACCGAATGACCCCCACCCCGGCTCGCTTTGCTCGCCGACCCTCCCCGCAAGGGGGAGGGTAGGAGCCTGTGATGACTGTCACGACCCAAACAACACCGACCCCCACCCCCATCCTCACCGTCAACAACATCGAGGTGATCTACGATCACGTGATCCTCGTGTTGAAGGGCGTGTCGCTCGACGTGCCGAAGGGCGGCATCGTGGCGTTGCTCGGCGCGAATGGCGCCGGCAAGACCACCACCTTGAAGGCGATCTCCAACCTGCTGCGCTCCGAGCGCGGCGAGGTCACCAAGGGCGCGATCGTGTTCGACGGCGAGGAGGTGCAGGCGCGATCGCCCAACGAGCTGGTGCGGCGCGGCTGCGTGCAGGTGATGGAAGGCCGCCATTGTTTCGGCCATCTCACGATTGAGGAGAATCTCCAGACCGGCGCGTTCACGCGGCGCGACGGCAAGGCCGCGATCCGCGCCGACCTCGACCTCGTCTATTCGTATTTTCCGCGATTGCGCGAGCGGCGCGCCTCGCTCGCCGGCTACACCTCGGGCGGCGAGCAGCAGATGTGCGCGATCGGCCGCGCCTTGATGGCGCGCCCCACCATGATCCTGCTCGACGAGCCCTCGATGGGGCTCGCGCCGCAGATCGTGGAGGAGATCTTCGAGATCGTGCGCGACCTGAACGAAAAGGAAGGCGTGTCGTTCCTGCTCGCCGAGCAGAACACCTATCAGGCCCTGAAATACGCCAAATACGGCTACATCCTGGAGAACGGCCGCGTCGTGATGGACGGTGAGGCGAAGGCGCTGCGCGAGAACGAGGACGTGAAGGAGTTCTACCTCGGCACCACCGAGGGCAAGCGCAAGTCGTTCCGCGACGTGAAGCATTACAAGCGCAGGAAGCGGTGGCTGGCGTAGCCATGCCCGAGAAATTCAATCTCGACGAAAAATTCTCGCTCTTCTCGGAGCAATGGCGCCCGAAGGTCGTTGGTGCCCTCAATGGGCAGGAAGTCAAGATCGTGAAGGCGCAGGGTACATTCCCTTGGCACCATCACGACGATGAGGATGAATTTTTCCTGGTTTGGAAAGGGCGTTTCCGCATTGAATTTAAAGATCGCGTTGTCGAGCTTGGCCCCGGAGAAGGTTTGATCGTGCCGCGCGGTGTCGAGCACCGCACCACCGCCGATGACGAAGCCGAAGTCATCCTGTTCGAGCCCGCCGCGACGCGCAACACCGGCAACGTTGTCGACAAAACATTCACGGCGCCGGATGGCGTGACGGTGTGAGCCGATGACCGATCATTTCGATTCATTGGAAGCTCGCGATCCCGCGGCGCGAGAGAAAGACCTGTTCGCGCGCCTGCCGGCGCAGATCGCCCGCGCGCTCAGCGCGCCCGGCTGGGCAAAGCATCTCGCCGGCATCGATGCGAAAGCCGTGACCAGCCGCGCCGCGCTGGCGAAGCTGCCGCTGCTGCGCAAGTCGACGCTGCCTGCGTCGCAGAAGGAGTTTCCGCCGTTCGGCGGCTTCAACGTGACGCCGCCCGGCAAGGCCAAGCGCCTGTTCATGTCCCCGGGTCCGATCTTCGAGCCCGAGGGGCAAGCCGGCGACTTCAATTGCGCGCGCGCGCTCTACGCGGCCGGCATCCGCGCCGGCGACATCCTGCACAACTGCTTCTCGTATCATTTGACGCCCGCCGCGTTCTTCTTCGAGGAGGGCGCGCACGCGCTCGGCTGCGCGGTCATTCCCGGCGGCGTCGGCAACACCGAGGCGCAGCTTGACGCGATCGCGCAGTTCAAGCCGTCAGCCTATGTGGGCACGCCGGATTTCCTGAAGGTGCTGCTCGATGCGGCCGCAAAGGCCGGCAAGGACGCGTCGTCGTTCAAGTGCGGGCTCGTCACCGGCGCCGCGTTGCCGGCCTCGCTGCGCAAGGGATTGGGCGAGCGTGGTGTCGCGGTGAAGCAATGCTACGCGGTCGCCGAGGCCGGTGTCATTGCCTACGAGAGCGACACACTCGAGGGCATGATCATCAACGAGGACACGATTCTCGAGATCGTGCGGCCGGGCACCGGCGATCCGGTCGCGGACGGCGAGGTCGGGGAAGTCGTCGTCACGACCTTCAATCCGGATTATCCGATGATCCGGCTCGCCACCGGCGATCTCTCGGCGGTGCTCGCCGGCGCCTCGCCTTGCGGGCGCACGAACACCCGCATCAAGGGCTGGATGGGCCGCGCCGACCAAACGACCAAAGTCAAAGGCATGTTCGTGCGGCCCGAGCAGGTCGCCGAAGTCGCAAGGCGGCATCCGGAGCTCTCCCGCGTGCGCCTCACGGTGACGCGCGACGGCGAACAGGACGCGATGACTCTTCTCGCCGAATGCGCCAGCGCGAGCGCGGGCGCCGGCCTCGCGGAGGCGGTCGCCGCGACGCTGCAAGCGGTGACCAAGCTCAAGGGAGGCGTGAAGCTTGTCGCGCCCGCGTCGCTGCCGAACGACGGCAAGGTGATCGCGGACGAGCGGCCGGTCGGTTGACTATTTCGCCGCGGTCCGCCCCTCCACCACGCTGTTCACGACCCCAAGCTTGCGTACGTAGTCGGCGACCTCGTTCACGAGCAGCGGTGCGTCGTTGTCGGGCGTGACGCGCTTGGCGTCGCGGAACATCGTGTAGTCGTCGCCGCCGCGCGCCAGGAAGTCGAGGATCGCGACCCGATATATCTTGTCCTCGGCGAGCGGGGCGTCCGCGACCTGCATCGCGACGATCCGGTCGCCGGCATCGCGCGCCCCGTCGAATTCCAATTTGACGCCGGACACCTGCGGAAATCGCCCAGAGGACCGCGGCAGCAGGCTCAACCCGTTCTCCATCGCGCGTTTTAGATCGCGGCCGGACATCTCGACGACAACGACGCGATTGTTGAACGGCAACTCGGCGAGGACATCGCCGAGCGAGATCGTGTCGCCCGGCGCATAGGTCTTGGCCGCGCGGATACCGCCGCCGTTGAGCACGGCGGCGTCGGCGCGCGTCGAAGCGCGCATCGCGTCCGCGAACAGGTTGCCGATAGCCGCCTCGCGCGTGCGCACGATCGCGGTGCGGCTGTCGAGCGCCACGGCCGTCGTCGCGATCGGTGCACTCATCTTCTCGCTGACCGCGCGCTCGAAGCGCGCGACCGCGGCCGCAACCTCCGGATCGGGCGTGACCGTCGCGCTGTCGATGACGCGGAACTGCGGCCGCCAGCTCATCGCGCGTTTTGGCCCGTCCGCGCGCACGATGATCGTCGCGTCGATCGCCGTGACCTCGTGCGCGTCGTAGCCGGACTCCGCGATGGCGCAGTCGCCGGTGTAGTCGACGAACAGGTCGTGCGTGTGACCGGTGAGCATGAGGTCGGCGACGCCGGCCGATTGCAGTACGAACGCGTCGCCGCGGTTGCAATGCAGGACCGCGGCCACGAAGTCGGCGCCCTCGCGGCGCAGCGCGCCCGCCTGCTCCTTGGTCGTCGCGATCGTGGAGGCGAACTTCAGGTCCTCGGGCGAGGACATGCGCGGCGACTGCTCGTAGGCCAAGCCGGTGAGCCCGATGCGCACGCCGCCGACGTCGAGCACCGTGCGATCCTTGAAGCCGGCAAGCGGCGCGCCCGCCGCGTCGCGCAGGTTGGCGCCGTAGAGCGGAAACTTCGCCTCGGCCATGCGTTGCAGGAACACCGCCTTGCCGAAGTCGAATTCATGATTGCCGGGCACGAAGACGTCGGGCGCGATCATGTTGGTGAGCGCGATGATGCTCGCACCCTGATCGAAGCCCGAGGTGACCGAGGGCGAGATCGTGTCGCCGCCATGCGCGACGATCACGGTGCGCCCCTCCTTCGCCGCCTTGGCGCGCTCGGCCTTTACCACCGCGGCGAGGCGCGCGAAACCGCCGCGCGACTTGCCGTCGGGGAACGGCTGATCGCCCATCAGGTAGATGTCGTTGAACAGGACGAAGGTCACCTCGGCGACGTGCTTCGTCTGCGCCCAGGCGGGACGCCACGCCGCGAGCGCCGCGATCGTGGAAGCAAGCGAGGCGAGGAATGATCGGCGGCTGACCATGACGGCTTTTGGTGTTGTTACTGCCCGCCCCTTAACATGCGTGTAGTATGGGCCGCCACCCGCGATTTGCCCCGGACCGTGCATGCGATGAACGAAGTCTTGACCGCGACGCTTGAAGCCGTGCAACCGCCGCGGCCGCAAGGCCATCCGCCGGTCGCGGCGGAGCGGATCGGCGTGCTCATCGTCAATCTCGGCACGCCCGACGCGACCGACTACTGGTCGATGCGGCGGTATCTGAAGGAATTCCTCTCCGACCCGCGCGTCATCGAGGAAAACCGGCTCAAGTGGTGGCTTGCGCTCAATCTGGTGATCCTGACCATCAGGCCGGGCCGCAAGGGACGCGACTACGACAAGATCTGGAACCGGGAGCGCGACGAATCGCCGCTGAAGACGATCACGCGCGCGCAGGCCGAGAAGCTTTCCGCCACGCTGGCCGCGCTCGACCCGCGCATCGTCACGGACTGGGCGATGCGCTACGGCAATCCGTCGATCGCCTCCCGGCTCGACGCGATGCAGCGCGCGGGCTGCCAGCGCATCCTGATCGTGCCGCTCTATCCGCAATATTCCGCCGCCACGACCGCGACCGTCGCCGACAAGGCGTTCGACGTGCTCAAGACGATGCGTTGGCAGCCGAGCGTGCGCATCGCGCCACCGTGGCACGACGATCCGGTCTATATCGAGGCAGTGGCGACGTCGCTGCAAGGTGAGCTCGCCCAGCTCTCGTTCAAGCCCGAGGTGATCCTCGCGTCATTTCATGGCGTGCCGAAGGATTATCTCACCAAGGGCGATCCCTATCATTGCCAGTGTGCCAAGACCGCGCGGCTCTTGCGCACGCGGCTGGGATTGAGCGAGGACGAATTCGTCCTGACGTTCCAGTCGCGCTTCGGCTTCGCCGAATGGCTCCAGCCCTACACCGACATGACGGTAAAGAGCCTCGCCGAGCGCGGATGCAAGAGCCTCGCGATCGTGACGCCGGGCTTCACCGCCGATTGCCTGGAGACGCTGGAGGAGATCGCGGGCGAGAATGGCGAAACCTTCCGCCATCATGGCGGCGTGAACTTCGCCGCCATCCCGTGTCTCAACGACAGCGAAGCCGGCCTGGCGGTCATCGGCCACGTCGTGACGCGGGAATTGCAGGGTTGGGTCGGACCGGCTGACACAATCCGACCGTAATCAGTACCCAACTCTTTCCACGTCCGGCGGAGGCACCATCTTACCGCCTTACCTTCCGCCACCACCCTGGGGGTTGCCATGCTGTTCGGCTTCGATGTCTTCGTGCTCGTGATCGTCGCGCTCGCCGTGATCACCCTGTTTGCGGCGGTGAAGACGGTCGGGCAGGGCTACAATTGGACCGTCGAGCGGTTCGGTCGTTACACCACCACGCTGCAGCCGGGGCTCAATCTGATCGTGCCCTATTTCGATCGCATCGGCCGCAAGATGAACATGATGGAGCAGGCGATCGACATCCCGCAGCAGGACGTCATCACCAAGGACAACGCCACCGTCACGGTCGACGGGCTCGCGTTCTTCCAGGTGATCGACGCCGCCAAGGCGAGCTACGAGATCGCTCACCTCGACCAGGCGATCGTCAAGCTCACCATGACCAACATCCGCTCCGTGATGGGCGCTATGGACCTCGACCAGATGCTGTCGCACCGCGACGAGATCAACGAGCGGCTCCTGCGCGTCGTCGATGCGGCGGTCGGGCCGTGGGGCGTCAAGGTCAACCGCATCGAGATCAAGGACATCGTGCCGCCGGCGAACCTCGTGCAGTCGATGGGCCGGCAGATGCAGGCCGAACGCGAGAAGCGCGCCGTCATTCTTGAAGCCGAAGGCCAGCGTCAGTCCGCGATCCTGAAGGCCGAAGGCGCCAAGCAGTCGCAGATCCTGGAAGCCGAAGGCCGGCGCGAAGCGGCCTTCCGCGACGCCGAGGCGCGTGAACGCTCCGCGGCGGCGGAAGCGAAGGCCACCGAAGTGGTCAGCCAGGCGATCGAGCGCGGCGATGTGGCCTCGATCAACTACTTCGTGGCGCAGAAATACATCGAGGCGTTCGGCAGGTTCGCGACATCGCCGAACCAGAAGGTGCTGATCCTGCCGATGGAGGCGACGGCCGTGCTCGGCTCGCTCGCCGGCATCGGCGAGATCGCCAAGGCGACCTTCGGCGGGGGTGACGATGGCGGTGCGCCACGGAGCGCCACGCCCGCAGCGCCACGCCGTCCGAGCGTTCCGCCGTCCGGGTTCACGACGCCCGGCTATACGCCTCCCTCAAGCTGAACAGGTCGGTGTCATGTCATCCACGCTGCTCACGTATCTCTACTCGTTCGGCACCTGGAACTGGTTCATCCTCGCCGGCGTGCTGCTCGCGGTCGAGGTGATGGTGCCGGGCACGTTCTTCCTGTGGCTTGGCCTGTCGGCGGCCGCCGTCGGCGCGCTCTCGCTGGGCATCGACTGGGCGTGGCAGTTCCAGCTCGTTGCCTTCGCGGTGCTGGCACTCCTGTCGTTCGTGGTGTGGTGGCGGATCGGCAGGCCGGGCGGCAAGGCGCCGGACCGTCCCTTCCTCAACCGGCGCGCGGACGGCTTTGTCGGCCGCGTGTTCACGCTGGAGAAGCCGATCGTCGGCGGCAACGGCACGGTGAAGATCGACGATACGATCTGGCGCGTCGCGGGTCCCGACTGTCCGGCGGGAAGCCGCGTCAAGGTCGCGCGCGCCGACGCCGCCATGCTGATGGTGGAACCGGCGTAAGTCGTTCCGTGTCCCGTACGCGGTGCACCGCTAACGCGTTGCAGCGTGTGCGGGACGCGCCGCTACGCCACCCCGGCGCGCAGCAGATCGTGCAAATGCACGATCCCGACCGGCGCGGCGTCGTCGACCACGACCACGGCGGTGATCTTCGAGGAATTCAACAGTTCGATCGCCTCGCTCACCATCTGATCGCTGCTGATCGTCTTCGGGGATTTCGTCATCACGGCGTCGACTTTCGCCGCCAGCAGATCGGCGCGCATGTGCCGGCGCAGATCCCCGTCCGTGATGATGCCGGCGAGGTGGCCGTCGCGATCACGGATGCCGACGCAGCCAAAGCCCTTGGCGGTCATCTCGACGATCGCCTCGCTCATCGATGCGCCGAGCGGAACGAGCGGCACCGCGTCGCCCGTGTGCATGATGTCGCGCACGAATTTCAACTTCGCACCGAGCCGGCCGCCCGGATGCAATTCGCGGAACTTGAGCGCCGTGAAGCCGCGGCTCTCGAGCAGCGCGACCGCGAGCGCGTCGCCGAGCGCAAGCTGCATCAGCGAAGAAGTGGTCGGCGCCAGGTTATGCGGGCAGGCCTCGCGCGCCTGCGGCAGCGTGAGCACCACGTCGGCGGCCTTGGCGAGCGTGCTCTCGGCATCCGCCGTCACGGCGATCAGGCCGATGCGGAAGCGACGCGAATAATTGATGAGGTCCTTGAGCTCCGCGGTCTCGCCCGACCACGACAGCGCCATGATCACGTCCTGGTCGGTGATCATCCCGAGATCGCCGTGGCTCGCCTCGGCCGGATGCACGAAGAAGGCGGGCGTGCCGGTCGACGCGAAGGTCGCGGCGATCTTGTGGGCGACGTGACCCGACTTGCCCATGCCGGTGACGATCAGGCGGCCGCGCGCCGCGCGGATCAAGTCGATCGCCGCCACGACCGGCTGGGAAAGCCCGTCATGGATGGCGGCGACCATCGCGCCGATGCCGTCCGACTCGGCTTCGAGCGTGCGCAGCGTCGAGTCGATCAGCATACGCGCACGCGCACGATCACTGGTCGCGGGTTTCGGTTTCGCCATTACGGAACTTTCAACGCGGCCGGTCGGGATTGAGGCCGGAATAGCACGGATATGCGGGCCAAGCGACCGCCTCTCAACGCGACGTTAACCATCCTCGTTTTACATCCGTTAACCATAAGGCGCTCCCCGGCGCCTGAGGATATCGCACGTGTGGCGTTCTCGTCCCACTCGTCTTGTCGCGTCGGTCGGCGTCGGTGCGATCATGACCGCGCTCGCGACTTTTCACGCCTTGGGACAGACGACGGACCTTCCGTCGCCCGGCACGCTGTTGCGCCCGGCGCTGGATGACAACGACGAAGCGGCGCGGCGCAACCGCAGGCCGGCGCCGCCGGCACCGGATCGCCAGAATGTCGGCGATCGGCCGGCGATCGGATTCGGCAATCCGCCGGCCTTCGGGGCGGGGACGACCGGGTTTGATTCGACAAACCGGGCGCGGCGCCTGCTCCGCCCGACACTCGGGTCAACCCGACGGCCGGCGAATACGCTGCAAGCAGCGCCGTTGCCGCTCACACCGTCACCGCTCGCCCTTCCGCTTTCAATCACGCCGACCACGACGACGAGCACATCTACGTCGGCCAGCACCACGCTGTCGACCACGGCGCAGACGTCGACCACCACGACACCGCCGGGTACGACGCCGGCCCCGACCATCACGGGCAGCACGCCGACCGCAGCCGCGCCCTCGCGAACCTCCTCGCTGGTGCGCGTTCCCGCGAGCGCCGCGCCGGACAGCGATGTGACGGTCGTCAATGCCGCGCGTCTCACCCAGACGCAGACGACCATTCTGCGCCGGCGCACCGCGGCCGACGACGATCCGTTCGCGCCGGTCGGCATCCGCTACGGCGCGTTCCTAGTGCTGCCCGCGGTCGAGGTCACGGGCGGCTACGACACCAATCCGGCGCGCGTGCCGGACGGAAAGCCATCGTCGTTCGTGGTCGTCGCGCCGGAGGTCGTCGCGAAATCGGACTGGGAGCGCCACGAGGCGACCGCGACGCTGCGCGGCAGCTATACCACCTATCAGATGACGCCGGAGCTCGACCGGCCGACCTTCGACGGCAAGATCACGGGCCGCATCGACGTGACGCGCAACACACGCCTCCTGCTCGAAGGCACGTTCCAGGTCGGCACCGACAATCCCGGCAGCCCGAACATTCAGGCCGGCCTGACGCGGTTCCCGATCTACACCACGCTCGGCGGCACGGTCGGCATCGACCAAAGCTTCAACCGTCTCGACGTCACCGCCAAGGGCACGGTCGAGCGCACCGAATATCAGGACTCGCACTTCACCGACGGCACGACCGAAAGCAACGACGATCGCGACTTCAACCGCTACGGCGGCACGTTGCGCGTCGCCTACGACCTGATGCCGGGGCTCAAGCCGTTCGTGGAGGGCGGCGCCGATGAGCGCGTCCACGATCTCCCGGTCGATCGCACCGGCTTTGAGCGCGACTCCATCGGCTGGTACGCCAAGGCGGGCAGTACCTTCGAGTTCTCGCGCAAGCTGACCGGCGAAATCGCGGTCGGCTATCTCGATCGACTCTACAAGGACCCGAGCCTGCCCGACCTCAACGGCGTCACGGTTGACGGCTCGCTCATCTATGCGATGAGCGCGCTCACCAACATCAAGTTCAACGCCAGCACGGTCGCGCAGGAGACGACGGTGCCCGGCACGTCCGGCGTGTTCACGCGCAACGCCGGCATCGAGGTCGAGCACGCGTTCCGCCGCTGGCTCGTCGGCTCGCTCAAGTTCAACTACGGCTTCGACG
>CAYZMR010000106.1:0-12326 GCA_964479515.1 uncultured Hyphomicrobiales bacterium | reverse complement strand
TCCGGCACCGTCGCGGTCGACGTGATGTCGCCGGCGCGGCCGAGGTCCTCGGCGAGCGCGCGCATCACGGCCGCGTCGATCTCGAGCGGAGAGAGGAAGGCGCCGGGGCAGAGCAGGGGAGTCATCGTCAGGCCGGCACGGGTTCGGGAGCGTCGACATCCGCGGCGATGTTCCGCGCGTCCTTGAGGGTGATGAAGGTGCGCTTCGCCTGTTTCGGATCGGTCTTCGGGAAATCCGAACGATAGTGCCCGCCACGGCTTTCCGTTCGCCGCAGCGCGGCTGCGGTCACCAGCAGCGCGGCGGTCGCCATGTTGCGAAGCTGCGGCGTACCGGCGCTCGCGCGCTCCAGCCGCGCGATCTCGCAGAGCGCGTGCTTCAGCCCGTCGGCGTCCCGGATCACGCCGACATGCGCGGACATGAGTTTGCGCAAACCCTCCTCACGCGCCGGATCGGCGGGAGCGCTGAGCGCCGGGCCGTTGGGCGCGGGCAGCGGCCGCACCGCGGGCGGCAAGCCCGCGATGTCCTCGGCGATGCGCGCCGCATAGACCGCGGCTTCGAGCAGCGAGTTCGAGGCGAGGCGATTGGCCCCATGGGCGCCCGTCGAGGCGACCTCGCCCGCGGCCCACAATCCTTCGAGCGAGGTGCGGCCGTTCGCGTCGGTCGCAACGCCGCCCATGTGGTAGTGCGCGGCGGGCGCCACGGGAATGAGATCGTGCGCCGGATCGATGCCGGCGCCGCGGCACGATTCATAGACACCCGGAAAGCGCTGCGCGAAGCTTGCGCCGATCGCCTTGCGGGCGTCGAGGAACGCGCCACGCCCGGCCTGCAATTCCGCGAACACGCCGCGCGCCACGATATCGCGGGGGCCAAGCTCCGCGTCCGGGTGGATGCGGCGCATGAACCGCTCGCCGGCACGGTTCACCAGCGTCGCGCCTTCTCCCCGGATCGCTTCGGTTGCGAGCGGGGCCGGATCGCGGCCGATGTCGATTGCGGTCGGATGGAATTGCACGAACTCCGGGTCGGCGATCACTGCGCCGGCGCGCGCCGCGATCGCGATACCGTGCCCGCGCGACTCCGTGGGATTGGTGGTCACCGCGTAGAGATGCCCGAGCCCGCCCGACGCGAGCACGACCGCGCGCGCCGGAATGTTCGCGAGGCGACCGCTGGCGGAAAAGCGCGCGCTAACGCCAGTGACATGACGGCCTTCGGTGATCAGGTCCTCGACGACATAGCCTTCGAGCACGCGAATGGTCGGTGTCTTCCGCACCGCAGCGACCAGCGCCGCCATGATGGCGCGGCCGGCCTGGTCGCCGCGCACATGCACGATGCGGCGCGTCGAATGCGCGGCCTCCTGGCCGACCAGCAGATGACCTTCAAGATCCTTGTCGAACGGCACACCGTAGGCGAGCAGGTCGCGGATGCGGTCGGGAGCCTCGCGCGCCATCGCGAGCGCCACCGCCTCGTCGACGAGTCCGGCGCCGGCAAGAACCGTATCGCGCGCATGGGCTTCCGCCGTATCGCCTTCGGCGACGGCGGCAGCGATGCCGCCCTGCGCCCAGCCGCTCGATGCGCCCTCGCCAAGCGGCGCCGCAGTGACGACCGTCACCGGACGCGGCGAAAGCTTCAGCGCGCAGAACAGGCCCGCGAGCCCGCCGCCGACGATGACGATATCATCGGTGCCAAATTGAGGTGTGCGCATGAGCGTCAATTCTTGAGCTGGATCATCCGCTCGACCGAGCGTCGCGCCTTCGCGGCGATCATCGGGTCGATCACGACTTCCTCTTTCAGGTACACGAGGCTGTCGAGGATCTTCGGCAGCGTGATGCGCTTCATGTGCGGGCAGAGATTGCACGGCTTGACGAACTCGACGTCGGGCAGCTCGGCCTTCACGTTGTCGGCCATCGAGCATTCGGTGACCATCACGACGCGCTTCGGCTTGTTCTTGCGCACCCAGTCGATCATGCCCTTGGTCGAGCCGGTGTAGTCGGCGGCTTGCAGCACATCGGGCGGGCATTCGGGGTGCGCGATGATCTGCACCGAGGGATCGTCGGCGCGGTATTTCTCGAGCTCATCTGCGGTGAAGCGCTCGTGCACCTCGCACGCGCCCTTCCAGGCGATGATCTTCACCTTGGTCTGGCTGGCGACGTAGTTCGCCAGATACTGGTCGGGCAGGAAGATCACGGTGTCGGAGTTAAGGCTCTCGACCACCTGCACGGCGTTCGCCGACGTGCAGCAGATGTCGACCTCCGCCTTCACGTCGGCCGACGTGTTGACATAGGCGACGATCGGCACGCCCGGGAACCTGTCGCGCAAGAGCCGCACGTCCTCGCCGGTGATCGAGGAGGCGAGCGAGCAGCCCGCGCGCACGTCCGGGATCAGCACGGTCTTGTCCGGGTTCAGGATCTTCGAGGTCTCGGCCATGAAGTGCACGCCGGCCTGCACGATGATCGGTGCCTTGGTCTTGGTGGCCTCGATGGCGAGTTGGAGACTGTCGCCGACGAAATCGGCAACGCAATTGTAGATCTCGGGCGTCTGGTAGTTGTGCGCCAGGATCACGGCGCCGCGCGCGCGCTTGAGATCGTTGATCGCCTTCACGTAGGGCGCGAAGAACGGCCACTCGACCGGCGGCACGACGGCTTTCACGCGCTCATAGAGGTGCGCGGTCTCGCGCTCGACTGCGGCGTTCCATTCGAGCGACGGCATCGGCTGGACGCCGTAGCGCCGCGCGGCGGCCGACAACGCGCCCGGTGCCGATGCGCTCGGCATGAAGGGGTGACCGCGCGTCGGTCCGAATTGCTGCAGGATTGGCATCTCACTCTCCAAATTTATGCTCAACTTGAGCATATTGGGGGACGAAAACAACCGGCGCGGTGCCGGTCCTATCTCGTACCCCTCTCCTCCCGGTGCTCTACCGTGATCGCTATTATTCTCAATCAGAGCAAATCCTATATAGCACGCGCCTCCCGGGAATGCGAGTCCCGTCGTGGAGAACAGCTATGCAAAAAGACGATCGGTTCGATAACGAAATTTCGTTGGGATCGCTGAAGTGTCGAGCCTACCTACAGGTGGGCGCATTGTTGCGCCGCGATATGGGACTTCGATGGCACAAACCGCCGCGGCCCTCCCGTCTGCCCGCCAGATGCTGACGTGGCGCACGCCGGCCATCATCATCCTGTGCGGCTGTCTGATTTCGCTGCTCGGCTTCGGTCCGCGGTCGTCCTTCGGCCTGTTCTTGACGCCGATGTCGGTTTCGAATGGCTGGAGTCGCGACGTGTTCGCGCTCGCCTTCGCGTTCCAGAACCTGCTCTGGGGCATTGGCCAGCCCTTCGCGGGCGCGATCGCGGACCGCTTCGGCATGGTGCGCGTGCTGAGCATCGGCGCGCTGCTCTATGCGGCCGGCCTCGCGATCATGGCCTATACGACGTCGCCGATCGCGCTTCAGCTGACCGCCGGAGGGCTCGTTGGCTTCGGCCTGTCGGGCTGCTCGTTCAATCTGGTGATCGCGGCGTTCGGCAAGATCCTGCCCGAACGCTACCGCATGCTGGCGATCGGCGCCGGCACCGCGGCCGGCTCATTCGGCCAGTTCCTGTTCGCGCCGTTCGGCGTCGCGCTGATCGGCGGCATCGGCTGGCAGCACGCGCTGCTCGTGTTCGGCTCGATGCTGCTGCTGATCGTGCCGATGTCGCTCGCGCTCGCGACGCCGCGCTCCGAGCCGAAGGCCGCGGGCTCCTCGGACGTGGCGTCGACGCAGTCGCTCATGGGCGCGCTTGCCGAAGCCTTCGGGCATCGCTCCTACGTCTTCCTGGTGCTCGGCTTCTTCACCTGCGGCTTCCAGCTCGCCTTCATCACGCTGCATCTGCCGTCCTATCTCATCGACCGAGGCTTGAGCGCGCAGATCGGCGGCTGGACGCTCGCGGTCATCGGCTTGTTCAACATCATCGGCTGTCTGTCGGTCGGCTGGCTCTCGACGCTTTATCCGCGCCGCTACCTGCTTGCGCTCAATTATTTCCTCCGTTCCGTCTTCATCTCGGCGTTCGTGCTGCTCCCGGCGAGCAACGTGACGACGCTGCTGTTCGGCGCCGGCATGGGCCTGATGTGGCTTTCGACCGTGCCCCCGACCTCGGGGCTCGTGTCGATCATGTTCGGCACGCGCTGGCTCGCGACACTCTACGGCTTCGTGTTCTTCAGCCATCAGGTCGGAGGTTTCCTGGGTGCCTGGCTCGGCGGCGTTCTGTACGAGCGCACCGGTTCCTATGACATCGTGTGGTGGCTCGCGGTGCTGTTTGGGCTGTTGTCGGCCGTGATCAATTTGCCGATTGTCGAAAAGCCGGTATTGAGGACGGCGCCCGCGGCTGCCTGACCCGCGCCGCCGGCACACGGGGGAAGCGATGGGGACGGCCGGACCGGTGGCGGCGAAGAGCGCATGGCGCACGCCCGCGCTCATTCTGGTGTGCGGCTGCCTGATCTCGATCTGCACCAACGGACCTCGCTCGTCCTTCGGCTTCTTCCTCCAGCCGATGACGCAGGAACTTGGCTGGGGCCGCGATGTGTTCGCGCTCGCGATCGCGATCCAGAACCTGGTCAACGGAATCGGCCAACCTTTTTCCGGTGCGATCGCGGACCGCTTCGGAACGATGCGGGCGCTGATCGTCGGCGCGCTGCTTTACGCGACCGGCCTTGTCCTGATGTCCAACGCAACAACACCCGGCATGCTGACGCTTTCGGCCGGCGTGCTGATCGGATTTGGGCTCTCGGGCGCGAGTTTTCCGATCGTGCTGTCGGCGTTCGGGAAGCTGATGCCGGACGAGTGGCGCTCGTTTGCGCTCGGCGTCGGCACGGCGGCCGGTTCGTTCGGACAATTCCTGTTCTCGCCGCTCGCGGTCGCGCTGCAAGGTGCCGTGGGTTGGCACCAGACGCTGTTCGTCTATGCGGGAATTGTTCTGCTGGTGCTCCCGCTCTCGATCGTGCTCATGACCGGCCGCGGAACAAGCGCTTCAGCCGCCGCGGTCGCGCCGCAGTCGTTCCGCGAGGCGCTCGGCGAGGCGTTCGGCCACGGCTCCTATGTGCTGCTGGTGCTGGGTTTCTTCACCTGCGGCTTCCATGTGGCTTTCATCACCACGCACCTTCCGCCCTATCTCGTCGACAAGGGACTCGCGGCGTCATGGGGCGGTTGGGTGGTCGCGTTCATCGGGCTGTTCAACATCGTCGGCTCGATCTCGGCCGGCATCCTCGGCGGACGGCTGCCGAAGCACTATCTCCTCTCGGCGATCTACTTCTCGCGCGCGATCGCGATCACGTGGTTCGTGCTTACCCCGGTGACGCCGACGAGCGCGATGATCTTCGGCGGCGCGATGGGCCTGTTCTGGCTCTCGACGGTGCCGCTCACCTCCGGCCTCGTCGCGCTGATGTTTGGAACCCGCTACATGGCGACGCTGTTCGGCTTTGCGTTCTTCTCGCACCAGGTCGGCTCGTTCCTCGGCGTATGGCTCGGCGGTTTCCTTTATGAGCGAACGGGGTCATATGATGTGGTGTGGTGGATCGGCGCCGCGCTCGGCATTGTCGCAGCGGTTCTGAACCTGCCGATCCGCGAACGTCCGGTGCGGCGTCTGGCGCCGGCCTGAGCAATACGGAGCGGGCTTTGCAGAGCGATACCGAAGGCGTCTATTGCGCGCCGGCCGAATACGTCGACAGCGACCATCCCGACATTCGCGCGTTCGCGGCGCGGGCGGTCTCGCCGCATGCGAGCCTCCTCGACAAGGCGCGGTCCTTCTATCTCGCGGCGCGCGAGATCCGCTACGACTACGATCTCGACTATGGCGACCTCGAAATCTATCGCGCCTCGAGCGTTCTGCGCGCCGGCCGCGGCTATTGCGTCGGCAAGGCCTCGCTGTTCGCGGCGCTCTGCCGCGCCGGCGGAATTCCGGCGCGCGTCGCCTTCGCGGACGTGACCAACCATCTGTCGAGCGAGCGGCTGCGCGAGAAGATGGGCACCAACTTCTTCGCCTGGCACGGCTTCACCGAGGTCAAGCTCGGCGAACGCTGGGTCAAGGCGAGCCCAACCTTCAACGCGACCCTGTGCGCGCGCTTCGGCGTCGCCCCGCTCGATTTCGACGGCAAGACCGACGCGCTGTTGCAGGCCTTCGACGGTGCCGGCAACACCTTCATGCGCTACGAGCATTTGCACGGCGCGTTCCACGACGTGCCGGCGAAGTTCCTCGCCGCCGAGATGGCGCGGCTCTATCCGACGCTCTCGGCGTCGCGCGAACACGCCGCGGGCGGCATGGAAAGCGACGTGCCGGTTGCTTCCTAGACTTGCGCTTTCCGCCTCTCCGGGCCACTAATCGCGCCGAGTGAAACCCGCGCCGGGAGCGTGTCAGTGGCAATTTTCAGGGCGGTTCGCATCGATAAGACCGACGCCGGGCAGAGCGCGCGCCTCACCGATTTTGACGAGAACGAGCTGATGGATGGCGACGTGACCGTCCGCGTCGAGTGGTCGACGGTCAACTACAAGGACGGGCTCGCGGTGAGCGGCAAGGCGCCGGTGGTGCGCCGTTTCCCGATGATCCCGGGCATCGATTTCTGCGGCATGGTCGAGTTCTCGACCCATTCCGCGTGGAAACCGGGCGACCGCGTGATCCTCAACGGCTGGGGCTGCGGCGAGACCCATCTCGGTGCCTACGCGGAGCGTGCGCGCGTCAGCGGAGATTGGCTGGTGCCGGTGCCGCCCGGAATGACCGGGCGTGAGACGATGGCGATCGGCACCGCGGGCTTCACGGCGATGCTGGCGGTGATGGCGCTGCAGCGCCACGGCGTCGCGCCCGAGCGCGGCCCGGTCGTGGTCACCGGCGCTGCCGGCGGCGTCGGATCGGTCGCGATCACGCTGCTCGCCAAGCTCGGTTTCACGGTGATCGCCTCGACCGGCCGGCCGCAGGAGGAACTCTACCTGAAGAACCTCGGCGCCGCCGAGATCATCGAGCGCAAGCAACTCAGCAACCCCGGCAAGCCGCTCGCCAAGGAGCGCTGGGCCGGCGCGATCGACACGGTCGGTTCGACGACGCTCGCCAACGTGCTGGCCGGCACGCGCTACGGCGGCGCGGTCGCGGCCTGCGGACTTGCCGGTGGCATGGATCTGGCAACCACGGTTGCGCCGTTCATCTTGCGTGGGGTATCGCTCTTGGGTATCGATTCGGTGATGTGCCCGCAGCCATTGCGCCGGGAAGCCTGGAAGCGGCTTGCTTCCGATCTCGACCGGGGCAAACTGCAGACCATGACCAACGAAATCCAGCTTCCCGGCGTGCTGGTCGCGGCCCCGGCGATCCTGGACGGCCGCATTCGCGGCCGAATCGTGGTCAAGATCGGGTAAACGTTCAGAATTTGGCGACGATTGTCCGGCATCCTGCGGGACCGGAATGGTTAACGAGACGTTCCACGGAACCTGCAACAGGAATTTGGAGACCGACATGTTCCTGCGTACTGCTGTCGTGCTGGCGACTGTCGCTGCCGCGGGGCCGGTCCTTGCCGAGCCGATGAACGCCGAGCAGGCGCGCGGCTTCGTCGCCGGCAAGTTCTTTTCCTTCACGTGTTTCGAGGGAACGGCGGGTTCGGGCCGCATCTTCAGCGACGGCTCGGTCGCGGGCGTCATCAAGGTGCAAGGCTCGGGCCCGGTGCGCTTCATGCATCTGCCGCCCGGCACCTTGTTCGCCAAGGGCGAGACGATCTGCTCGTCGGTGAAGGGCGCGTTCTTTAATCCCTGCTTCAATCTGACCCGAACCAGCGACAAGAGCTTCCGCGGCGCGGTCTCCGGCTTCAGCTTCGCCTATTGCGACTTCGTGCGCGGCGGCCGCGGCGACGTCGTGCGCACCGCCTCGACCACCGAGACGCCCGATCCGGCAGCGCCACGCCGTAACTCGATCCGCCGCAGCAGGCCGGTGCATTCCGAGACCGCGACTGCCGCGCCGTCGCCGCCGGTCGCCGCGCCGACGCAGCCGGTGACCTCCGAGCCGCTCAAGCCCGCGACCGAACAGCCCGCGATCCGCAGCACGATCTCGCCGTAAGCTGCGCGCGCTTCATTTCTTCGCCGGGAAGATCATGCAGGTCGTGGTCGCGTGCGCGTAGAGCGCACCCGCGGCGTCGCGGATGTCGCCTTCCGACGTCGCGATGGTGCGGCCGCGATGCAGGACGCGTCCGGTCGCGCGCACGAGCCCGGTGTCCCTGGTGAGCGCGCGCGTCAGGTTCACCTTGATCTCCAGCGTCGTGTAGCCCTCGCCCTGCTTCAGCGTCGTGTGGATCGCGCAGGCGAGCGCCGAATCGAGCAGCGTCATCGCGAGCCCGCCATGCACCACGCCGATCGGATTGTAGTGCGCGAACTGCGGCACGCATTCGAACACCGCGCGGCCGGGCTCGGCCTCCGTGAGGCTGTACTCCATCATCTTGGCGATCGGCGGCGCCGGCAGCGTGCCGTCGATGATCGCTTTGAGGAACCCGAGCCCGTCGTACTTCGCCACCACCTCGGGCGGCGCGACGCCGTAATTGATGTGATCCACGCGAAGGCTCCGTCGTGACTGCCGTTCCGGAAAAAAAGCACGATCGTTCTTTTTTGGCAAGGTGGCGTGGGCTCGCGCCGCTGGCTCGATCTGTACCCTCCCCGTTGCGGGGAGGGTCGACCGCAGAGGGCAGCGAAGACGGGCGGGGTGGGGGATCTTTCGCGCGAGGATAAATTATTTCGGCGGGGACAGCGAGGCGCCGCTAAAGCCGGGACAGGAAGCGCCACTCGATGTCACGCTCGACCGAATCCGTGAAGCCCCAGCCTTCCACGTATTGAGCCACCTCGTGGTCGAGGCGTTGCACGCGCGGCTGCGCAAGGGCTTCGAAGAGGCGGCGAACGATCCCGCGCGCCGGTCTGTGGGACGCTGGCGCGGAAGGCGCATGACGCGCAAAGGACAGAGGCAGGACATTTGCCATTGCATCGGCTCCCGTTGCAGGGACGATCCGGGGCGCCTCTCAGTTTTTCTGATGATTGGACATAGCGTCGGACGTCGCGTCGCGGCAAGCGCAAATGAACGTCAGCGCGCGCCCGTGATGAATGCAATGACGCACGGGCGCCTCAATCGCCGCTCCCCATGCACGCGCGCGATGCAGCGCGCTCAGCGTTTGAGCGCGGCGATGAGCGCGGCTACGGCAGCGGGTTCTCGTCGAACACGCGCTGCACCAGCGCGGAATCGAGATAAGCGCGCACCTCGACGATCTTGCCGTCGGCAAAGCGCGTGAGCCAGCAATAGCGGTTGTCGAAGCGCAAGCCGTTGCGCGCGGTGGCGTTCGCCTCGAGCTCGACCGCGGCCCAATCGCCGCTGACCAGGATGCTGGTCGCGCGCAGTTGCGCGCCGTGAGTAAGCACCCTCGCGAGCTTGGCGAACGTGCCCTGCACGAACGCGGTCCTGCCGCGGTAATGTCCCGCGAGCGGATGCGTGCCGAGCACGGTCCAATCGACGTCGTCGGCGACATGCTTGAAGAATCCGAGACCATCGCCGGTCTCGAATTCGGCGAAGACGGCGCGGACCTCGGCGATTGTGAGGGGCATGGGCGGGATGCTCGGGTTATCGATCGACTATGCGCCGAAGCCCGCCGGAACGATAGCGTTTCATGCGCCGCGATAGCCCGCCGCTCCGGCTTTCGCTCGGCGCCAGAGGGACTACAATCGCTTTCATGTGACGCCGTTCATGTCCGAGGATGTGCCATGTGCCGCAACATCAAGACGCTGTTCAACTTCGAGCCGCCAGCGACGACCGACGAGATTCACGCTTCCGCGCTGCAATTCGTGCGCAAGCTCTCGGGCTTCAACAAGCCCTCGCAGGCAAACGCCGCGGCGTTCGAGCTTGCGGTCGAGGAGGTGTCCGCGGCCGCGCGCAAGCTGCTGGCCTCGCTGCAAACCCACGCGCACCCGCGCGACCGCGAGGTGGAGGCCGAGAAGGCGCGCGAGCGGGCGCGCGAGAGGTTTGCGTGATGCGGTCGTAGGGTGGGCATCGCGCAGCGATGCCCACGTGAGCAGCGGATGTTAAGAAAAACGCATGGGCATTCGCGAGCGCGAATGCCCGCCCCACGGAGGACATCATGGCACGGCGTCCGACAGGCGATTCGCGATCCGAAGCCGAGAAGGCGTTCAAGGTCGCGACCACCAAGCCAGTTGAGTTGCCGGCGGCGGCGCCCTCGATCCCGGGCGCCAAGGAAATGGTGTCGCTGCGCATCGACCGCGATGTGCTGAATTTCTTCCAGGCGGATGGGCCGGGCTGGCAGGAGCGGATCAATGCGGCGCTGCGGAAGGCGGCGGGGAAGTAGCGCGCGCGGCAGCAATTGCGTTTCGCGCGACGCCGGCTAGGCTTCGCGCGGGCGAGAGAATGGCGGGAGAGCGATCATGGCGTTCACGGTCACCAGCAACAGCTTCAAGGACGGCGACTACCTCGGCAAGGATCACATCCTCTCGGCCAACTACGGCTTCGGCTGCGCCGGCGACAACAAGTCGCCGCATCTCACATGGAGCGGCGCGCCCGCGGGCACAAAGAGCTTCGCGGTCACCTGCTACGATCCCGATGCGCCGACCGGCTCGGGCTTCTGGCACTGGCTGGTGGTCAACATTCCGGCGACCGTGACCGAGCTACCGCTCGGCGCCGGCAGCGCGGGCGGCATGCTGCCGGCGGGCGCGCTGGCGACGCGCACCGATTTCGGCGCGCCCGGCTATGGCGGCCCGTGCCCGCCGGAAGGCGACCACCCGCACCGCTATCTGTTCACGGTGTTCGCGGTCGGCGCCGAGAAGCTCGACGTCGGGGCCGACACCTCGGCCGCCGTGGTCGGCTTCAACCTGCATTTCAACACGCTCGCGAAGGCCGCGATCATGGGGTTGTTCAAGCGGTGAGGGAGAGTTTGCGCGAGTAGCGCGGATTGAGGGAAGCGAAGTTGCGGCGCGCGTTGCGCCGCAATCTTCAAAAATGACCGAATGGCGCCGATCGATCTGGCCTACGACCTGCCGATTTGACTCCGCCGAGGAATCCCCGTGTATGAATCCTGCACGGGCGACAAGGTTGGGGAGAAATACCAGATGGTGAGCTCTGATGGCGTCATGGGCGGCGGAGGCCAACCATGAGCACGACGATGTATGCGCTCCTGTTTGTCGGCGGCCCGGTGATTTTCGGAATCATCGGCGTGCTGATTGGCCGCAAGATCGTTCACCACCAGGTCCGGGAAGGTCACAACGATGTGATGGTGCCGCTCTTCCTGACCGTGGGCGTGATCTACGCGGTGCTGCTGGGCTTCACGGTCGTTGCGGAATGGGAGGCCTTCTCGGCCGCCCGCGCCAACACCAGCGAGGAAGCCGCATTGCTTGTGCCGCTCTATCGTCAGACCACCGTCATGAATGACGACAAGGGGGGCGAGATGCGGCACCTGATCCGCGAATATGCCGAGCATGTCGTGCATGGCTGGGAAGGCTTTCAGAAGGGCCAGCGGAACACGGCGGCGGGCAAGGACGTCAACGATATCTTCGCGGTCTTCGCCACGATGACCCCGGCCACCAAGGCGCGGGAGATCGTCGCGGCCCAGTATCTCACGACGTTTTCGCAAGTGATTCTCGCGCGCAATAAACGCTACATCCATGCCGCCGAGGTGTTGTCACCGATCATGTGGGTCGGAATTCTCGTGGGGGCCGCGGTGACCATCGCGCTTTCCTTCGTCCTGTTCATGGAACGATGCTGGCCCCATGTCCTGGGCGTTGCGATCATGTCCGGGCTGATCGGCATGTTGCTGTTCATGGCCATGCTTCTCAGCCGCCCGTTCCAGGGGCCGCTGGCGATCGATCCGGCGCCTTTTGAGCAGTCGCTGGCGGTGTTCGACCAAGTCGACCACGGCAATTAGGAGAAAAAAATGCGCGTCAGCAGCTTGAATACGATCGCGCCGGGCGAGGTGGAGCTTGGCGTCGTTTATGCGTCGATCGAGGGTGTGAACGAAAATTCGTTTCACGAATGCCTCGAGGAATTGACGCAGAAGGCAGCGGCCTTGGGCGCCACGTCGCTGATCGCGCTTCAGTTGGTGCAGAGCCAGTTCCAGTGGAACCAGCGCACCAGCTTGCTGGCGACCGCGGTGAAGAAGGCATAGCCGAGCCGGACGACACAAATGCCGAAGGCGGCGGATCGAAATCCGCTGCCTTCTTTTCCGCCGGAGGCGCCGGCGCCGCCGCTCGTCCGCTCACCTCTTCCCCAACGCCTCGCGCTGCTTGATCAGTCGTTCCAGCTCTTCGCTCTGCTCGGCGATGCGGTCGGCGTTGCGGGCCTCGTCGGCGG
>CAYZMR010000105.1:0-12394 GCA_964479515.1 uncultured Hyphomicrobiales bacterium | reverse complement strand
GCCGGACCGTCCGCCAGCATGTCGACCACGTCGATGATGACGACGTCGTAGATCTCGTCGGTCTCCTCGATGAACTTGCGACCATCGGTGAACACGAGCCGCGCGCGCCCGTCCTCGAAGGCCCCTCGGCTCCAACTCGGCAGGAACTGGCGGCAGAGCTCGACGGCTTCCTGGTCGATGTCGACCATCGTCACCGCGCGCACCGAATTGTGTGCCAGCACTTCGCGCAGCGTCGCGCCTTCGCCGCCACCGACGATCAGCACGGAGCGCGGATTCGGGTGGATCAGCATCGCGGGCTGCACCAGCATCTCGTGATAGAGCGCTTCGTCGTCGAAGGCGCTCTGGATCTTGCCGTCGATGAAAAAGGCGAGGCCGTAATTGTAGGTGTCGGCGATGACGATCTGTTGGAACGGCGTCTGCGCCGAAACCACGATCGACTTCACCCGATAGGCGAAATGATCGAACGGATCGTCGATCTCGATGCAGTAGAGGCTCTGGCCGCTGACCGTCTCGGGATTGATCGGCTCGACGTAGAACTCGCCGGGACGCAATTCGGGAAGCGGATACGGACGCGTGACCGTGTGGCTCGACAACGGCGTTGCCGGAGGCACGAGCGGCGGAGGGGAACCGGGAGGATTGGTTTCTTGCATTGAACGATACCGACGCTACGCCAGTCGCAGTGCCTATTGCATCCCTCTAGAGTTGATCCTGCGACCGCTACATCTCCAGGCAACGCTCACGCGGGCGGGACACTAGCCGCTTGAGGTTTCTGCGGCAACCGCGAAAGCCGAAGTACAGTAAAGAGCGGATCGATCATCCGCCGAACAGAAAGCGCACCAGATAGGGACGGTTCGGCCATGCGCGCTTGGCGTAGTGGATCGCGGCCGCGACTGCAATGAGTGACGATACGGTAACGAGGTCGATCAGCAGGAAAGTCGGCAAATCCCGATCCGGGAACAGCGGCTCGAGCACAGTGTTGATGACGGCCAGATGCAGGCCATACATCAGCAGCGAGCACTCGCCGAGCCATCGCAACGGCGCCAATATCGCGGAATGCGACACGAAGTGAAGCGCCCACAGCAGCGCCAGCACGGTTCCGCACGCCGTGATGACGAAGCCGATCGTCGGCGGATAGAACAATTCGCTGAATCCGTCGCGCACATAGGCGCGTCCTGGATAGGCCCACCAGGCCGCGATTCCGACGATCAGCAGCGCGCCGGCGACCAGCGCAACCGAGCGCGAGGCACTTTCGCGGACCGGCATCAAGACCGTCTGCGCGATCGTGGCGCCCGCAAAGCTGATGCCGAGCCACGGGAACAGCGGGAACCAGCCGTCGACGAACAGGTGCTGGACGAGCCCGGTCGGGTTTCTCGGTACCACTTCGCGCATGCCGGCCTTGCTGCCCCAAAACACGTACTCGCCGGGATGGTCGGTGTAGCCGAATGTCCACTGCAGGATCGGCGTCGCGATGAAGACGAGGGCAATCAGCGCCAATTGCCAGACACGCGGCAGCCGCGTGAACAAATAGGTCAGCGGACAGGCGATGCCGATCAGGTACAGCACATCGTAGGAATAGAACGGCACGACCTTATAGATCACGGTCTCGATCAGGGCCGCGACCGCGAGCAGCAGCGCGCCGCGGACAAGTGCGCGCGTCCATCCGTGTTCGGTCTTGTCCGCCGTCAAGGCGACCATCATTCCGGCCACCGCGACGAAGGTCGGCGCCGCGAACGAGCTCAGGACCCGGAACCAGAACGCGTGCGGCTCGGCGTAGACGGATGCCGCCATGTTAGCCGGCACCATGATGAAAATGGCAAGGCCGCGCAGGACGTCGATCGTCAAGAGCCGGGGTGCCGCGACCGTCGTCATGAGGCCATCAGAGGATGGTCGCGAAGCCAATGCAAGACCGCCCCTAGACGCAACCTCGCGGCGATACTGGCGCAGATTGCTAACTCAGCGTCAGCGTCCGGCCCCCGGGGTGATTTTCCTGAGAATCGCCTCACGGACGCCAGCGGAAGTCCAATCTCGCCGGCAACGCCGGACTGCGGGTGCGGAGCGCCGCTCCGAGCGTCTCCGCGACCGTGGGGCGAGCCGAAAAAACTTTCGGAAGTGGCTGTGGCAGAAGGCATTTCACGCCTTGGCTTGGGTCGACTCATCCCTGCCTGACCCGTTCATCTTAGGTTCAGGCGCCGGAAACAAAACTGCCGGTAAATCAGAAAGGGACGGCCAAAGGGTCCGTTACCTGGTTGCTGACTGTACTGATGAAGGCCGACAGGGGGCTATCATGGACGCGACACACTTCGAAGGGGCGATCGGCCTTAGCGCAGCGGTTAATTTCAAGGGGGTCGAGGAGTCTCGCGCCGAACAGGCCGATGACGACCACCTGAAGGGCTATTTCATCCAGCGCGACGGCAAGACGTTCGCGGGCGCGCACCTGATCGTGGATCTGCGCAAGGCCAAGCGGCTCGACGACGTCGCCTTCATCGAGAAGACCCTGATCGAGGCCGCCGAGGCCGCCGGCGCGACGCTGCTTCATACGCATTGCCATCCGTTCACGGGCGGCGGCGTCTCTGGCGTGGCGGTGCTCGCCGAGTCGCACATCAGCATCCACACCTGGCCCGAGCACGGCTACGCGGCGCTCGATGTGTTCATGTGCGGACGTTGCGACCCGCGGGATACGATCCCGGTGTTGCGGCGCGCCTTCGAGCCTGGGCGGATCGACGTGCAGGAGTTCATGCGCGGCGAGTCGGCCGATCGCGGATAGAACTGCGTCACGCTGAGCGCCGCGTTTCACTCTATTTTGCGCCCGAGGTCGACGCGAATAGCGCCCGCGATCGCCATCGATTGACACTAAAATTTCGCCAGCCTACGGTTCTTGCTGGTGAGTGGGGACCGTGCCATGCGTTCGCTCGTGACAAGCGTGACAGTTTTGGCCTTTTTGGTGTTGGCCTCGACGCTTGGAGCGACAAAGCCGAGCTGCGCCGGCACCATCATCAACACCTGCGGTAAGTTCTCGTTCTGGGTCCCCGATGACTGGAAGGTGACCAAGGAGGGCACTGACAGCGTCGAGCGGACGTCGGTTGAAAGCAAGGACGGCACGCTCTCCGTCCTGGTTGGACCGTTGCCCGACAAGACGGCAGTGCTGACCGACGAGGACGTCACGGATTTCGTCGACGAGGAGTTCGACGACATGAAGGTGACCGCCGACAAGCGCGACATGGTCGAGAAATTCAATGTCCGCTTGCTCGAGGGGACGGGTACCGACGAGGGCGAGGCTATCGTGTTCAAGATGTTGGCGCTCGACGCCGGCGTCGACGGAGGAGTGCTCGCCGTCGTGATTTCCGGCGAGCCGAAAGACCTCGGGCGCGCCGAGAACCAGGCGACCATCGACAAGATTCTGCGCAGCGTCAGACCTCAACAGTGAGGCCGACGGCGCGCGCGGCGAAGTGCTAGCGCGTGAACCCGGCGCAAGCGATGCCCGAGGACAGCGCGGACGCGGCATTTCCGAGCGCAGCACCGCCGGACTCGGCCGAGCCCTCCACGGCGCCGCGCCGCTACCTTTCGATCGACATCCTGCGCGCGCTGGCGATCCTCTCCATGATCGAGGTGCATGCCGTCGATCATTTCTCCGAAGACATCGCGTATCCGGAATATCTGTTCAATTGGGCCGAGCTTTTCGGGCACATGTCGGCGCCGTTGTTCGCGCTGCTGTCCGGCCTGAGCTACGCGCTGTGGCTCGAATCGCAAAAGCGAGCGGCGCGGGATACCGAAGACATCGTCAAATACAGCCTCCGCCGCGGCATGTTCGTGTTCGTTCTTGGTTTCGCCGTGAACGTCCTCATCTGGCTGCCGCCCCAGGCATTCGATTGGGACATTCTCGCCCTGATCGGCGTCGCCGCCATGATCCTCGCGGCGGTGCGCAACTGGCATCCCGGCGTCCTGATCGCGATCAGCGTCGTGATTCTGCTCGTAAGCTCGCCGCTGCGCGACCTCATCAACTACGACTCTTATTGGCAGGAGGGCGAGCTCGACTACGACAAGAACCTGCCCAACGTGATCCTCAGTTTCATCCTCGCCGGATACTTCCCCCTGTTGCCCTGGCTGATCTATCCGCTGATCGGCTTCGTGGTGGGGCAGACCTACTATCGCGCCGATAAGCAGGCGTCGCTCCCGTTCAGCCTGTTGCTGATCGGTGTTGTGATGTTCGCGGTCGCGGTCGCGGGAGCCATGCTGGAATCCGAGGTGCCCGCTTGGGTCGCGAGGCATTTCGCCACCGGATGGCCCACGGGCTTCTATCCGACGACCACTGTGTTTATCCTCGGTTCCTTGGGCGGGACATTCATTTGCCTGTGGCTGTTGAATCGCCTGGTCGACCTGAACCCGCGCGTGACCGGCACGGGTCCGATTCTGATGTTCTTCCGGCGCTACAGCTATTTCGCGCTCACGGCGTATGTCGTGCACTTGGCGGTGCAACTGTGGCCGTTGTGGATTCTGGCGTGGTGGCAGGGCAAGACGCCAACGACGATCTACCTGGCTCGCTTCATGAACGTCGATACCGCGCTCTGGACGGCGCTGGCTTTGATCATCGTGCTGTACCTCTGTTTCATCGTCCTCGATCGCCACAAGAAATACAGTCTCGAACACTTCATGCGGTGGATTTCGACCTGACTGTCGGTTACGACGGCCTTGCCGCGTTCCGGTCCGCCGGTATCACGATCTCTTGCGGGGCCAGAAAATCACGCTCGTCATAGTGCCGCCGCCAACGAACGACATACAGGTTTCGTCGAACGGCTCGATGCCGACGGTTTGATTCGAGGCACCCGGCACTTACATGTCGCAGCGTCGTGAAACGAGATCTCCGCATTTGAGACGCGGTCGCGCGGGTGTCATCACGACCTCTGCGCCATTGGCCGTCCGCTTTCCCCGCACGCTCGACCGGCGCGGTTTCCTGGCCGGCTCGCTCGCGCTGGCCACGACCCCGGCATTAGGCCAGGTCCCGGCGTCGGGTGTCGTCGACGTCGCCATCGTGGGCGCCGGGGCCGCCGGCATCGCGGCCGCGCGCCGTCTCGCTGCGGCAGGCAAGCGTTTCGCTCTGCTGGAGGCGAGCGATCGCGTCGGCGGGCGCTGCATCACGGACACGAAGCTGTTTGGCGTCGCCTATGATCGCGGCGCGCATTGGATTCCGCTGTCCGCCATGAACCCGGTGACGATGCTCGGCGCGCTCGGCGAGCTCGACATTTATCGGGCCCCGGCCGGCGAGCGGCTGCGGGTCGGCGGGCGCGAGGCGGAGGCAGCCGAGATCGAAAGGCTTTCCGAGGCGCAGCAGCGCGCCGATCGTGCGATCAGCGACGCCGCCGAGGGCGACGTCGACCTGCCGGCGAGCCAGGCGCTTCCGAGGGATCTCGGCGACCTCGGCCCTCTCGTGGAATTTCTGCTCGGCGCCTACAGTTGTGCCAAGGATCTCGCGGACGTGTCGACGGTCGACTTCGCGAACTCCGAGGAGCGCGAACGGGAGTACTTCTGCCGCCAGGGCTTTGGCACCGTTCTGGAGAGGTCGGCACAAGGCTTGCCCGTGCAACTATCGACGCCCGTGACGGAGATCGACTATTCGGGCCGCTCGTCCGTCGCCTTGAAGACCGCGAACGGCGCATTGAGGGCGCAGGCCGTCGTCGTCACGCCTTCGCTCGGCGTGCTTGGCGCCGACATCCTCAAGTTCAGGCCGCGCCTGCCGCTCCGCCATCTCGAGGCGGTGCAAAAGCTCACGCTCGGCAGCTACGAGCACATTGCGCTCGAAATTCCCGGCAATCCGCTCGGCCTCGGCAGCGACGATGTCGTCTACGAAAAGGCGACGACGAATCGGACCGCGGCGCTGCTCGGCAACGTCTCCGGGACTTCGCTCTGCCTGATCGATGTCGGCGGCAGCTTCGGCCGGGGACTTGCCGCGCAGGGCGAAGCGGCCATGATCGAGTTCGGCATTGGATGGTTGGCGGACCTTTTCGGCAACAGCGTCAAGACGGCGGTGAAGCGCCGGCATGCGACCCAATGGGGCAGGGAGCCGTGGGTGCGCGGGTCCTACTCCTGCGCGTCGCCCGGGAGTCAGCCTGCCCGCGGCGTGCTGGCGGAATCGATCAACGATCGGATCTGGTTTGCCGGCGAGGCGCTGCACGAAACGCTGTGGGGCACGGTCGCGGGAGCGTGGGAGTCGGGCGAGCGCGTGGCGGACGCCGTCGTCAAGCGGCTCGCCGCGTGAGCGCTGAGAAGCCGCGGAATCTTGGGGAGCACGGCGCATGAACATCAAGGGCGAGACACATCGGCTGGAGGTCACCGACAGCGACCTCTCGGGTTCGGTCTATGACGATGTCAATCTCGCGGGCAGCAGCTACGCAAACGCCAACATGTCGGGCGGGACCTATCGCGACGTCAATCTATCGGGCTGCACCTTCGATGATCCGAACATGGCGGGTTGCAGCTTTCACAACGCCAATCTTTCGGGCGCGAAGATCGACGACGGCGATCTCAAGGATGTCGCAATCGTCAACAGCCGGATCGAGGGCATGACCATCGACGGCATCAAGGTGACAGACCTGATCGCGGCATGGCGGGAGCGGGCCGGAGCGCAGCCGAGCGATTAGACGCAGGCGGCGTCCATCATCGCCCTGCCGCATAGGCTTGCATCAAGCGCGGTGTCGCGGCGGCCCGCAAGAACCCGCCCCAGCGGCCGACCGCGCACACGCGACCGAGTGCCCAGGGACCTTCGACGGTGAGCAGATGCCCGCGCGCCTCCAAAGCGGCGCGTGTTGCCGCCGGGAACCGATCCTCGATCACGACGCGGCCCGCTTCGAACGCACGCGGATGAAACGACTGCACCGTGTGTTTCGACTGGAACATCGGCGCATCGATCGCCTGCTGCAGGCTCATGCGGTGATGCACGACGCGGAGGAATACGGCGAGCGTCCACTGTTCCTGCTGATCGCCGCCGGGCGTGCCGATCGCGAGATAGGGCTCGCCGTCACGGGTGACGAGCGTCGGCGACAGCGTGATGCGCGGCCGCGTTCCTCCCCGCAGTGTCGTCGGGTGGCCGTGCTCCAGCCAGCACATCTGCCCGCGCGTCGAGATCGGAAACCCAAGGCCCGGCACCACCGGCGATCCTTGCAGCCAGCCGCCTGATGGCGTCGCGGATATCATGTTGCCCGCCGCATCGACGACGTCGAGATGCACGGTGTCGCCCCATTCGGGCGGCAGCGGCGCGAAGGTCGGCTCGCCGCCACCGGGCCCGATCGGCTTTTCCTTGCCCGCCATCGCGAGCACGCGCGCGATGCGCGCTTTCGCATCGCCGATATCGCCGGGCCGGAATTCCATGGATGCGCGCTCGCCGATCAGCTTGCGGCGCTCGTCCGCGTAAGTCGTCGACAGCAGCGTCGCGAGCGGCACATCGACAGCGTCAGGGTCGCCATAGAACGCCTCGCGATCGGCGAAGCCGAGCTTCAGCGCCTCGACCAGCGTGTGCACGAAGTCGAGACCGAGCGGGTCCATTGCGGCGATATCGAGCGGCTCGATGAGCCGCAGGGTCTGCAGGAGCATCGGGCCCTGCGACCACGGCCCGATCTTGTGAACGTCGAGCCCGTGATAGCCGATCGAGACCGGCCGCTCGATGCGCGCCGCGTAGCGCGCAAGGTCATCGCCGCTGAGCAGCCCGCGATGACGCGTCCCCGTCGAGTCCATCAACTCGGTGCGGTAGAAGCGGTCGATCGCCTCCGCGACGAAGCCTCTATAGAAAGCGCGGCGCGCCGCCTCGATCTGCGCGATGCGGTCGCCGGCGGCGGCCTCCGCTTCGGCGAGGATGCGCCGGTAGGTCTCCGCGATGGCGGGCGTGCGGAACGGCTTGTCGGGATGCGGCGCCTTGCCGTTGGCGAGCCAGATCTCGCCCGAACTCGGCCATTCGGTCTTGAAGTACTCGACCGCCGGAATGATGGTGGCAACAATGCGCGGCACCAGCGGAAAGCCGCGTTCCGCATAGAAAATCGCATAGGAGAGCACATCGCGCAGCTTGAGCGTGCCGTAGTCGCGCAACAGCAGCATCCAGCCGTCGAACGCGCCCGGCACGACGGCCGGCAGCAATCCCGTTCCGGGCATTTGCCGCAAGCCCATCCCGGTAAGCCGCTCGACGGTCGCGTCGGCGGGAAACGGGCCCTGTCCGCAGATCACATCGGGCACGCTGGCGCCCGCGCGCAAAACGATCGCCGGCAATTCCCCGCCCGGCCCGTTGAGGTGCGGTTCGACGATTTGCAGCACGAAGCCCGCCGCCACGGCTGCATCGAACGCGTTGCCGCCGCGCTCGAGAACCGCCATGCCGGTCTGCGTCGCAAGCCAATGTGTCGTTGCCACCGCGCCGAAGGTGCCGCGGATATCCGGTCGTGTCGTGAACGTCGGTTGCATCGGTCCTGTATACCTCGACAAGGGCGCCTTTCCATTGTCTCATCGCGCCGCCGGGCGAGGCAGCGGTAAGACATGACCTGGTCCATCATCGCGCGTGATCGAGAGAGCGGCGCGTACGGCGTCGCGATCGCGAGCAAGTTCTTCGCGGTCGGCGCGCTGTGTCTGCATGGCGAAGGCGGGGTCGGCGCGCTGTCCACGCAGGCGCTGCCGAACCCGCTGTGGGGCTACCGGGGCATGCGCCTATTGCGCGAGGGCATGCCGGCGACCGCCGTGGTCGAGCATCTGGTGAAGCCGGACGCTGGCGCCGACCAGCGCCAGCTCCACGTTCACGATGCAACAGGCGGCATCGCGGTTCATACCGGCGCGCTCTGCATCGACTGGTGCGGTCACGTCGTGCGCCCGGGGCTGTCGGTCGCCGGCAACATGCTGGCAGGGCCAGACGTCGTCGCCGCGACCGCGCATGCGTTCGAGACGTCGGAGCACAAGTCGTTCGCGCGCCGGCTGATCGCGGCGCTGTCGGCCGGCGAGGCTGCGGGGGGCGACAAGCGCGGGCGGCAATCGGCGGCTGTGGTCATCTGGACGACCGAGGAATATCCGGCGGTCAGCCTGCGCGTCGACGACCACGCAGATCCGATCCGCGAGCTCGAGCGGCTCGAAAGCATCGGTCGCCAGCGGCTGTTCCACTACGTGAAATTCATGCCGACGCGGCTAAATCCACACGGTACGCTCGACCGCGAAACGATCGAGGCCGGCATCGCCGCGGCGGTCGCCGAGCAGGACAGGCCTTGAGGCGGCATCGCCGGAAATTGGGGGAGAGACATCGTGAAGACTCGCAACGCTCTACTCGGCGCCTTGTTTCTTGCCGCGACGGCCGCCGTATCGCCTACCCTCGCGCAAACCAGTTTGCGCATCGGGCTCGCCGAAGATCCCGACAACCTCGATCCGACCACCGCGGGCTCCTATGTGGGCCGCATCGTACTCGCGGCGATGTGCGACAAGCTGTTCGACATCGACGAGAAGCTCAACATCGTGCCGCAGCTCGCGCTCTCGCATGCGACGTCGGAGGACGGAAAGACCGTCACGATCACGTTGCGGCCCGGCGTGAAATTCCAGGATGGCGAGACCTTCGACGCCGAGGCGGTCAAGTTCACGCTTGACCGCCACATGACCGCGCCGGGCTCGTTCCGCAAGGCCGAGCTCTCCCAGATCGACAAGGTCGAGGTGGTGGACCCGCTGACGGTCCGCCTCCTGCTCAAGGCGCCGTTCTCGCCGCTGATCGCGCAACTGACCGACCGCGCCGGAATGATGGTCAGCCCGAAGGCCGTGAAGGAGGCGGGAGACAAGTTCGTCGCAAAGCCGATCTGTGCCGGTCCATTCAAGTTCGTCGAGCGCGTCGCGCAGGAGAAAATCGTGCTCGAGCGCTTCGCCGACTATTGGGACAAGGACCGCATCCACATCGATCGCGTCACGTACTTCTCGATCCCCGACAGCACCGTGCGGCTTGCGAACCTGCGCTCCGGCGCGCTCGACCTGATGGAACGGCTGCTCGCAACCGACATCCCGACCGTGCGCGGCGATCCCAAGCTGAAGCTGATCGTCAGCCCGAGCCTCATGTACACGGGTCTCACCATCAATCTGGCCAATACGGATCAAGCCAAGAATCCGCTCGGCCAGAATGCCAAGGTGCGTCAGGCGCTTGAGCTCACGATCGACCGGGATGCGCTCAACAAGGTCGTTTTCAACGGCGAGTTCACGCCGGGCAATCAGTGGTCGAGCCCGACGAATCCCTACTACATCGCGAAATTCCCGATCCCCGCCCGCAACATCGAGAAGGCCAAGGCGCTGATCAAGGAGGCGGGCGTCGCGACGCCGATCACGCTCGAGCTCATGGTGCCGAACCAGCCTGATCTCAAACAGGTGGCCGAAGTCATCCAGGCGATGGCGGCAGAGGCCGGCTTCGATCTGAAACTGCGCCTGACGGAGTTCGCGACGTCGCTCTCGGAAGCCACCAAAGGCAATTTCCAGATCTATCTGATCGGCTGGAGCGGGCGCGTCGACCCCGACCAGAACGTCATCAACCACCTCGGCTGCAACACGCCCTTCAATTGGGGCAAGTATTGCAGCGAGAAGACCCAAGCCGCGTTGAACGAGGCGCGCACTTTCACCGATCCGGCCAAGCGCAAGCCGGCCTATGAGGCAGCGCTCGCGCAGATCGAGGCCGACCGGCCGCTGATCTATCTCTATCATCAGGCGCTGATCTTCGCGCACGCGGCAAAGCTGCAAGGCTACCGGCAGCCGCCGGACGGCATCATCCGCATCCAGGACATGAAACTTGCTCCCTAACGATGGGATGCGATGACGACTAGGTGACATGCCGGGATACCGCCTTGACAGCCGTCAAGGCCGGGGAGCACCCTTCGGGAACATTTGGCAATACGTCCAAATCCGGGGAGGCTACGCCATGTCACGATTCGTGAAGCCCGTTGCGGGCGCGTTTGTGCTTGCGGCTGCCGCATTCAGCGCGGCGTCCGCCCAGGAGGTCAAGCAGGATGCCGCCACCACGACGTCCAAGCCCGCGGCGGTGACCCCGGTGTCGCAGGCGATGCTCGACAAGGCCGCCGGCGACAGCGCCAACTTCCTGCACACCAACGGCGACTACAATCAGCAGCGCTTCTATCCGGCGAAGCAGATCAACACCGGCAACGTCAACAAGCTGCGCGTCGCCTGGATCTTCCAGACCGATTTGCGCGAGTCGATGGAGACCTCGCCGATCGTCGTGAATGGCGTGATGTACGTCACGACGTCGTTCAGCCACGTCTACGCGATCGACGCCAAGACCGGCGAACAGCTCTGGCACTACAAGCAGCCGCTCGGGCCGATCACGACCTATTGCTGCGGCCCGAACAATCGCGGTGTCGCGGTCTATGAGGACCGGGTCTATCTCGCGACCCTCGATTCCAAGCTCGTGGCGCTCGACGCCAAGACCGGCAACAAGGTGTGGCAGTCCGACATCGCCGACCCCGAGGCCGGCTACAGCGAGACGATGGCGCCAACCGTCGTGAAGGGCAAAGTGCTGGTCGGCACCAATGGCGGCGAATACGGCATCCGCGGTTTCGTGAAAGCCTTCGACGCCAAGGACGGCAAGCTGCTCTGGACCTTCAACACGACGCCGGAGAATTCGGCCGGCGTGTGGGCGACCAAGGACGCGACCGGCCGCGACTTGCATCGCGACATCGAGGCCGAGAAGAAGAAGCTTGCCGAAGCGGGCGACCCCTACAAGACACTCGGCGGCGGCGTGTGGCAGAATCCCTCGGTCGACCTGAAGACCAACCGCATCTATTTCGTGGTCGGCAATCCCTCGCCGGACCTCGATGGCGCGATCCGCCCGGGCGACAACCTCTACACCGACTCGCTCGTGTCGGTTGACCTCGACACCGGGAAGTATGTCTGTCACTTCCAGTACATCGCCCACGACGTGTGGGATCTCGACGCCGTGAGCCCGACGGTGCTGGTCGACGCCAAGGACAAGAGCGGCAAGGTGGTCCCCGCCGTGCTGCACGCCGGCAAGACCGGGCACATCTACGTCAACGACCGCAAGGACTGCAGCCTGATCCGCTTCTCCGACGCGATGGTGCCGCAGGAGAACATGTGGGTGCTGCCGACGCCGACCGGCGCCCGCATGCTTCCCGGCGCGAACGGCGGCGTCGAATGGTCGCCGATCGCCACGGACCCGCATAAGAGCCTCGCCTATGCGATCAACCTGCATCAGCCGATGACGTATCACGTCGAGAGCACGCCTTATCCGAAGGGCAAGCTTTGGCTCGGCGGCGCCTTCAAGGTGATCCCGACGGAAGCGCAGGCCGGCAACGTCACGGCGGTCGACTACAACACCGGCAAGATCAAATGGCAGGTGAAGACGCCGCAGCCGATGATCGGCGGCATCCTGGCGACCGCCGGC
>CAYZMR010000104.1:5367-12645 GCA_964479515.1 uncultured Hyphomicrobiales bacterium | reverse complement strand
CGCATCCGACGCTGCCGATGCTGGCGCAGGGCGCCAACATGGCGATCGAGGACGGCATGGTGCTGGCGCGCTGTCTTGCGTCGGGCGGCGACGTCGAGACCGCGCTTGCGCGCTACAGCGCGGCGCGCGTCGGGCGCACGGCGCAACTCGTGCGCGGCGCAAACGAGATGGCCAAGCGCTTTCACAATCCGGCGCTGCGTGAAGCGGCCGGCGCGAAGGCCTATGTCGATGCGCAATGGAGCGAGGAGACGGTCAAGCAGCGCTACGATTGGATCTTCCAATACGACGCGACGCGCGTGGCGGTTTGAATGACCTGCGAACGCGAACCTTCGCTCCCGGTGACCGTCGCGCTGTTCGCGCTCGCCTTCCTGCTGCCGTCATGGCCGTGGCTCTCCGGCGCCGTGACGGTGCCATACGACGCGAAATCGACCTTCCTGCCGCCGGTCGAATTCATGGCGCGTGCCTTTCACGGCGGGGATTCGCCGTTCTGGATGCCGAACGTGTTCGCCGGCTGGCCGAACATCGCCGACCCGCAGTCGATGCTCACCTCGCCGTTGCACGTGCTCCTCGCGATCGTGAGCGAGGCGCCGGGCTTCCGCGCGATCGACGCCGTCAGCTTCGCGTATCTGTTCCTCGGCGGGCTCGGGATCATTCTCTATTTCCGCGACCGCGGCTGGCACGTGGCCGGCGCGCTGGTCGCGGCGCTGGCGTTTGCGTTCGGCGGCGCCGCGAGCGCGCGGCTGCAGCACACCGGGCAGGTCATGAGCCTCGCTTACCTGCCGATCGCGCTGTGGCTGCTCGCGCGCGCGCTCGAGCGCGGCTCATGGCGATGGGGCGCGCTCGCCGGGGTCGCGGCGGCGCTGATCGTGCTCGGGCGCGATCAGGTCGCGCTGCTCGAAGTCTATCTGCTCGCGGGCTTCGTCCTCGCGCACTGGATCGGGCGCGGTTTTCGCACGCGGCTGCGCGCGAGCCTCGCGCCGCTGATCGCGGGCGCGCTCGTCGGTCTCGCCATCGTGGCGTTGCCGATCCTGCTTACCGAATTGCTCGCGCTCGACTCGAACCGGCCGGAGTTCAGTCTCGCTGATGCCGGACGCGGCTCGCTGCATCCGGCGCATCTCCTCTCGCTCGTGTTCGCCGACCTGTTCGGCGCGATGGACCCGACGGTCGACTACTGGGGACCGGGCGGATTTTCCTGGAACGAGCGCTTCGGCATGGCCGACCTGTTCCTCGCCCAAAACATGGGCCTGCTCTATGCCGGCGCGCTGGTGCCGGTCGCGCTGCTGATCGGGACAACGCGCGGCCTGCTGTGGTCGCGCGAGATCCGCTTTTTCAGTATCGCCACGGTGCTGGTCGCGCTCTACGCGTTCGGCCGCTACACGCCGGCCTTCCACGTGATGTACGAGCTCATGCCCGGCGTGACGCTGTTCCGCCGCCCGGCCGACGCGACCTTCGTGCTTGGGGCATTGTTCGCGATTCTCGTCGGCTATGTGCTGCATCGCTGGCTCGATGGCCTGCCGCAGACGAACAGCGTGTCGCGCTGGATTGAACGCGGATGTCTCGCCGCCGCCCTGATGGCGGCGATCTGGCTCGCCGCCACGACCCTCGGCGCGCAGGCGAGCGCAATTCCGATCGCCGCCGGAGCGGTCTTCATCGTGCTCGCCGTCATCGTGCTGCGCATCGCGCGCCGGCTGAACGCGCCGCTGCTGGCGGCGCTGCTGCTCACGGCCTTCACGTCGGCCGATCTCGCCTTCAACAACGCGCCGCACGAGTCGACCGGCCTGCCGCCGGCGACCTACGATGCGCTCCGGCCCGACACGCGCAACGAGACCGTGCGGCTCATCAAGCAGCGGCTCGCCGCGCAGGAGACAAACCACCGTGACCGCGTCGAGCTGATCGGCATCGGCTATCACTGGCCGAACATCTGCCTGATCCAGGGCTGCGAGCACGTGTTCGGGCACAATCCGCTGCGGCTGAAATGGTTTTTTGACGCGACGCATGCCGAGGACACCGTCGCGGCGCCCGATCAGCGGCCGTTCTCGCCGCTGTATCCGTCCTACCGCTCGGCCTTCGCCGACCTGTTCGGCGTGCGGCTGATCGCGACCGGCGTGCCGGTCGAGCAGATCGACAAGGCGATCAAGCCCGGCGATCTGAATTTCGTCGCGCGCACCGGCGAGGCCTATGTCTATGAGAACCCGCGCGCGCTGCCGCGCGTGATGATGCTCGGCGATTGGCGCGTCGCGGATTTTGCGACGTTGATCGCGGAGGGCTGGCCGGCGGATGTCGATCCGAGCCGCACGGTGCTGCTGGAAAAGCCACCGCCGATCGCCGCGACATCGACGCCCGGCAGCGCGCGGCTCGCACGCTACGCCAACACCGAGGTGATCGTCGAAACCGACACGCCCGCGGACGCGCTCCTGCTGCTCAACGACGTCTGGCACCCGTGGTGGCGCGCCACCGTCGACGGCGCGGCGACCAATATCTTGCGCGCCGATGTGATCTTCCGCGCGGTCGCGGTGCCGCCCGGACAGCACGTGGTACGGTTCACGTTCGAGCCGTTGCGCGGGGCGTGGGACGAGTTGCGCGAAAAGTGACGCGGCCGTTAGCGCGTAAAATCGCGGAAGATCATGTCGGGCGCGCTGGTGTTGTGGCGCGACGGCACGAGCCGCCCGGCCCAGATCTCGACCGCGCTCGCGCGCTTGAAATACATGATGGGCATCCGCTCGAAGCTCTTGGCGTCCTTCGTCCGCCATCCAAGCTCTGCCACGTCATTGTTGATCTCGGTGACGAACATCGAGCGCAGCGCCGCGAACGGCATCTCGCCGCCGACGGGCGGATCGAGCGTCACGTCGAGCACCTGCCGCTCGTCATCGAGCGTCGCGAGGCGCAACGTCGCGCTGCCGCCGCGCGCAAACGACAGGCGGAACGTCTTTGTCTCCGGCTCGAACACGACCTCCTTGAGGTCGACGTACGGCCGTTCCTTCATCTCGATCGGCCCGACCAGGAACGACGAGCCGTACGCGCTCCATTTCAGGTTCGCGGGCGGCAGCGGCCGCGCGCGCCAATAGCCGTCGGTCGGATAGAGGACGAGCACCTCTTCGGCGCGGTCATGCGCGCGAGTCCACAATTGCAGGAGCTGCACGCCGCTCTCGACCCGGTCACCGACGCGCACCGGCACGGGGTCGCGGCGCCAGAAGTTCGGGATGGTGAGGCCGACGAGCTGCCAGTCAGGCGTCTCGTAGATGGTGATGCGGCGCGGCTGCTCGGTGATGACCGGCGCTGCCGAAAGCGCCGGGCAATTGTGCAGATCGAAGGCCGAGCGGTCGGTGACGATCGTGCCGATGTAATTCGGATGCACCGCCTCGATGGTGAAGCGCCGAACGTCGGGCGACATCAGCTTGAGATAGACGTTGTCGGTCTCGGCGCACAGCGTCGGCTCGCTCGCGTTGACGACGTCGACCGCGAGGTCGTCGGCGGCAAACGCGCTGCCTGCGACCAAAAATGTGCCAACAACCAAAGCCGTCATCCTGAGGTGCCGACCGAAGGTCGGCCTCGAAGGATGGCCGCGCGTGCCGTCGCCCTTCGAGGCTCGCTTCGCTCGCACCTCAGGGTGACGGCTTCGTCTAACGCACCGCATACACGTCCCCGGAATTCGCCTCGGCGGGCAGTTCGCGCAGCCAGCGGCCGATCGCGTCGGCGTCCTGCCAGTCGGCATCTACAAGCTGCTGGCTCTCGCCGAGCGCGCCATTGTAGCGCCGAAAGCCGAGCGCCGTGCAGCGCGCGATGCAGGCATAAGCCACGTCGCGTTGGATCGTGGTAAATTCGAACGAGAGCGCGGGGACAGGCTGCGTCAGCCCGGCGAGCGCCTCGGCCTCGAAGCCCTCGACGTCGATCTTGATGAAGGCCGGCAGCCCATGACGCGCGATCAGCGCGTCGAGCGTGGTTATCGGCACGGTCACGCGTTTGTCCCAGCTCTGGCCTTCCCAGCCGGGCGCGCCGGCGGACGCTTTCACGAACTCCGCGGAGGCCGTCGACACCGTCGGATTGTCGACGTTGACCCTCAATTCGATCTCGCCCGCCTCGCGGCCGACCGCGACCGGATCGATCGTCACGAGCTTGTCGCGCCCATAGATCAGCCGCAGCGTCTTGGCGAGCGCGGGCTGCGGCTCGCACGCGACGACGCGGCAGGACAGCCGGCGGAACGCCGCGACGCGGTCGCCGACATGGGAGCCGACGTCGAACACGAGGTCGCCCGGCTTCACGAACCGCGCGTAGAGGGCGTCCATCGCGGCGCGGTCGTGCCTGCCGCCATAATAGATGCGCAGCGACCGGATGACGCCGCGCGCGGTGCGGAGCGCGTCGCGCACGTTACGCGCGCGCCGCCGCGGCCTCGATCGCCGGCAGCGCGAGCGCGCGCAGCGGCGCCGGCGGCGCGTTCTCTTCCGGTAGCGCACCGACGCCCAAGCGCATCAGCATGCGCCCGACGCCCGGCCACGACGTGATCACGGCCAACGGGATCGACAGCGCGGGCCCGGCGGCGATGAACAGCGCATAGGGGATCGCGGACGGCACGGTGAACGCCAGCACCAGGATGCAGCTCCAGCCGGTGAGCGTGTGCGGCCACAGCGTTCGCGCGGCGTCACCCCAGGATACCGCATGGTCGTCGCGGGCCTGCCCGCCCCAGCCGATCTTGCGGCCGAGCACCAGGCCGGTGAGAAACATCGTGTGGCCGACCCACATGATCGGGGAGAGCATCAGGAAGAAGATCGTCTCGGTGACGACGCTTGCGATGAAGCGCGCGGGCCCGCCGAAGGCGCGCCGCAGGGCAGGCCGCGACAGCACGTCGATCACGGTCGCGATCTTGGGCGCGAACCACATGATCAGGATGATGACGAACAGCGTCGTGCCGGCGTCGGCGCGGATGAAGACGGCCGGCGTGCCGGCCGCCGCAAGCGCGAGCGTGCCGATGACCAGAAGTCCGATCCAGGCGGGCGAGCCGATGAACATCAGCATCGCGAAGGCGATCTGGTAGCGGCTGACGGGGCGGAGCCCCCGCATCACCAGATACGGCCAGTACTGCATATTGCCCTGCGCCCAGCGCAGATCGCGGCGGATGAATTCGAGCAAGGTCGGCGGATTTTCCTCGAAGCTCGCGCCTTCCTCCGGCAGCACGCGCACCTCGTAGCCGGCGCGCCGCATCAGCACGGCCTCGATCTGGTCGTGGCTCAGGATATGCGTGCCGTCCGGGCGCGGCGGGATCTGACAATGCGCGATGAACGGCGCCAGACGAATGACCGCGTTGTGGCCCCAGTAGGGCCCGCAGTCGCCCTGCCACCACGCGCTGCCGAGCGTGTAGGAGCGCATGCCGAGCCGCATGCCGAACTGGAAGATGCGCGCGAAGGCGCTGGTCGAGGGCAGGCCGACGACCAGGCTCTGCAGGATTCCCAGTTTCGGCTCGACCTGCATGATGCGCACCATGCGCAGGATCGACTCGGCGGTCTGGAAGCTGTCGGCGTCGAGCGTGACGGCGAAGTCATAGTCGCCGCCCCAGCGCGTGCAGAAATCGAAGATGTTGCCGGCCTTGAAGCCGGTGTTGTCGGTGCGGCGCCGATAGGTGAGCGCGAGGCGGCCGTCCCATTTTGCCTTGAGCGCGGCGAAGCGCGGCTCTTCCACGGCCGCGATCTCGGGATAGTTCGTATCGCTCAGGATGAAGACCTGGAATTGCCGCGCCATGCCGGCCGCCGCGATCCCTTCCATCATCGGCTCGATGTTGCGGATGACGCGCTCGGTGTCCTCGTTGCGCACGCACCACAGGATCGCGGTCTTGGCGACGATCGGCTCGGTGCCGGTGACGCGCCTCGCGACCGGCGTGACGGCGGCGACAGGGTCGCGCGTCCGCATGATGAAGAGCCCGATCGTCGCGTTCCAGAAGCCGATCACCGACCAGGGCAGTGTCACGGCGAAGAGGACGACGAGGACGAAATCCGTGATGCCGAATCCGCCGGCCGAGAGCGCAAACGACAACAGCCAGATCAGCCCGACCATCGAGGCGAGGACGACAAGCGTGAACACGATGCGCCGGCGCGTGAGCGGATCGGCCGGCGTGGCCGCCGCGAAGTCGGGGAGGGCGCTTTCTGACATGGGTTGGGGTGCTTTTCCGTGCCGCACAGGATATAGCGGGCGACCGGTTCGGGTGTCCAATTCGGGATCAGATGGCTGCAAGCCGTAAACAGCGCGCCGAGGCGCTCTGGTATGTCGGCCCCGGCAAGGCCGAAATCCGCGCCGAGCCGGTCGCGCCGCTTGGCGAGGGCGAGCTGCGCCTATGCGCGGTCGTAAGCGCGCTCAGCCGCGGCACCGAGCGGCTTGTGTTTGCGGGACGCGTGCCGGAGAGCGAATTTACGCGCATGCGCGCGCCATTCATGGGCGGGACGTTCCCATTCCCGGTGAAATACGGCTACGCGATGGTGGCGCGCATCGAGGAGGGCCGGGCGGCGCTGAAAGGCCGCCTATGCTTCTCGCTTTATCCGCACCAGACCGTGTTCAACATCCCTGAGAAAAACATCGTGCTGCTGCCCCAACATCTGCCGCCGGAGCGCGCCGTGCTCGCCGCCAACATGGAAACGGCGCTCAATGCCGTCTGGGATGCGGCGCCGGGTCCGGCGGATCGCATCGCGGTGGTCGGCGCGGGCGTGCTCGGCCTTCTGGTCGCGCGGCTGTGCGCCCGCATGCCCGGCACGCAGGTCACGGTCATCGATATCAATCCGGAACGCGCCGCCATCGCGCAAAAGTTCGGCGCTGTATTCGCCGCGCCCGACAAGGCGCCCGAGGGCTGCGACCTCGTGGTCCACACCAGCGCGTCGGCGGCCGGGCTTGCGACCGCGCTGCGGCTTGCGGGCGACGAAGCGACGGTGCTGGAGCTCTCCTGGTATGGCGCCGACGACGTACAGGTGCCGCTCGGCGCCGCGTTCCACAGCCGCCGGCTCCGTCTCATCTCGAGTCAGGTCGGCCAAGTCGCTCCCTCGCACCGGCCGCGCTGGGACTATCACCGCCGCCTGTCCGCCGCGCTCGATCTCCTGAACGATCCGGCACTCGACGCGCTGCTCGAGCCGGCGATACCGTTTGCCGACCTGCCGGAGCGTCTTCCCGGCATGCTCGGCCCGGCGAGCGGCGGCCTCTGCCAACTCATCCGTTATCCGGCGGCCGCTGCCGCCTAACCCAAGAGGCTCCCGTGGAAGGTGCTTACGCCGTCGAGGTTTCCGATCACATCATGATCGCGCATTC
>CAYZMR010000104.1:0-5267 GCA_964479515.1 uncultured Hyphomicrobiales bacterium | reverse complement strand
CCGTGGAAGGTGCTTACGCCGTCGAGGTTTCCGATCACATCATGATCGCGCATTCGTTCAAGGGCGAGGTCTTCGGTCCCGCGCAGGCGGTGCATGGCGCGACCTTCGTGGTCACGGTCGCGTTTCTTGCCGACGTGCTCGACAAGAACGGAATCGTGGTCGACATCGGCCGCGCCGGCGATGCGCTCAAGGCGACGCTCGGCGCGATCAACTACAAGAACCTCGACGACCTTCCGGAATTCAAGGGCAAGAACACCACCACGGAATTCCTGTGCAAATACGTGCACGACAAGATGGCCGCGGCGGTGAAGGCCGACAAACTTGGCCGCCCCGGCCGCGAGATCTTCAACATCCGTGTCACCGTCTCGGAATCGCCGACCGCGCGCGCGTGGTATGAGGCGCCCTTGTGGTGAAGGGCGATCTTGCCTTCGCGGTGCCCGGCGACTTGGCGACGCCGACCGGCGGCTATGCCTATGACCGGCGCATGATCGCGGAGCTTGCCGCGCTCGGTTGGCGGATCGAGGTGCTCGATCTGGGCGACGGCTTTCCGCGTCCGCCGGACGCCATGCGCAAGGCCGCGGAGGCAAAGCTCGCCGCGGTGCCGCCCGGGCGGGCGATCATCATCGACGGGCTCGCCTTCGGCGTGATGCCGGATATCGCGGCGCGCCTTGCCGCGACGCATCCGCTGATCGCGCTGGTGCACCATCCGCTCGCGTTGGAGACCGGGTTGAGCGCGGACGACGCGAAGGCGTTGCAGATCAGCGAGCGCGCCGCGCTCGACTGCGCGCGCGCCGTCGTGGCCAACAGCGCCGCGACCGCGCGCGCGCTGACCGCGGACTACGGCGTGTGTGCGGGGCGCATGACGATCGCGCCGCCGGGCACGGATCGCCCGGCGACAGTGCGCCGTGCCGCGAAGCGCGGCACGGTGGTGGCACTGCTCGCGGTCGGCTCGGTGGTGCCGCGCAAGGGCTACGATGTGCTGATCGCGGCGCTCGCCGAACTTGCCGCCTTGCCCTGGCGACTGGCCATTGTTGGCGATGAACGCGACGCGGAGGCGGCGGCGGCGCTCAAGGCCGACATCGCGCGCCACGGGCTCGGTGATCGCGTCGACCTGATCGGGGCGGTCAGCGCGGAGCGGCTTTCGGATTTCTACGCGCAGGCCGACCTGTTCGTGCTGCCGTCGCGCCACGAAGGCTTCGGCATGGCCTTCGCCGAAGCGCTCGCGCACGGCCTTCCCGTGATCGGGACGACGGCCGGAGCGATCCCGGATACGGTATCACGCGAGGCGGGCGTGCTCGTGCCCCCGAATGATCGGCAAGCGCTCGCGGCGGCGTTGCGCCGGCTGATCGAAAGTCCCGATGAGCGCGCGCGCCTTGGCGCGGGCGCGCTCGCGGCCGCGAACGCGCTGCCGACCTGGCAAGGTTCGGCCGCGCTGTTCTCCGGCGCGATCGAGAGGGTCCTGTGAGCTTCTCGGCCGAATGGCTCAGCCTGCGCGAGCCCTTCGATCGGCGCGCGCGCAGTGCCGCGGTGCTCGATGCCGTCGCCGCCGCGCTGGCCGACCGGCCGTCGATCGCGGTGGTCGACCTTGCCTGCGGCACCGGCTCGACCTTGCGTGCGCTCACCCAGCGCCTGCCCCGCACGCAGCGCTGGCGGCTCGCCGACAACGACCTCGGGCTGCTCGCCCGCGCGGCGGCGCTGTCGAAGCCGCCACAACTGAACGTCGAGCCGGTTCCGGTCGATCTCGCGCGCGACCTCGAGCTTGTTCTCGATGGTCCGGTCGAGTTCGTGACCACCTCGGCGCTGCTCGACCTCGTGTCGCAGGAGTGGCTGGAGCGCCTGGTCACCGAAACGGCGGCGCGCCGGCTGCCGGTCTATGCGGCGCTCACCTATGACGGCCTGGCGACGCTCGACCCGGTCGATCCGCTGGATTTGACGCTGATCGACGCCGTCAACCAGCATCAGCGCACCGACAAGGGCTTTGGGCCGGCGCTCGGGCCGGAGGCCGCGGTGACCGCGCCGGAGCGCTTCAAGGCCGTGGGCTATGCGGTGACGCAAGGATCGTCGGACTGGGTCTTCGGCCCGAAAGCTGTGGAGATTCAGACAGAAGTGCTGGCCGGCTGGGCCGCCGCAGCGCGCGAGATCGGCGTTCCGATCGACGACGTCATCGGCTGGCTCGCGCGCCGGCGCGGCCACATCGCGGCCGGCCGTTCAGCCATGCGCATCGGTCACGTGGATTTCTTCGCGCGCCCGACGACGACGCGCTGAGCCGTCAGGTCGCAGTCGAACAGCACTTCCTCGCCGATGAGATGCGCGCGCATCGGCGAGCAGCGCAGCGCTTCATCGGCGCGCGCGATCGGCTTGAGCGTCACGCCTGACGGGCCCGCACCGATAATGATTGGTGCGACAACGACATGCAGCCGGTCGAGGCAGCCCGCCGCGATGAAGCGCGACACCGTGTGGGCGCCGCCCTCGATCAGGATGCGGCGGAAGCCCCGCTCGTAGAGCGCGCGCAGGATCGCCGCCGGCGCCATCTCTCCGCCGGGCGCCGGCAGACGGATGTCCTCGGTGCCCGGCGGGGACGGCTGCGCGCCCTCGGCCGTGACCACGAGGCGGCGCACGCCGTCTGCGGCCAAGAGCCGCGCCTGCGGCGGCAAGCGGCCCTTGGGGTCGAGCACGATCCGCGCCGGGCTCGGCCCGGCGACACGCCGAACCGTGAGTTGCGGGTTGTCGGCGACCGCGGTCCCGACCCCGACCAGCACGGCGTCAACCACGGCGCGCAACCGGTGCAGATGGTCGAGCCCGGCCGATCCGTTGATGTATTTGGAATGGCCGCTCATCGTTGCGATACGGCCGTCGATCGACTGCCCGAGCTGCCCGACCACCACCAGATCGTCCACGGTCCCCTGGCGCAGCGGGCCGAATCGCTCCTCCCACGGCGACGGGAGGACCCCATCCGCAGCCCGAAACTGCGGCGGAACTTTCTCCCAGCCGTCGCCATTGTCGTGCCGGCCTTGCGGGGGTTCCGCGGCAGGAGGGCGAGCCGTCTGCTCAAGCGCCTGCCCGTCCGCGATTAACGCTCGTTCATGGAACGGGGACTTCATAGAGCCACACTAATCTGCTACCCAGGAACTTCAGCTAACAGACGGAATACTAAGGCGGTTCGCGGTTTTCACTGTACCACAGGAATTGTTGCGGAACATGTACGTATGAAAAACGGAAACGGACACGCAGGGGGCGGAGTGTTCGGTTCGCCAGATCGCGTCATGGTCCAGCGCGGCCTCGCCGAGTTCCGGGCTGGGCGGCCTGTGATGTTTTCTTGCGCATCCGCCAACTTTCTCATCGCATTGCCGGTGGACGGTCTCAACGTTGCGCGGCTCGCTGCCTTCAAGGCGTTGTGCGCGCCGCATGCTCCGAGGCTGGTGATCACCGCGCGGCGTGCTGCGGCGCTCGACGTCGAGACGGCGGGTCCGGTGATGCTGCCCTTGCCATCTCACACGGGCCCGGATGCGATCTATTCGCTCGTCGCTGATGCGGACGCGGAGCCGATCGACGCCGAGACGGTCGAACCGGCCGGACTATCGGCGATTGCGGCGATCCAGCTTGCCAAGCTCGCGCAGCGGTTGCCGGCGCTGCTCGTCGCCGAGGCGCAGGCCGCATCGAGCGCCCTGATTGATCCGCGACCCGTGCTGGTCGCGGCGGAGGCGGTCGCGAAATTCCGCCAGGACTCGCTCCAGTCGCTGGAAATCGCCGGAGAGGCCAAGGTCCCGCTGCAAGGCGGCATCGACACGCGTTTCGTCGTGTTCCGCGACGCCGTCGGCGGCGGCTCGGTCGCGGTCGTCGTCGGCAAGCCGGATTTTTCCAGGCCCGTGCCGGTGCGGCTGCATTCGGCTTGTCTCACCGGCGACGTGTTCGGATCGAGCCGGTGCGATTGCGGCGACCAGCTTCGCCTCGCGCTCACGCGCCTGAAGGACGAGGGCGGCGGCCTCATTCTCTATCTCGAGCAGGAGGGCCGAGGCCTCGGTCTCGCAAACAAGATCCGCGCCTATGCGCTGCAAGACTGCGGTCTCGACACCGTCGACGCCAACACGACGCTCGGTTTCGATGACGACGAGCGCGATTACGGCGTCGCGGCGCGCATGCTGCAGATGCTCGGCTGCGAGCGCGTGCTGCTGATGACCAACAATCCGGCCAAGCTCAACGGGTTGATGGCAGCCGGCATCGAAGTGTCGGGACGCAAGGGGTTGCAGGCGCCGGTCAACGCGCACAATCGTCGCTATCTCACCGCCAAGGCGATGCGCGCCGGCCACAAGCTCGACCACGTGATGGGCGCGCTGGCTGACGCCGGCGACGGCCCCGGAGCGGTGCCCGCCGAATAGGCGTCCGCGCAACACGTCGACATCCGCGCACGCCAGTCGTTTCAAGCTGACAAAGGATTCTGGCCAAGTCTCGCGACTTGGTGAACGTCTGCGTAACCATACCGGACGCGAGCACCGTTGTGGCGATCGCTTTCACCTTTTTTATAGCCTGCGCCTGTAGACCCATCCGTGGGGTTACGATCGGTAGAAAGACCATCGCGGAGTGACCGGCTTCATGTCGTTCGAGGTGAATACGCTGTTCCTCCTCACGATCGATGTGGAGGCCATACTCGGACTTCTACTTCTTCTGGTGTGGGTCCAGAACTCGCGCGTCCACGCGGTTGCGTGGTGGGCGTCCGCGCACCTGATGCGCGCGCTCTCGGTCATGCTCTACGGCCTCTATGGCTCGGTGCCGGACCTGATCTCGATCGACCTTGCCAACGTTCTCCTGTTCTCGTCGTTCGGCGTGACCTGGAACGGCGCACGCGTCTTCAACGGCCGCGAGGCGCTGCCGGGATCGCTGATGGCCGGCGCGGCGCTTTGGCTCATCGTGTCGCATTGGCCCGGATTTGACGGCGGGGCCGAATTCCGCGGCCAGATCAGCGCCATGATCATCGCGACCTACGCATGGCTGACGGCTTATGAGTTCTGGCGCGGGCGCGACGAGCCCCTGGTCTCGCGCTGGCCCGCGATCTGCCTGTTCTTCACCGACGGCGCGCTCTACCTGCTGCGCACGCCGCTTACCGCGCTGTTGCACGGCAAGGACGCCGAGAGCGTGCTGTCGAGCGCGTGGTTGAGCGTGCTCAGCCTCGAAGCCTTCCTGATGACGATCGCGACCGCCTTCATCCTCCTGGCGATGTCGAAGGAGCGCACCGAGCTGCGCCACAAGACCGCCGCGATGATCGATCCGCT
>CAYZMR010000103.1:2405-12657 GCA_964479515.1 uncultured Hyphomicrobiales bacterium | reverse complement strand
CGGCGGTGAGGAAGAAGCCGACCGCGTTGTGGCCGTACCACCACTGCACCATCGCATCCTGCACGCCTGACCACACGATGTAGGACTTCGACGAGAACAGCGAGACCGGCACGGCGGCATTGTTGCCGAGGTGCAGCACCGCGATCGTCAGGATGAAGGCGATGTAGAACCAGTTGGCGACGTAGATGTGCGGCTCCGTGCGCCGCATGATCGTGCCGAGGAAGACCAGGAAATAGGTGACCCACACGATGGTGAGCCACAGATCGGCGTACCATTCGGGCTCGGCGTATTCCTTGCCCTGCGTGATGCCGAGCAGATAGCCGGTGCCGGCGATCACGATGAAAAGGTTGTAGCCGAGCACGACGAACCACGGCGCAAGATCGCCGACGAGCCGCGCGCGGCAGGTGCGCTGCACGACATAGAAGGACGTGCCGAGCAGGACGTTGCCGCCGAACGCGAAGATCACCGCCGAGGTGTGCAGCGGGCGAAGCCGGCCGAAGCTGATCCAAGGCAGATCGAGATTGAGAAACGGAAACGCCAGCTCGCAGGCGATATAGAGCCCGACGGCGAAACCCGCGATGCCCCAAAACATTGCCGCAACGGTCGTGAACTTGACCGGGCCCATGTTGTAATTGGGTCGCCCGTCGATGGTCAGCGGCGGGCGCTCAGCGGGGCGATCAAAATAGCGATTGAAGATCGCGAACACCGCGGCAACGCTCGCGGCCGCGAAGATATAGGCGTGGAACGCATATTCGGGCGTATAGGCTTTCGCCGCGACGACGATCGAAAGCATCGCAAGCGCCGCGAACGCGAATGCGAGCCCCCCCTCACCGAACGTCATTATTTTTCGTGTGCCCGCCGTCATGAACGACCCCGCTCGTGGCCCCTCGGTCGGCACTGCCCCGCAATGCAAACCGCGCATTCCCTGAATGAAACGGACGGGCGATCCGCTCTTTGATGCAGGTCAAACCGGCCGCACTTTTTCTTCCAGCGCGTTGGGTCGTTGCCCTGACGCCGCAGCGGCTAGCAACGCTACCGCTCGAGCGTCTTGAGATAGGCGATCACGTCGCCGACCTGGTCAGGCTCAAGGCGGAACTCGGGCATGGCTGGATGCCCGACGACGATCCCCTCCGCGAGCGATTCCTGCAGGTCCTCGACCGGATATTTCAGGTGCAGCGTCCGGAAGGGCGGTGCGATCGCGAGCGGGCTGGGGCTGACCTTGTCGATCGAATGGCATTTGGAGCAGTTCGCGCGCACGAAGTTCAGGCCGCGTTGCGCGCTCTGGGCCTGCGCGCTGCCGCTGGCGATCAGGTTGAGCCCCAGCATCGCGAGAACGAGGAGCGATTTCATTGTCTGGCTCCGCCCGCGATCAGGAATTGAGCCGGTGCAGCGCGCCGCGATTGCGCAGCACGATCCGGCGCGACGTCGGCAACGCGATCGTGGCCGCGTTCTCCAGCAGTGTCAGCGTGCGGGACACCGTTTCGATCGTCAGGCCGAGATAGTCGGCGATGTCCTGGCGTGACATCGTCAGTTCGACCTCGTTCCTCGCCGTGGCGCGATCGGCCATTTCGAGCAGGAAGCCCGCGACGCGCTCCTGCGCGGTCTTGATCAGCAGCATCACATGCCCCTGCAGGCGCTCGAGCTCGCGCGACGTCATGGCCAGCAACTGCTGCGCGACGGAGTTGTCTCGCGCCGCCAGTGCGGTCACGGCGCTGCGCTTGATCACCAGGATCCTGGCGTCGGTGATGGCTTCGGCCGAAAACGTATGCGCGGCCCCGATTTCCAGGCCGAAGGCATCGCCGGGAAGATAAAATGCTCCGATTTGCCGGCGCCCGTCGCCGAGCACCTTGTAGGTCCGCACGGTTCCGCTGATGACCTTGTAAAGGTAGTCGGACGGCTCGCCTTCGCCATAAATTTCGGCATTACGACCGAACGACATCGGCGCGCCCATCATCTCGATCGCGTCGCCGACGTGCGGTGGAGGCGTGACGGGAGTGGACTGGCGGTAGGACGAGACGGGAGTGGACCGGCGGTAGGACGGGACGGGAGTGGACTGGCGGTAGGAGGAGGTGCGGAGCACCGGCTGCGGCATCATGGTCCGTTCCCTTCATGAATTCGGGTCGGCTGATGCATACCGAGCGCCGCGGAACCGCGAAATTCAGGGAAGGACCCTAAGGGCTATTCCGTAGGTATTATGGTTTGGCCGTAGGCTGCCGGCCGTTCGCGCGCCTTTCAGGGCTCGGCGGAAGATGCCTGCTGGGCGCTCGCGGCATCGCCAGGCTCATCCGACATTGTGCGCAGCACGCGGCCGGGCCAACGTTCGTGCGTCAGGGGTACGATCAAACGCGCTTCCATGCCGCTCGGCGTGAAGAAGCGATGCACCTCGCCGTTGAGTTGTCGTTCGATCACCATCGCGGTCAGCCGCGATCCAAATCCCGGCTTGCGTACACGCTTCGGCAGCGGGCCGCCGCTCTCCTTCCAATCAAGGGTCAGCGTGAGACCCTTGGCGCTGCGGTTCACCGACCACGCGAGATCGAGACGACCCGTTGGCACGGAGAGGCTGCCATATTTGGCGGCGTTGGTCGCGAGCTCGTGCAGCGCGGTGCTGAGCGCGAACGAGGGATCGGGCTCCAGGAACACGTCGGGACCGGTGAGGGAGATGCGGTCGAGATAGGGCCCGAGCAGCGCGCGCAACAGATCGGTCAACGAGGCCGCGTTCCAGCCGCCTTCGGTGATGAGCCGGTGGGCGCCCGCGAGCGCGAGCACGCGCGCCTCGTATTTTGTCGCCAAGTCCGGCACGCTGCGCGAGTTCTTGGCGGTCTGGGAGAACAATGCGAGCAGCTGAGAAAACAGATTCCCGGATCGATGCCGCAGCTCGCGGATCATCAGCTCGTGGCGTTGATCCAATTGCCGGCGCTGGATCGCGCCCGCGATCACATTGGCGATCGCGCTGAGGAACGACACGTCATATTCGTCGAAGCGCCGCTGGCGCGCCGTGTGCGCGCCGATGACGCCGTAGGCGCGCCCGTCGCGCCCGGCGATCGGCACGCTGATGCCGCTCGTGACCCCGTGATCGTAGAGCAGCGCCGGACCGCTGAATCGCGTCTCCGACCTCAGATCGGTGACCGTGACCGGACCGCCCGAGGCGAGCGCGTAGCCGGCCTGGGAATGGCGACCGGTCGACTCATGCGCGGTCCCGATCAGCCCCGGCTTCCAGCCGACGCCGGCGCGCAGCAGCAGCTCGGCATCGCCCGGAACGAGTTCGAGGATCTTGACGAACTCGACGCCGAGGATGTCCGCCACCGTGGTGGCGATCTCGTCGAACAGTTTTTGCAGGTCGACCTCGGTCAGCGCCTTCTCGCCGAGGCGCGCAACCGCCTCCTGCTGTTTGGCGCGCGCGCGCAATTCACGCAGCAGCCGGACCCGCTCGGAGACGTCGCGGCACACCCCAAGCAATCGCTGCGGCCTGCCGTCTTCCATCACGACGGTCGCGACGGCCTCGACCCAGCGATCTTCCCTGTCCGGCCGCGGCGCCAGTCGATATTGCACGTGGTATGGCTTGCCGCTCTGCAGGCTCTCCTGAACGGCTGCCTGCAGCTCGGCCCGATCATCTGGATGAACGTCGTTCTGGACGAACGAAAATGTGCCGTCGAAACTGCCGGCGGGCAGTTCGTGTATCGCTTCCAGATTGCTCGACCAGGTCACCGCGTCGGATTGGATGTCCCACGACCATACCCCGATCTTGCCGGCTTCGAGCGCCACGCGCACCGCCTGCGGATCGGGAAACGAATCTTGAGCCGGCTCGGAATGAGACTCCCCAACGGGCTCACTCTCGCACGAACCAGGTACAGCGTCGTTTCTGTCGCGGTCTTCCATCAGCCTCATATCCGCGCGATCCCGAAAAGGGTCGCCAGTATGGGTTTACGCATTGGAACTCTCAAATTTCACGAGCGCTAAATCCGGCGCAAGATGGCAGCAGCGAGCTTGACGGACAATTCCCGCGCCGCATTGACGGAACCCGAATCCTCCTCGGCCTTGACCACCTCACACCCGCGAACCTCTTGTTCGTTCGCCAACACGATAAAGGAGCAACCCCGCCGAACGTTCCGAACATGGATGGTGGCTTCCAAACCTCCTCGGGCTTGAGAGATGTTCCTTACGCAATCGACTTGATCGCGGTGTGCAGCTGGCCGATGTCGTAAGGCTTGCCGAGAACGACCGTTTGGTCGTTGCGCAGGCGTTCATCGATCCCTGAATCGCCATAGCCCGTTGCGATGATGATCGGAAGATCGCTTCGCAGCCGCCGCAACTCGACCGCCAACGTGTCACCCCGCCCATCAGGCAGGCCAACGTCTATGATCGCAAACGCGAAGCTTCCCACGTCCGAGGCGGCAAGTGCCAGCGCGGCCTTCGCGGTCCCCGCCTCGATGATCTGATAGCCGAGCTCCTCGAGGGCATCGACCGCGATTGCGGCGACCAGAACCTCGTCCTCGACCAACAAGGCTTTCAGATTGGCGGTCAATAGGCACCTCATTTGCGGCTGCCGCGATGTCGTCCGGCGTTCGCATCCGCGAAAGCCAACATCTTCGTGTGGTCGACGGAGACTAGGATTCGGCGAATGAACGCATGATCGACGCGGTGGTGCGGCGCGTTGATGCGCAGCTCAGCCGGTCATTTGACGTTCCCGCCGCTTGGCATTGCGGGCAAAGAACAGCGCTTGGCTCGCGATCGCCGACACCATCGCCGGCTGGAACGGCTTGGCGATCAGGAATGCGGGCTCCGGCCGCTCGCCGGTGAGGAACCGTTCCGGATAGGCCGTGATGAAGATCACCGGCACCTCGAACGCTTCGAGCAGATCATTGACGGCGTCGAGGCCCGAGCTGCCGTCGGCAAGCTGGATGTCCGCCAGGATGAGGCCCGGCTTCTTCTTCCTCGCCAGCGCGACCGCCTCGCTGTGCGTGCGCGCGACCCCCAGCACGCGATGGCCAAGGCTCTCGACCAGCGCTTCCAGGTCCATCGCGATGAAGGGCTCGTCTTCGATGATGAGGACATCGGTCGCGATGTCGGCCGCAAGCTCGCGGCCCGACTCTTCGACCAGCGCCCGCAGGGCCGGAACGTCGACATCAAGCACACGCGCGGCTTCTTCCTCGGAAAAACCTTCGAGCGCGACAAGCAGGAACGCTTGTCGCGGCCGGGGCGTTAGGTTCGCGAGGCGGACGTCCGCCGGCATGTTGTCGACCGAACGTGGCGTCTCGTTGTTGACGCCGATTGAATTCCAAATCTTCGTGAACAGCCGGTAGAGCCCGACGCGCGCGCCGCCGCCGTCGAGCAAGGCCGGATCATTCACCAGCGTTTCCAGCGTCGCACTGACATAGGCGTCACCCGACGCTTGGCTTCCTGTCAGCGCACGCGCATAGCGCCGAAGAAATGGAAGGTATTGAGCTACCATTTGTGATTTGAGCACGAAAACTCTCCCGTCTGTCCCGCCGACATTACCTGCAGAAAACGCCCCTCCGCAAAAAAAGTTCCGGGTGCCGGGAACAGCATGTCCGACAACGCGTTATGCCTTCCTGATCAGGGGCAGATCGGCGCGAATGTTTCACGAACGGGAGGCGGGGGAAGAGAAGTTATGAAGGACGATAAGACAGTTAGGCCCGGAAACATGCAGACCGAAATGCCCACCAAGAAGGCCCGCGGACGCCTGGGGCGCGACGCCCAGGCCAAGCTCGGCCAGCAGCTCCGGGTCATGTTCGATGAGGTCGTGAGCGAAGGGGTCCCAGACCGCTTCGATGTGTTGCTGCGCCGTCTCGATGAACCCAAAGAGGATGGAGCGACCGAATGAGTCTCACGCCATCCGTTCGTGACGCGATGCTGGGCGCCGTCCCCAGTCTGCGCGCGTTCGCGATTTCCCTGTCGGGAAATGTCGACCGCGCGGACGACCTCGTCCAGGAAACGCTGTTGCGCGCGGTGGCGAACATCGACTCGTTCCAGCCCGGCACGAACATGTCGGCGTGGCTGTTCACCATTCTGCGCAATCTGTTTCGCTCGGAATACCGCAAGCGCAGGCGCGAGGTGGAAGACACCGACGGCAGCTATGCGGAGAGCTTGAAGTCCCATCCCGAACAGGAGGGGCGCGTGGAGATGCAGGAGTTCCGCGCCGCGCTTGCCAAATTGCCGGCCGACCAGCGCGAGGCGCTCGTTCTCGTGGGTGCTGCCGGTTTCTCCTACGAGGAGGCCGCCGCGATCTGCGAATGCGCGGTCGGCACGATCAAGAGCCGCGTCAATCGCGCGCGCACGCGCCTTGCCGAGATGCTGTCGATCGACGGCGCCGAGGACTTCGGACCGGACCACGCGACGCGTGCGATCCTCGCCGCGGGCGGGCATCGCTGATCTCCCGGCTTTCTAGCGGCCCCGGTCGAACGCGACGCTCGGCGCCAGCACGATCAGCACCACCGCGCACAATGCGAGCGGCACGAAGGCTGCCGGCGCCACGCCGGTCAGGTCCCACGCGAGCCCGCTGACGATCGGCGTGAGCACCGCCGTCGAGTAGCTGATCGTGAACATCGCCGCGGTCACGCGATGCACGTCGTCGGCCGGGCTCAAGAGCGACGGCAGCGCCAGCGCCAGGATCAGCGTAGCGGCGGCCGCAAAGCCGAGGACCGCGGCTGAAACCACGATCCACGCGCCGCCGACCATGATCCCGCCGATGCCGAGCAGCGACACGAGCCCGCTCGCGACGTAGGGCCATACGCGCCGCTCCATCCGGCCCGCGACAAGCAGCAACAGCAGCGAGGCGGGAATCTGTCCGAGGTTGAGCGCGATCAGCGCGGCGCTGACCAGATCGGGGCGGCCGACATAGTGCAGATAGTCGGGCAGGAACGCGTTGGCGGTGAAATACATCGCATTGGCGGCGCCGAGGATGAAGCCGAGCCGCCAGATCAGCGGATCGCTCCAGTCCGGCCACCACAGGCTCGTCGCGCTTCGCCCGCCATAGGCGACGTTCTTCGGCGCGATCGCCGCGATCACGCCGGCGATCAGCGCGACCGGAACCGCCCAGACCACGAAGCTCCAGCGCCAGCTTCCCCCGAGCAGCGGCAACAGCAGCGGAAGCGTCAGCGCGACCGGAATGATTTCACCCACCAACAGCCCATTGGTGAAGACCGCGGTGCCGAAGCCGACACGATCCGGCAACCAGGCGCGCACGAGCGGGGGCAGCGAGGGCTGCATGATCGCGACGCCGAAGCCGGTCACGATCGTCGCGGCGTAGAGCACGGCAACGTCGGGCGCGACGCCGCGCAGCGCCGAGCCGACAGCCGTCGCGAGGATCCCGGCGATGACGGTCGCCAAAGCGCCGAGCCGCGCGATGAACAGCGAGGCCAACACCGCGCTGACCGCGAACAGCACCGGCGGCAATCCGGTCAGGATGCCGACCTGCGTTTCCGACATGCCGAATTCGGTACGGATCAGCGGGATAACGGGAGGCACCGCGAGGATCGTCACGCGCAGGGCCACGCCCGCGAGCCATAGCGCGAGCACGCGGTCGAGGAGGCGGGCTGGCCGCCCGTCGGATGGGGTCGGCGCGCGCATCTGGCCTTACACCGGCTCCATGCCCTTGCGGCGGATGAGCGCGCCGCGCGCCGGGGAGGCAAGATCGGCGATCAAAGCGTTGGCGGCCTCCGCTTGCGGCGAATTTCGAAACACGCCGGCCGAGAAGATCGTGATGCTCTGCAGCTCCGCAGGCAGTGGTCCGACGATGTCGACGCCGGACGATTGCATCAGCTCGCTGATCTGCTGCACGGCGAGTTCCGCCTCGCCGCGCGCCGCGATCTCGGCGACCACGCCGTCGCGCACGATCGCCTTTGCGTTGACGGCGTCGGCGATGCCGAGGCGCTCGATCAGCGTCATGAAGTAAAGACCGCTTGCGCCGGTCTTGGAATGCGCGATGGATTTGGCTTTGAGCAACGCGTCTTTGAACGCACCGGCGGTGCCGATGTCGGGCTTGGGCGCGCCCTTGGCGACGGCGACGCCGACGCCGGAGCGGGCAAGATCGGTGCGTTTGAAGACCTTGCCTTGCCGGATCAAGTCGTCAATTCCTGCGGCCGTGAACACCGCGGCATCGCCGGTCTCGCCGCCATCGATGCGCTTGAGCAGCGCGACGGATGAATCGTAGACGCGCCGCACGGTGAGGCCGCTCGTGCGCTCGAACGCAGGCACGACCTCTTCGAGCACGGTGCGCATGCCGATCGTGCTCAGAACTTTGATGTCGGTCATTGATGAATTGATCCCGGGCGGTTCATTTAGCATCGGCCGGGCGCCGCCGTCGCGGCCTTTGTGGCGCCGCCGATGGCCGTCAGGGCAGCAATGTGGACGGCGCATGATCGCCCGCGTCAGACCGCACAACCTCTGCTAGGCTGCCCTCGGGAACGCTGCCGGCGCCCTCCAAGACGCAGCTCGGCCGGCCATAAGCCGCAACGCGGCTCAAGGGAGGATTGGTCATGACGGTTTCACGCCGGACTTTCGCACGTCTTGCGGCAGCGAGCACTGCCGCCGTCGCTTCGCCCGCCATCGCCCAGCAACCTACGGTCAAATGGCGGCTCGCCTCGAGTTTTCCGAAGAACCTCGAAGGTCTGTGGGGCGCCTCGCCGACGGTTGCAAAATTCGTCAACGAGATGAGCGACGGCAAGTTCGAGATTCAGCCGTTTGCGGCGGGAGAGATCGTTCCCGGGCTGCAGGTGCTCGACGCCGTGCAGAACGGCACGGTCGAATGCGGCCACAGCTATGCGGGCTATTACATCGGCAAGAATCCAACCCTCATCTTCGACGGCTCGCTGCCGTTCGGCATGACGCCGCGCCAGCACAATGCCTGGTACCTGATGGGCGACGGCAAGAAGCTGATCGACGAGCTCTATGAGGGCTTCAACATCGTCAGCATCCCGATGGGGAATACCGGCGGGCAGACCTTCGGTTGGTTCCGCAAGGAGATCAAATCGCCTGCCGACTTCAACGGCGTCAAGATGCGTGTCGCGGGCTTCGGCGGACGCGTGCTCGCCAAGCTCGGCGTCGTGCCGCAGCAGATCGCCGCGGGTGACATCTTCCCGGCGCTGGAGAAGGGCACGCTCGACGCCGCCGAATGGGTCGGGCCGCACGATGACGAAAAGCTCGGCTTCTACAAGGTCGCCAAATACATGCACATTCCGGGCGTCCTCGAGCTGGAAGCCAACTCTTGTCTTTATGTCAACAAGGCCGCGTGGGCCGCGCTGCCGGCAAGCTATCAGGCGATCGTGCGCGGCGCTTGCTCCTACGCACTCATGGAGATGCTCGCCAGATATGACGCGCTGAACGCCAAGGCGATCAACCGCGTGGTCGCGCAGGGGGCCCAGATCGTCGTGCTGACGCCCGAGACCTTGCGCGCGCTGCGCAACGCGCTTGAACAGGTGCTCGACGAAGAGTCGGCGAAAAGCGAGCAGTTCAAGCGCGTGGCGGACAACTGGCGCGCGTTCCGGAGCGAGCAACACCGCTGGTTCTCGATCGCGGATGCCCGCACCGAGATGTCGGTCTATGCGCTGACGACTGCGACGCAGTAAAGCTCAATCCACCTCCGCGATGCGCGGCTGCGGCGTCAGCACGACGCAGAAATAGCGCTCCCATTCAGAGCCCAGTACCCAGTGTTGGGCTTTGAACGTGTCCATCAGGTCCTGCTCGAACAGCGGGACGACCTCCTTGTGGCAGAGGAGGAACTTCGCCGCCGCCACGATGTCCTCGCGATCGATGACGGCGAGCACGCGCCAGTCCGGATGGCGCTCGAGCCATTGGTGGACCGCGACGACGAGCAGCGGATAGCCCGGATGCAGCATGTCGTCGAGGCAGATCATTCCCTGCGGGTGCAACGTCGCCTCGGCGAGCGCGAGATCGGCGAGCAACTGCTCGCGTGAATGATCGCCGTCAAGATGCCAGAAACGCACGGGACCGCCGAGCGCCTTGCCGATATCGTCTGCGGTGAGGCTGCGCACGTTCGCCTTGATGGCGGTGTAGCGGTCGCGCGGCAGCCCGAGGCGGGCGCAGTGCGAACGGAAGAGATCGATGAGGCCGGCATTCGGCCAGTCGAATGTGTCGATGCCGAGCGCGTGTTCGCCCGGTGCAAGGCCGAGCGCCATCGCGATGAAGAAGCGCCCTTCGAAGGTCCCGATCTCGGCGATGTGGCCCGTGATGCCGAGCGCAGTTTGGCGGCGGATCACGTGGCCGCAGATCGTCG
>CAYZMR010000103.1:0-2305 GCA_964479515.1 uncultured Hyphomicrobiales bacterium | reverse complement strand
TGGCCCGTGATGCCGAGCGCAGTTTGGCGGCGGATCACGTGGCCGCAGATCGTCGCGGCGAACGCTGAGGACATGCCGCGCACGCTGTCGTAATCCTCCGCGATGTAGCGGTCGACGGCAGGATTGCCGGAACTGAATGGCAAGCGCCTTCCCCGTGTGGACTTCGATACGCGCGCGCGCGACAATCACGGTTACGCAGAAACTTCGCGCGAAGACAAGGACGTTTCCGATGACCGAGACGATTGGCGTCATAGCGATGGGCGAGATGGGCAGCGCGACCGCGCGCCGCCTGCGCGAGCGCGGCGCGACCGTCGTCACGTCGCTCGCCGGCCGCAGCGCCGCGAGCGCGGCTCGCGCCGAGCGCGCGGGCGCGATTCCGGTATCGACCGACGAAGAGTTGGTGGCGCAATCGGGCTTCATCCTGTCGATCGTTCCCCCGGGCGATGCCGTTGCGCTGGCCGAACGGCTCAAGCCGGCGCTCCTGCGGGCCGCTCGCAAGCCGGTCTATGTCGATTGCAACGCGATCTCGCCGGGCACCGCCGAGCGCATCGGCGCAGTGCTCGAAGGCACCGGCTGCCTCTACGTCGACGGCGGCATCATCGGCCCGCCGCCGAGTGCGACCGCGCGCACGATCTTCTACGCGTCCGGAGCGGGCGCGAAGGACTTCGAGCGGCTATCGGCCTACGGGCTTTCGATCCGCGTCATGGACGGCCCGATCGGGGCCGCGTCCGCGATGAAGCTGTCCTATGCGGGGATCACCAAGGGCTTCACGGCGATCGGCTCGGCCATGATGCTGGGCGCGACGCGCGGCGGAACGGCCGACGCGCTGCTGCAGGAGATGTCGGAGAGCCAGCCGGCATTGCTCGGCTGGCTGCGCGGCTCGGTGACGCGGATGCCGCCGAAGGCCTATCGCTGGGTCGCCGAGATGGAGGAGATCGCGGACTTCCTCGACGGCGACCGGCCCGCGCAGGACATGTATCGCTCAATTGCGCGCTTCTATGAGGCGATCGCCGCCGCGATGGACGAGCCGAAGGCGGGCGACGCGGTCGCGCAACTGAACGACTTCTGCGCCGAGCGGAAAGACGAGACGCGCAAGAGCGCGTGATTTACTTTGTAGCCCGGCTTGAGCGTAGCGAAAGCCGGGGACTGAGGCCACGGCGTTCCCGGGTTTCGCTTCGCTCAACCCGGGCTACGAGAGCTACAACGCGTCCTCGTCGGCAATCGTCAGCAGCTCGGCGCCGCCGACACCGGTGACACGTCCCTCCTCCACCCGCACGATCGTGGTCGCGATGCGGCGCAGTTCGCCCGGGTGATGGCTGACATAGACCATCGGCATCGCAAGCTCGTCGCGCAGCCGCAGCAGATACGGCAGGATCTCGCGCTTGCGCGCGCCGTCGAGCGAGGCCAGCGGCTCGTCGAGCAGAAGCAGATCGGGCTTGGTGAGCAGCGCGCGGCCGATCGCGACGCGCTGGCGCTCGCCGCCGGAGAGCTTGCCGGGGCGGCGCTTGAGCAGATGGCCGATGTCGAGCAGGTCGACGATGCCGCGGAACTCGCTTTCATCGCGCGCGAGGCGGCGCATGCGGCGTCCGTAATCGAGATTGGCCGCAACCGTCATGTGCGGAAACAGCCGGCCATCCTGGAACACATAGCCGAAGCGCCGCCGATGCGGCGGCTCGTCTTGTCCGCTCGATGAGTCGAAGACGGTCCGGTCGTCGCAGAGAATACGACCGCGATCGGGCCGGATGAGCCCGGCGATCATGTTGATGATCGAGGTTTTGCCCGCCCCGGACGGGCCGAACAGGGAGGTCGCGCCGGCGGCGGCTTCGAACTTCGCGGTGATCGCAAAGTCGCCGAGCCGCTTCTCGACATCGACGACCAGCATCTCACTCTCCGTGCAGGCGCGTGCCGGCGTAGCGCGCGAGCCATTCGGAGGCGACGAGCGCGACCAGCGAGATGACGATCGCCACGATGACCAGGCGTCCGGCCGCGGCGTCGCCATTCGGAATCTGCGTATAGGTGTAGATGGCGGCCGAGATCGTCTGTGTCTCGCCCGGGATGTTCGACACGAAGGTGATGGTGGCACCGAATTCGCCAAGCGCCTTGGCAAAGCACAGCACCATGCCGGCGATGATGCCCGGAACGCTGAGCGGCAGCGTCACGGTGAGAAACACAAAAGCGCGGTTCGCGCCGAGCGTCGAGGCCGCGTCCTCAAGCTTGCGGTCGATCGCCTCGATCGAGAGGCGGATCGCGCGCACCAGCAGCGGAAAGCCCATCACGCCGCAGGCGAGCGCCGCGCCGGTCCAGC
>CAYZMR010000102.1:0-12689 GCA_964479515.1 uncultured Hyphomicrobiales bacterium | reverse complement strand
CCGCAATAGCGCCGCGCCAGCATCGGCAGGCCGTTCTCGTAGCCCGGCCAGCCGGCATATTTCGGCATCTTGTACTCCTTCTCCACCGCGTCCCAGCACTTGCCGTCCTGCCCGAGCTTTTTGATCTCGGCCGACGCCGTCTGATAGAGCGCGAGGATGTCCTGAGCGTCCTGCTTGGTGCCGAGGCGGCCGCCGGGCTGGCCGGGATGGCCGGGGATCAGGCGGTCCCAGTCGAGCGCGAGCACCTTGCTGATGAAGGCCTCGGTTTCGATCGGATAGAAGTCGATCATGCCGCGGCCCGGGAACGTGCCGACCGGGATGGTGTCGACCACGAAGATGATCTTCTCCTGCGGCAGCCGCATCACGATGTTGGAGTCGGAGTGGTTCGCCCCGAGATAGAGCAGCTCAAGCGTGGTACCGCCGAGCGTGATCACCTTGCTGTCGTCGAAGACCTCGTCGGGCAGCACGGTGTTCGGATCGCCGAGCGGCGCCAGATGCGTGCGGACGTTCTTGTGCGCGATGATGATCGCGCCCGCGTCCTTGAACGCCTTGCCGCCGGCGATGTGGTCGTAATGGTGGTGGCTGTAGATCAGATACTTGATCGGCTTGTCGGTGACCTTCCTGATCTCGTCCACATAGGTCTGCCCGCCGGTCGGCCGGCCATAGCCGATCGGATCGGTCGCGATCACGCCGTCCTTGGTGACGATGAACATCGACTGATGTCCGCCGTTGCGGAAGATGTAGACGTTATCGGTGCCCTCGACCTTGGTGGTGGCGAAGGACGGCGGCGTCTGGGCGATCGCCGGACCGATGGCCGCGAGCAACGCAAGCGACACTGATGCAGCTAACCTGCGCATGGATGTCTCCCCCTGTGTCGTTCAACGCTTGACGCCGACATGCTCGGGCGGCGCGCGTCGCCGTTCAAATCACGCTTGCTTGAAGCGAAGGGCGCGATGCCGCAGCATATGCGGGGAACGCCGGTGCGCCCTATTTCTTCCCCTTCACGCGGAAGATTACCGGCAGCGTGAAGGAGAGGCCGTCGTCCGCGATCAGCGGCGGCGGGGCCGGCACCGGGTCGGAGCGCTTGAGCATCGCGAGCGCAGCCTCGTCGAAGGAGGCGTCGCCGGACCCTTTCACGACGCTCGATGAGAGGATATGGCCGGTGCGGTCGAGCACGAAGCTCACCACGATCTCGGCGCTCTTGTTGGCGCGGTCCGCCGGATAGCGCTTGTGGCGGTCGAAATGCGCCGAGAGCTCCTTCTGCCAGGTCAGGATCGCGCGCCGCGCGCTGTCGCCGATCCCCAGCGCGGGGGCCACCGAATGCTGCGACTCCGGCGCGGCAACGCTCGGCGCCGCGGTCGCCTCGGCGGCGATCGATTCCTGCGACGGCGCGGTCTGCACCGCGGCGATCTGCGGCTCGTCTTCCTTCGGCTTGTTGGAGTCGTTCGGCGTCACGATCCGGTCGGGCTCGTCGGTCTCGGTCGGGATGTCCTTCGGCAGTTCGGTCTGCTCGACCACCGCCTTCTGCTGCTGCACGGCCGGCGAGGCGGCGGACGCGTCGGCATCGGGACCCGGCGGCAGGTCGGAGGGCTCGCTGCGCGGCGACATCAGGTCCATGCCGATCTCGATCGCGGGCGCGCCGAGCGCGTCGTCCTCCTCGTCGGCCTGGAAATGCGCGACCGCGAGCGCGACACACGCCGCATGGATCGCGACGGCGCCCAGCCCGGCGAAAAGCCAGAGCCGCAGCGGGACCGGGCGGATGAGTTCAACTTCTGACATATCAATTCTGCCACACACTCCGCTCATTCCCGCGCGCAGAATGCCGTCATCCCGGCCGAGCGCAGCGAGAGCCGGGATCCATAAACACAGGTCTTTCCATCAATCGAAAGGTTTGTGCTTATGGATCCCGGATAGCCGCCTGCGGCGGCTTCCGGGATGACGCCGATCACTTCGCCTCCGGCACGCCTTCGAGCGCGACCAGCGCCACCTTCAGATAGCCACCGGCGCGCAGCCGTTCCAGCACGTCCATCAGCTCGCCGTACGGCACCGCGCGGTCGGCGCGCAGGAAGATGCGGCGGTCCTTGCCCTGTTCAGGCACGGCATCGAGCGTCTTTACGAGGTCGACGCGCTTGACCTGCGTCTCGCCGATCGCGACCGCGAGGTCAGCCTTGATCGTGACGTAAGTCGGCTTGTCGGGCTTCTTCAGCGGTGTCGCGGTCGAACTCGGCAGGTCGACCGGCAGGTCGACGGTCGAGAGCGGGGCGGCGATCATGAAGATGATGAGCAGCACGAGCATGACGTCGATGAACGGCGTCACGTTGATCTCGTGCGCCTCGTCGAATTCGTCCTCGCCCTCGTTGATCGAGACCGCCATCGCTTTACTCCGCGGCGCGCGACAGCATCCCGCTGTTGGCGCGGTCGAGATCGCGCGACAACAGCCGGCCGACGGCCCCGGACGCGCGGCCGACGAGCTCGAGATAGCTGCGCGAGCCGCGCGCGAAGTGATTGTAGAAGATCACCGCCGGGATCGCCGCCACCAGGCCGATCGCGGTCGCGAGCAGCGCCTCGGCGATGCCGGGCGCGACCACCGCGAGGTTCGTGGTCTGCGCCTTCGAGATGCCGATGAAGCTGTTCATGATGCCCCAGACCGTGCCGAACAGGCCGACGAAGGGCGACGTCGATCCGATGGTCGCGAGCAGGCCCATCCCGGTGCGCGCGACGCGGCTCTCCGCGCGGATGATCTCGGCAAAGCGCGACTCCGCGCGCTCCTTGATGCCGGCCTCGGCGAGCACGTCACCCGATACGCGGAGCTCCGCGATGGCGGCGGCGAGCAGCGTCGAGACCACGTTGCGACTCGGCCCAAGCGCGAGGTGCGCCTCGGCGAGCGTGCGCGCCTTGGCGATGCGGGCGAGCGCCAAATTCACGCGGCGGCGCGCGATGAACAGTTGCAACGTCTTGCCGAGCAGGATGGTCCAGGTCACGAGCGACGCGAAGGCGAGGCTCACCATGACCGCCTTCACCAAGATGTCGGCGGAGAGAAACATCGACCACGGCGAGAGATCGCGCGGCACGCGCGCGGCGGGGACTTCGCGCGGCGTCTCGGGCGCTGCGGCGGGCTGCGCCGGAGCCGCGGGCTGGGTCACAGCTGGCGCGGTCGAGGGTGCCGTGCTTGGCGCCTGCGCGCGCGCGAGCAGCGGCACCGCAAGCACGGCCAACGCAAGCAGCAAGACGGCGCAAAATCGGAACTTCGTCATACCTCGGCCCAGTGCCGGATCAGGTTGTGATAGATGCCGCTCAATTTGACGGTTTCGGGGTCGTCGCGGCCGAGCCGGTTTACCAGCGCCTGGATCGCGGTGTCGAGATCGAAGATCAGACTGCGCGCGCGATCGTCGCGGATCATGCTTTGGATCCAGAAAAACGACGCGACGCGCGTGCCACGCGTGATCGGCGTGACCATGTGCAAACTAGAAGCAGGATAAAGTACGAGATGTCCCGCTGGCAGCTTCACTTCCTGCGAGCCGTAATGGTCTTCGACGATCAGCTCGCCGCCGTCGTACTCGTCCGGCTCGGACAGGAACAGCGTGACCGACAGGTCGGTGCGGATGCGCAGGCCCGTCAACGGGTCGCCGCGCACCGCGTTGTCTACATGTATTCCAAAGTGATGACCCGGTCCGTAACGGTTGAACAGCGGCGGGAAGATGTGCAGCGGGATCGCGGCCGAGATGAACAGCGGGTTCGCGGTCAACGCCTTGACGACGCGGGCACCGAGCGCGCGCGCGACCTCGCCGTTGGGCGGAAGCTGCTCGTTCCTCTTCACGAGCGCCGATTGCGCGCCGGCGGTGGAACGGCCGTCTTCCCAGGCGGCGGCGTCCATAATCGACCGGAACTCCGCCACCTCTTGCTTGCTCAACACATCGGGTACGCAGACGAGCATTTGGTCCTTCCAGCGCCCCGAAACCGGCCGACGAGCCTTCCATCCGCTCGTCCCCGCGAAAGCGGGGACCCAGTCCTTGACTCTGGATGCCCGCTTGCGCGGGCATGAGCGGAGGCGTGCCTAAAACTTCGCCGCCACCACGAGCGAGGCCGAGCGCCCCGGCGCCACGAACACGAACGGGCTCGCACTCTGATAGAACGCGTCGTAGTACAGCTTGTCGAAGATGTTGTTCACGAACAGCTTCGCGGTCCAGTGCTGGTCGATCTTGTATTCGGTGAACGCGTCGAAGCGCCAGTAGGACGGCAGGACCGTGCCCTGGTTGGCGACGAGCAGCGTGCCGCCGTAGATCTCCGAGCGATAGGTCGCCTGGCCGCCGATCTCCCACTGGTCGGTGACCTTGTACTTGGTCAGCACGTTGAACGACTGGTTCGCGATATTGGCGAGCGGCAGACCGATATTGGTCGGCACGATCGAGTTGGTGACCTCGGTGCGCATCAGCACCAGGCCGCCATAGATGCTCCACTTCTGCGTGATCTTGCCGGTGACGCCGAGGTCGATGCCTTGCACGCGATAGGCCGCGCCGGCGACGATCTGGCCGGCGTTCGGCAGGCCGGTCGGGATCGCCTCGCGCGCATTGCTGACCTCGGTCTGGAACAGCGCCCCGGTGACGAGGAGATGGCGCTCGAACAGCTCCCATTTGGTCCCGACCTCGGCCGCTCGGCTCTGCTGCGGAGCGAAGATCTGGTTCACCGTCGCGGTCGGATTGAGGCCGCCGTAGTTCGCCGACGTGCCGTCGACCTCGGCGCCGATCGGGTTGGATGACGTCGCATAGGCCGCATAGAGGCTTGCGAACGGCAGCGGCTTCACCGTGAGGCCGGCGTTCCAGTTCACCATATCCGAGTCCGCGGCGACGACCGTGCCGGGCGTCAGCGCCTTGTAGGCGCTGACATTGTAGTCATCGAGGCGGATGCCGCCGTTGAGAATGATGAAGTCGTGGTAGTTCGCGGTCTCGATCACGTAGCCGCTGTTGGTCTTGACCGGAACGATCGTCGCATTGCCGGTGAGTTGCGGATTGAAGTTCGGGAACGGCGTCAGATTCGGCGGATTGAAGATCGACGCGTTCATGAAGCTGCCGCTGCCGTTGAACGCACCCGGCCCGACAGCCTCCGAGCTCAGCCCGGTGTAGCTATCGATGCTGGTCTGCTCGCGCGAGATCTCGGCGCCGAATACCAGCGTGTGCTTGAGCGGCCCGGTCCAGAACTTGTAGGTGAAGTCCGACTGGTTGGCGAAAACGTCGGTCACCTGATAGCGGCTCTGCGGGTTGGCCGTGTAGGTGAGCGCCACGTTGTTCGGCGATTCCGGGATCGTGCCGATATAGTTGAGGATCGACCTCTGCTCCCTGGTCTTGTTCGTGAAGGTGAGATCGTCGGTGATCCTGAACTCGCCATTGACCGTGCCGATGTCCTGCGTGGTCTTCTGGAAATCGCGGTAGACGAAGCCGTAATAGGTGCCGCGCGGCACGCCGGTGTCTGTATAGGGGGCAAGCGCCGGCCTGTTGTAGGGAACACCGAAGTCGGGAAGCTGGTCGAGATCGACGTGGATGTAGTTCGCCGTCAAGGTGAAGGTTTCGGACGGCGTCCACTTCACCGCCGCGAGGCCGCCCCAGCGGTTGTCGAAGATATAGTCGCGGCCGGCGACGCCCGCGTCCTGGAACATGCCGTCGAGGCGGATCGCGAGCGTCGGGCTGATCACCTGGTTGACGTCGACGGTGACGCGCTTGGTGTTGTCGGTCCCGAGCGTCGACTCGACGTTGTAGAAGTTGCGGTCGGTCGCCTGCTTGGTGACGATGTTGATCGCGCCGCCGGTGGTGCCGCGGCCCGCGAAGGAGGAGGCGGGGCCGCGCAGGATCTCGACCTGCTCGGTGAAGAAGTTCTCGCGGATCGAGACCGCCGGATCGCGCACGCCGTCGATGAAGATGTCGTTGCGCGCGTCGAAGCCGCGGATGAAGAAGCGGTCGCCGAAGGCGTTGCCGCCTTCGCCGGTGCCGAGCGTCACGCCGGCTGTCGTGCGCGCGACCTCCTTCAGCGTGGTGGCGTTCTTGTCCTCGAGCAGCTCCTTGGTCAGCACCGTGATGCTGCGCGGCTGGTTGGCGATCGGCTCGGAGAATTTCGGCGAGGCGAGGCGGTCGGCCTTGTACGGTGCGCCCGGGTCCGCATAGGGGTTGCGGTCCGCCGCCTGCGTCGTGTCCGTGGTCGGCGTCGGCGTTGCCGGCGCCGCCTGCTGCTGCCTGCGTGCGGCACGGCGCACGGCCGCGCGCACGCGGCGCGCTTCGGCGGAGGGTTTGGCGGCGGGAGGCTTTGCGCGCGTCACCGGCGCGTCCACGGTCACGGGCGGCAGGGTCGACTGTTGCGCTTGCGCGGTGCCAATGGCGCCGACCGCCGCCAGCGCCGCGATGGATACTTTTCCGGTGGTGCCGATGTCGAACCGTTCGATCGCGTCGGCCGGAATGCCGCTACGCAACGAACGCGGCGCCTTCACCCCACGCATCACAGACCCCCAACTTCACTGTCGATCCCCACGACCCCCGTGAGGACGAGCGGAACCCGCCACGCGTTCGGCTTATCGAGGGCCAAATCGAGGGTCAAACGAATTCATCAGTATTTTCGGTAGGATAGACTGGAATAGCTGTAGCTTTTCGTAGCTTTGAATCAGTATAAATAGAACATCGCTCAGTCTTTTAATTATAGTAATTCCAAAGCAGCGAATTTCGAGAGCTGGAACAACCGCTACGCCGCGCGCGGCCGGAAGAGAAATCTCGGCGCCGCCGCCGCCGTTACTCTTGCTCGGAATCCAGGCTCGGCGGCTTCATCAGCGAGAACATCTCGTCCACCGTGCTGCGCGCCGTTCGCCGCACCAGCGCGGTGTCGCCGTCGCCGGCGATCCGCACGCCATCGACGACGGCATGAATCTCGTCGCGGAAGTCGGTCAGGAATCGCAGCGGATCGCGCTTGTCGTTGGCGACGCGCGCGATCAGGCCGGTGATCAGGATCTGGCAGGCGATCATGCGGCCGTTCAATTCATCCATCGATATCTCCTCGCGTGATACGCGCGGCTGCACGGCGCAGCCGCGCGCATCTACGCGATAGGAGCCTCGATTGGGAAGCGCGTGTTGGGAAAGGGAGCCGTGGCGCAGCGTTCAGTCGCCGGTCCCGACGTAGCCGATGATGCGCCAGGTGCTGGCATCCTTGGAAAAGCACAGGCGGTCGGCGAGCGGCGAGACGAGCGAGCCCGGCGGCACGTAGCCGAGCTTGCCTTGCGGCGTCGCGACTCGGATCCAGCCGCTGCGCTCGGTGCCGAGCACGCGAACGAGGTGGAGGCCGAGCGTCTCGATCGCGGCGGAGTCGGCCAAGGCTTGCGCACGCACCTGAAGCCCGACGGCGCGCGGATAGCTCCAGTCGATCACGTCGGTGTTGGTCGCTTCGGTCAGCTCGGCAAGCGCCGCGTCCTCATATTCGGGAGGCGCGGGCGCGCAACGCGCCTGCGGATGCTCGATGGTCGGGCCCGCGGTGGTCTCGGCCGCGAAGGCCGCAAGCGCGTTCCAACCGCGCCCGTCGGCTTCGCCGAGCCGCAGCGCGGCCACCAGATTGTCGATGCCCGACCGCTTGGCGTCGAATGTGCCGCCGACTTCGCCCTCCCAGAAGAAATCCTTCGGTGCCACCAGCCGCGCGAACGCCGCGCGGTCCTTGCGCTGGACGATTCCCGTAAGCTGCTTGCGAAAGGCGTCGAGCGACTTGTCGACGGTCAGCCCCGGCAGCGTGATGTCGATCGGCTTATAGGGCTTGAGCGCCGGCGCCGCCTGCTCGGCGAGGCCAGCCGCGGGCGGCAGCGCCAGGGCGGTCAGCATCACGCACATCGTGGCGGCACGCCATCGTGACAAAATCATCAGCACTCTCGTCCGAACTTGTGTCGCCGGGCGGCGAAGGCGCGGATCAAAATACGCGCGCCCGCCGAAGGGCGAGCGCGTGTCGGTGGGGCGAACGGCCTTTTTCGCCGGCGATCGGGCGAATCTCGAAAGGCTCCCATTCTGGCGGATAGCACAATACGCAATTGGCACGGAATTGCGACAACACAGGGAACGGGCGCCCTGCGGCTGCGTTGTGGCCGAAGCGCAACTGTTCGCGGGGCAAGATCTTGCGTGCCGGCACGAAGACTCGGTCGATCGGCGCGCTTTCGGCGCTCAACTTTTTCATGGCGGACGTGAGGGACGGACTCGGGCCGTTTCTCGGCGTTTATTTGCAATCGGAAAATTGGTCTCCGGCGGCAATCGGCGCCATGATGACGATCGGTGGGCTCGCCGGCATGGCGGCCACGACGCCGGCCGGCGCGCTCGTGGACAAAACGCGCGGCAAGCGCGCCATCATGGCGGCCGCGGCCGTCGTCACGGTCGCGGCCTCGATGGCGATCCTACTCGCGCCTTCGTTCGCCTTCACGGCGGCCGCGCAGGTCTTCAACGGCATCGCCGGTGCGATCATCCCGGCGGCGATCGCCGGAATCACGCTCGGCCTGGTGAAGCAGAAGGGCTACGCGCACCAGCTCGGCCGCAACGAAGCCTTCAACCACGCAGGCAATGTGGTGGCGGCGATCCTCGCTGGCGTCGCCGGCTATGCGTTCGGACTCGGTGCGGTGTTCGTCGTGCTGGCCGTGATGGCCGTTGGCTCCATCGCGGCGACCGCGCTGATCAATCCGAAGGATATCGATCATCGCGCGGCGCGCGGCCTGGCGGAAAAAGACAAGGCCCCGATCGCGGGCTTCTCGGTGCTCGTCACCTCGAAGCCGCTGATCGTGCTGGCGCTGACCGTCGCGCTGTTCCATCTCGGCAATGCCGCGATGCTGCCGTTGCTGGGGCAATCGCTGGTCGCGCGCGGCGCGGGCGATCCGAGCGCCTTCACCAGCGCCACCATCGTGATCGCGCAGCTTTCCATGATCCCGATGGCGTTGCTCGCCGCGCGCCTCGCCGAGCGGCGCGGCTACTGGATCGTGTTCCTGCTCGCGCTGATTGCCTTGCCGATCCGCGGCGTGGTCGCGGCGCTCGTGAGCGGCCCGATCGGGCTCGGACCCGTGCAGATCCTCGACGGCGTCGGCGCGGGATTGCTCGGCGTCGCGGTGCCGGGACTGGTCGCGCGCATCCTCGCCGGCACCGGTCACGTCAATGCCGGGCTCGGCGCCGTGATGACGGCGCAAGGCATCGGCGCGGCGCTCAGCCCCGCGCTCGGTGGCCTCATCGCTGGGCGGCTCGGCTATTCGACCGCGTTCCTCATCCTCGGCGCGATCGCGCTGCTTGCGCTCGTGGTCTGGGTCGCAACCCGGCCGGTGACGGCGCAGGCTTGCGGCGCGACGCCCGCGCGGCTTGTCCCGCAGGCCGCCGAATGACCGCGGCGGCGCCGCTCTGCTAGAACCGTCACTCCCGCAAACAGGACGCCTCCGTCATGCCGTTTTCGCTCTCCTCGCCCTATCTGCTACCGATCGGACTGCTGATCTGCTCCAACCTGTTCATGACGACCGCCTGGTACGGTCACCTGCGCTTCAAGGAGGTGCCGCTCATCGGCGTGATCCTGGTGAGCTGGGGGATCGCCTTCGTCGAATACTGCTTTGCGGTGCCGGCGAACCGTTATGGCAACGCGGTCTATTCCACGGCGCAGCTCAAGACCATGCAGGAGGTGATCACGCTCCTGGTGTTCGCGGGATTTTCGCTCGTCTATCTGAAGGAGCCGATCGGCTGGAATCACTTGGTCGGCTTCGCGCTGATTTCCGCTGGCGCGTTTTTCATATTTCAGAAATGGTAGGCGCGCCGGAACGTGGGGACTCGGAAATGGCGAACCATCGGCTCGATGCGGGCCCGGAGACGGTGCATTGGGGCTTCTTCGACGCGGCGCTCAAGCCGCTCATGACGGTTGAGAGCGGCGATACGGTCACGATCTCGACCGTGTCGGGCATGGCCGACCAGATGCCGGCCGCGCCGCTCACCGTGCCGCCCGCGCTCGCGGCGATCCACAGACAAGTCACGCAGAAGCTGCCGGGGCACATCTGCACCGGGCCTGTCGCTGTGAAAGGGGCCAAGGCGGGGCAGGTGCTCGAAGTCCGCATCAAGGATATCCAGCTTCATTACGACTGGGGCTACAACATGATCCGGCCGCTCTCGGGCGCGCTGCCGGACGATTTCCACGAGAAGCGCCTCATCCACATTCCGCTCGACAAGGAGAACAACACCGGCCGCCTGCCGTGGGGGCTCGACCTGCCGCTCGCGCCGTTCTTCGGCGTGATGGGCACGGCGCCGCCGCCGCAATGGGGCATGGTCTCGACGCTGCCGCCGCGGCGCAACGGCGGCAACCTCGACAACAAGGAACTGGTCGCCGGCACGACGCTGTATTTGCCGATCCATGTCGACGGCGCGCTGTTCTCGGTCGGCGACGGCCACGGCGCGCAGGGTGATGGCGAGGTCTGCGTCACGGCGATCGAGACCGGGCTGATCGGCACGTTCGAACTGCACCTGCGCCCCGAGATGAGCCTCGAATGGCCGATGGCCGAGACGCCGAGCCACATCATGACGATGGCGTTCGATCCCGATCTCGACGACTGCGTGGTGATCGCGCTGCGCGACATGATCGCGCTCATCTGCCGGCGCACGAACCTCTCGCGCGAGGACGCCTACACGCTCTGTTCGCTCGCCGCCGACCTGCGCGTCACGCAGGTGGTCAACGGGAACAAGGGCATTCATGTGATGCTGGAGAAGAAGTATTTGACGAGCGCGTAATGCCGGCCGACGACCCCACCTCGCCCGACTTGCCCTGGTTCCGGCGCTTCCGTGCGGACGGGCGGATGGAGCCACTCGCGGCGCGCGGCGACAACGGCGAAATCCTGATCCTGGACGAAGGCTGGGCCGCCTCGTTCAAGGATGGCCGCTGGCAGGAGGGCATTGTGTTTTCGCACGACCAGATCGCGGCGTTTTCGCCTGTGCAGGAGCAGGCCGAGATCTATCGGTTGCTGGACGAGGCCCGCAAAGCGCTCGGCGTAAACGGCGCGTAAACAGCGGGAAACATCGATAAATTTGATCGGGCTTGCGTCTGTTTCCCGCTGGCAAGTTGCGGTATTTTCCGCCTCGCGTTCGCCATGGTGATCGGCTTGATTCCGGGATCGGCGAACCATCGGGAACTCGACCATGTCGCTGGATGCAAAAGGCGTGGCCGCGCTGGCCCTGCATCGGTTTGGCCTTGGCCCGCGCAGCGGTTCGATCGCGGCGATCGCCGCCGATCCGCGCGGCGCGTTGCTCGCCGAATTGGAGAAGCCGGGAATCGGGCAGATCGCCGATGCGACCATGCTGACGGCCCCGCAGGCCGCGCGGCTCGGCTTCAACTACGATCAGGAGCAGCGGGCAAAGCGCATCGCGCAGCGCATCAGCGAGGAGCAGCGCAAGGCCACCACGGCGGTGATGACGCCGATGGAGGATCCGAAGGCGGAGGACGCCACCATGGCGGTGCCGGAGCCAGCGGCCCCGGCTCAGCCCACGCCGCCGCAACAAAACGTCAATCGCGAGATCAAGGCGCGCATCGATGCCGCGATGAATGCTGATATCGGATTCGTCGAACGGCTGGTGTGGTTCTGGTCGAACCATTTCTGCGTCTCGGCCGACTTCGTCGCCAACCAGGCCGGCGCATACGAGCGCGACGCGATCCGCGCGCACGTGCTCGGCCGCTTCGGCGACATGCTGCTCGCCGCCGAGAGCCACCCTGCGATGCTGGTCTATCTCGACAATTTCCGCTCGATCGGGCCGATGTCGGTTGCCGGACTGCTCAACAAGACCGGGCTGAACGAGAACCTCGGACGCGAGATCCTCGAGCTGCATACGCTCGGCGTGCGCACCGTCTACACGCAGGACGATGTCTATCGCTTCGCCAAGGCGATCACCGGTTGGACATTGCGTCCGATTGCGACCGATCCGGATCACGGCAACGAGTTCGTCTTCATCGCGCGGCGGCATGAGCCCGGGCCGCAGACGATCCTCGGCAAGACCTATCCGGAGGGCGGGGTCGAGCAGGGCCAGGCGGTGCTCGCCGATCTCGCGCGCCACCCGGCGACCGCCGCTCATGTCGCGCTCAAGCTCGCGCGGCATTTTTCCTCCGACGAGCCGTCGCCCGCGCTGGTCGAGCGGCTGTCGAAGCGCTTCCTCGATACCGATGGCGACCTCAAGGAGATTGCCAAGGCGCTGATCGAGGCCCCGGAGACCTGGGACGAGCAACGGCTGAAGCTAAAGCGCCCGAGCGAATGGTTGATCTCGACCTGGCGGGCGATCGGTGTTGCTCCCGAGCCGCGCCGGGTGCTCGACTCACATGCCTATCTGGGCGAGCGCTTCTGGCGGCCGAGCGCGCCGAAGGGTTTCTCCGACGAACAGTCGGGCTGGATCGACGGTCTGGGGCAGCGGCTCGATATCGCCAATCGTATCGGCGAACTGGTCGCGGCGCGCGTCGAGCCTGTGGCGCTGCTGGAGAATTCATTGGGGCCGCTCGCCTCGCCCGAGACGCGGCAAGCGATCGCGCGCGCCGAGAGCCGGCAGCAGGGGATCACGCTCGCGCTGATGGCGCCTGAGTTTCAACGGAGGTGACCATGTCACCCAATATCGTGCATGCCGCGACACGACGCGAACTCCTCGCCGGAGCCGGCGTGCTGTTCGCCTGGCCGTTCCTGCCGAAGCTCGCGCGCG
>CAYZMR010000101.1:0-12731 GCA_964479515.1 uncultured Hyphomicrobiales bacterium | reverse complement strand
CGTCGAGCGAGATCATCCGGCGGACCGAGGCGCGGATGCGGCGCGCCATCGACACAATCCCGGACGGCGACTACGTCTTCGAGGACGTTCTCGACGACGACGGCGTCGGCACCAAGAACATCCTGCTCAAGCTGAAGATCTCGGTCCGCGGCGGCAGCATCAAATTCGACTTCGCCGGAACCTCGCCGCAGGTGAAGGGCAACATCAATTCTCCGTTGCGGGCGGTGGAGGCGTCCATCGCCTATGTGCTGATGGCCCTGCTCGACCGGGAGATCCCCTGCAACCACGGTATCCTGAACGCGATCGAGGTCACCGCCGAGCCGGGCTCGCTGCTCAACCCGACCTTCCCTGCGCCCGTCGCGGCGCGAACGCATACCTGCCAGCGCGTCGTCGACGTCGTGATCGGCGCGCTCGCGCAGGCGCTGCCGCATGCGGTCGCGGGCGCCAGCAACGGCTCGAATACGATGGCGATCGTGTCGGGGACCGATCCACGCAACGGCAAGGACTATCTGTATTTCGAGACCTATGGCGGGGGATGCGGCGGCCGTGCCTTCAAGGACGGCAAGGACGGCGTCCAGGCGCATATCCCGAACACGTCCAACACGCCGATCGAGGTGATGGAAACGGAATTTCCGTTGCTAGTCGAGGAGTACAGTCTGCCGCAGGACACCGGCGGGCCGGGCAAATACCGCGGCGGGCTCGCGCTGCGGCGCGTGATCCGGCCGCTCGGGCATACCTGCATCTTCACCGGCGCGTGCGAGCGCTACCACAACCCGCCCTGGGGCATCCACGGCGGCGGGGCCGGCGCGCCGGGAGACTATCTGCTGATCGACGACAACGGGACGGTCACCAAGCTCGAATCCAAACCGGCGCCGACCGAGTGCGGACCGAACTTGCAGATCGTCGTCCAAAGCCCCGGCGCGGGCGGCTATGGAAACAGCAAGGAACGCGACCGCAAGCTGCTGGCGCTGGATTGGGCCAGCGGCAAGTTCTCCGCCGAATACATGCAGCGCCACTACGGCCTCGACGCCACGGCGTTGGCGGCGCTCAAGGCCGACCGCGACGCTTTCGACTATGCCGAGGAGTAAGGCGCGAACTCATAAACGCCGAGGAATGCCCGCCAAACGGATGACGGGGCCCAAGAATACCGCTCGTTTCCGAACCCTGCATGGACGCCCCACAGAGCCCCTGCGGCAAGGAAAAATACATATCTGCGCCTTATGGTGAACGACCGACGAGCGGATTTGCTGCACGAACGGTACGCCGCATGCCTCGGCTATTCACGAGACACAGGCATTTTGTCCGGTTGAGGCGCCGTGTCGTCCGTTTCGTCGCGGCCCGCGAGGCTGCGACCGCGGTCGAGTTCGCGCTGATCGCGCCGTTTTTCATCGCCACGCTGATCGCGATCTTCCAGGTCTGCATCTATGTGTTCGTGCAGCAGACGCTGCAGAATGCCGCCATCCAGGCCGGCCGGCTGTTTCTCACCGGGCAGGCGCAGAGTTGGTCGCAGACCGCCTTCAAGACTTACGTCTGCCAGAACTATCTGCCCGCGTTGTTCAACTGCAATTCGTTGATCGTTCTGGTCCAGACCTATCAGAGCTTCGCCGCCGCCAACACGTCGGCGCCGGCGCTCTACAACAATGGTCAGCCGATCACGGCCTGGCCCTATAGCCCCGGGACGCAAGGCCAGATCATGGTCGTGCAACTCGTGTACCCGTGGTCCGTGGTCAGCGGGCCGCTCGGATTTGCCATCGCGAATCTGCCGAACAGCGCCGCCGAGATGATGGGGGTCGCCGCCTTCCGGGTCGAGCCCTACTAGGATGGCGCCGCTTCTCGCGATCGGCCGCCGGTTTGCCGTTTCGACGCGCGGTGTCGCAGCGTCCGAATTCGCCCTCATCCTGCCGATGCTGTTGATCCTGTTTCTGGCCACGTTCGATGCCGGCAGGGCCATCGCGATCTACATGAAGGTGCGCGCGGCGACTTTTGCGCTTGCGACCATCACCAATCAATACACGACCAGCACCAACGGCATTCAGACGGCCGACATGACGGCGATCACCGGCTCGAGTGCTGCCGTGCTCGCGCCGTATTCGGCCTCGCCGGTCGTCGAGAAGATCACGCAGATCAAGGCGGCATCCGCGAACGCCGCGACGGTGAGCTGGAGTTACTCGCTCAACGGCACCGCCTACACGCAAGGCGCCGCCTGGTCGCTGCCCTCGCAATTCACGTCGAGCAACGCCTGCAATTCCTATCCGTGCTATTTCATCTACGCCGAGGTGAGCTACACTTACACGCCGGCGTTCGGCTATTTCCTCACCGGCCCGATCACGCTGAAAGACAATCTCTACGTCACGCCGCGCAGCAGCGCGTGCGTGCAATACAACAACGTGCCGAGCACGTGCTGACGACACACGGCCGCGCCTATTGCGAGATATGCGCCGTGCTCACCGCCTGCTCGAACATCTGTATCAGCGCGTTCTGGATGTCCGTCGGCGTGTTGGCGGTGTAGAAGAAATTCGGCGAGGCGCAGGCCCGGAGCGCCGCCGGAATGTCGGAAATGTTGCTGTTGGCGTAGCCATCCTCATTGCTGGCGAAGCTCGCATTGGCATTCTGGATGGTTTGATAGGGAATATAGAGAACCGCGATCGTGATCCCGCGCTTCTTCATCGTGCCGCAATAGTCGGTCGAGTCCTGCGTGTTCGGAGGAATGACGGTCGCGGAGTTCTGGTAGGGGACCGCGGCATCCGGCGACCAGTTTTGCGACGACCAATTGCCGCTCCACTGCGTCTGGTAGTCCTGCGACCCGTCCGTGACGATGAACAGATAGGGCAAGGGCTTCGAGGGCGTTCCGGTGCCGGCCGGGTTCGCGATCACGCTCTTGTTGATGGTGTTGAGCGCGTTCTCGAAGTGCGTGCCGCCGGAGCCGAGCGTCGAGTTCTGCCCGGTATCCAATAGGCTGGCGAGCTGCGTCGCAAAATTGGTGATGGTCGAGCCGGTGAGGCTCGTGGTCAGGCCGACGGAGCAGGAATTGCTGCTCCCAGCGCTCGAATAGCAGAGATTCTGGATGAACGGATAAATCCCAACCCGGAATTCGTTCGACGTATTCGTGTTCTTCTCGGTGTTCGATGCCGTCGAGAGCAGCGCGTTCACCGCATAGCCCACCGCGTCGAGCCGCAATTGGATGCACGAGGTCGTGCCAGCCGTCGGGCAGGAACTGACCTGGCTGTTGTTCCAATTCACATGGTTGCCATTGTTCGTGTTGTTGCCGCTCGAGAAGGTGACGGGTGTCGTTCCCAGCCGCGAAATGATGAATCCCTGACAGTATCCACCAGGCGATGGGTTCGTCGGCTTGCCCACCGCCGGGATTGGGCCCTGGTTCGACTGGTCGCAGGCTTGCGACGCGGCAAAATGGCAGGCGAAGGTGCAGCCGCTCGGGTAGAGCGACAGGTTGTCCGGATTGACGGCTTGAAGACGCGCCTGCTCGGCCGTCGTCGAGGGCATGCCCATCGACCCCGACACGTCGAGCATCAGATAGAAGTCGATGTACACCGGCAGCGTATAGCTCGCGATCGACGAACCGCTGATCGGGATGTTCTTGTAGCCGATCAGCCCGGTGAAGAACGTCGGTATCTGCGCGGTGAACGAAACCTTGGCGGTCAAGGTTTGCCCGCTCATCGTCACGCTGGACGTGGACGCGATGTTCATCGTCACCGAATTGGTGATCGCCGTCACGTCCGCCTTGAAGAAATTGTTCGCATAGGTCTGGCCGGCCGACACGTTGCCGGTCGACTTCGCGCTCGCGACGATCGGCGAGTTGGTCGATACGGTCGCGAGCGTCGCAGCGTCGGCGGCGGCCTGCAGCTTCGCTTTCACCATGGAGGCCATGGTGTAGTCGACGACACAGCCGACTGCCGCGAGCATCGGCAGCGCCGCGAGCGCGGTCATGATCGCGACGTTGCCTCGCCTATCCGTTGCGAAGCTGTTGACGAGCGCGCGAGGGCTTGCGAGGAGCGCGGCGACTTGCATTCGATGCAAGAGCTGTCCGAACACGGTTGAGCGGCGCGGCAGCGTCCTGCCGCGATGGTCATCGGTGGGCGCGCCGTCCGGGCTTGGCTCGGCGCCGCCAACGGCAGTCCTTGGTCCCAGCGCTGGCATAGGCATCAGCCACGTGCGGCGATCCGACAGAATAAGGGCGAATTCCGTTAATGAATTCTTAACCACGCCAAATTGGCGAGGGCGTGTCTTTCGACACGCCGCCTATTGGCGTGCCGTTCGAGCCGTAACATGCTGCTTGCGGCCAGTCGGACGCTGTCGCCCTTCGTTGCGAGATGGATGCACGCGCGAAGGCTCCGCGAACGATCAGTTCGCGTGCGGCATGTCGTCGAGCGGAGTCTTCTCCGCGAGATCGAGATTCATCAGCCGCATCACCTTGGCGCGGAACAAGCGCAAATGCTGACCCGCGAGCCTGTCGGCGCCCGCGGCGTCGCCGGATTCGATCAGCCCGATCAGCTCCTCATGCTCGGCGAGGATCTGGTTGAAGCCGCCGGGAAACATGTCGGCGATGCTCGATCCGCGCGCCAACGTCATGTAGGCATAGCGCACTGTGATCGACAGCAACGAGTCGAGAAGCTTCTGGAAATGCCGGTTGCCGGCGGCCTCGGCGATCGCCAGGTGATAGCCGCGATTGGCATCGCTCATATTGTCGAAGTGATCGGCCGCCGCAGCCTCGGCGAATTCGCGGCTGTATCGCCGGATCAGCTCCAGATGCTGCGGCGTATGCCGCAGCGCCGCCCATCGCGACGTGATGCGGATGGCGATCTCCAGCGAATCGAAGATCTCGCCGACCTCGTGGAACTGCAACGCCGCGACGCGCGTGCCGCGATTGGGAATGATCTCGACCAGTTCCTCGTGCGCGAGCTTCAGCAGAGCCTCGCGGACCGGCGTACGGGAGAGCTTGAACTCGCGCACCAGCGCCTGCTCGTCCAAATCGGCGCCCGGCGCAAGATCAAGCCGCAGGATGCGGCGTCGCAGCTCGGCGTAGATCGCGTGCGTGCCGGTTCCCTTGGGACGGCCGCGAACCCCGGTCCGTGCGCGCTTTTGCGGGTGAGGTGCCCGAACTGACTTCTTCGATTTGGCCATGGGTCAGGCAAGCTATTATCGCAACGCCCGGTAGTCCAGCCGCGCGGATGCAAATGGCGCCCGCTTTCCCTGCAAGGCAGAGGAGCGCATTTCAGTCCGCCTAAACGCGACGCCGCTTGAGCAATAATTTAGCGTGTGTAATAATCTAAACAGGACCGCATGTCTGCTGCATCGTGCTCGCGAGCCGCGATGCAGATTTCGATGCGCGCAGTGGAGGGAACCGATGGCTCAAAGCTATGATGCGATCGTCGTCGGCGCCGGCGTGAGCGGCACCGCCACCGCCTATCACCTGAAGAAAGGCGGCATGAAGCGCGTCCTGCTCATCGATCGCGAGCCCGGCGTCGCCAACGGCCCGACGCGCGACAGCGCCGCCGTCGTCCGCATGCATTATTCCGAGTCGGTGCTGGTGCGCATGGCGATGGAAAGTCTCGACATGTTCGCGAACATGAAGGAGCTCCTCGGCAAGGACGGCGGCTTCAAGCGCAAGGGCTGGTTTCTCGCGCTCCCGCCGGACATGATCGAAGCCGCCGAACGCAACATCGCGATGCAGCGGGGCCTCGGCTTGAAGTGCGGGCTCCTGTCGGAGCGCGAGATCGCCGAGAAAGCGCCGTGGCTCAACACCGAAGGCCTGGGCGGCCTGCTCTACGAGCCGGACAGCGGTTACGCCGATCCCGTCCAGACGACCGAGGCGTTTCACTTCGCATTTGACAATCTCGGCGGAGAGAGCCGCTTCCGCACGCCCTGTCGCAGCCTGACGCGCGACAAGGATCGCATCACCGGCATCATGCTCGACGAAGGACCGATCGAAGCCGGCATCGTGGTGAATGCCTCGGGCCCATGGTCCAAGTTTCTTGCCGCCACCGCGGAGCTCGAACTTTCGCTCCGCGCGGTGCGCGAGCAGGACGCGATCTGGCAGGTCCGCCCCAACCGGCCGATGCCGGAATGCTCGTTCTCGACCGCGATCGAAGCGGCCTATTGCCGGGCGCTCGGCGACGGCCGCTTCATCCTCGGGCTCGGATACCCGAAGCCCTATTTCGACGTCGATCCCTACAACTACAAGCGCACGATGGATGACGACTTCCGCATGCTGGCTTTCGAAAAGAACGCCAAGCGGCTCCCAAATCTCGAAGGCGCGACATTCCTGACCGCATATGCGGCGCTGTACGACATCACGCCGGATTTCTATCCGTTCGTTGGACCGCGCGCGGGACTGAGCGGCTATGCCGACTTTTGCGGTGGCAGCGGGCACGGCTTCAAGATCGCTCCCGGCCTGTCGAAGCACCTCGCGCAATGGCTGCTCGACGGCAAGACCGACGATGAGTTCGCCGATCTCAGCTATGATCGCATCGCCAAGGGCAAGCGGTATGGCGGGCTCGGCGGAAATCGCGGATAGGCCGTCAGCCTTAGCCGATCCCGCCCATTCAATCCCGCAGGTGCTTCAGCGCCTCGCGCCCCGCGATCCTTCCAAACACGAAGGCGCGCAGCACCGAGACGGCATTCGGCGCGGTCGCGTGGAAATGCCCGGTCATCTCGCCGGCAGCATAGAGGCCTGGGATCGGGGCGCCGCCGCGCAGCACGCGCGAGCGCGTGTCGGTCGCAAGCCCGCCGAACGTGTAGGCGACGGCACCCGCCAGCGGATAGGCGAGGAATGGCGGTGACGCGATCGCACGCGCCCAGTTCGACTTCGGCGGCGTGAGCGCGCCGCTCGCCGCAAGGCCGTCGCAGCGCGTCGCGTCGAACCTGCCAGGATCGCCGGTGCAAGCGGCATTGTAGTCCGCGACGGTGGCGCACAGCCGATCGGCATCGACCTCGATCAGCGTCGCGAGCTCGGCAAGCGTTTCGGCGCGAACCGGCGGCACCTCCGAGCGAATGGCGCGCTGATAATCCGCAATCTCGAACAGGCGGCTGTCGAGGATCGCATATGCGATCGAGCCCGGCACCTTGAAGTGCAGGTCGCGCGCGAGCCATTCCCAGGTCTCGTGCACGAGGCCGCCACCCTCGTCGAAGAAGCGGCGGCCCTCCCGGTCGACGACGATGCCGTAGGGATAGACGAGTACGACCGGCGCGGAATTCATCGCGCGCGCGTCGACCGGCTCGGCATGCATGCCGTTCCAGTCGCCCGCGCGGTCGGCGCCGAGCGCGAGCGCCATGCGGATGCCGTCGCCGGTATTGAAGCGCGTGCCGGGAGAGAGGAGCCGCATCGTCTCGGCGCCAGCCCCGAAATGCTCGCGCATCATCGCGCTGTTCCCCTGGAAGCCGCCGCAAGCGAGGATCACGGCGTCGGCGGCAATCGTCGCGCGCACGTCGTCCTGCGTCACGACGAGCCCGGCGATGCGGCCCTTGTCGGTGACGAGCTCCTGCGCGGCGCAGCCGTGGCGGAAGCTCACGCCGGCCTGTCGCGCGGCGCGCGTCAGCGCGCTCACGATCGCCGGTCCGCCGCCGGCCGGCTGGATGCGCGGCGGTCCTTTCGCCAAGTAGTAGGTCGGCTGGATGAACTCGACGCCATGCGAGGCGATCCACGCGACGGTCGCCGGCGCGTCGGCGGCGAGCCGCGCGAAATAGGTCTCGTCGCCCTCGAACCGCGTGGCGATCAGCATGTCGTGGACGAAGCTCGGCTCGACGCGGTCGGGCGCGGCCATGCGCATGTAGGAGGGCGACCAGCGCGTGTTCCCGCCGGCCTCGCTCTCCGCGGCCTTGTCGATCAGCGTGACGCGGATCGGCAACCCGCGCGCCGCTTCCGCGGCCGACAGCGCGGCGGCGAGACCCGCAGCGCCCTGGCCGACAACAATCAGGTCTCGTGTCGTCACAGTCATGCCGAGCTACGCCGCGAGGACTTCCTGGATGCGCGCGCGGATCGCGATGCCGTCTCCGGCCTTCCCGTCCGCGCCGAGCCGCACGTCATAGGCGACGCGCGCGGGCCGCGTCATGACGATGACGCGGTGGCCGATCTGCAGGGCCTCGTTGATCGAGTGGGTGATGAACACCGCGGTCTTGCCATTCTCGCGCACGAGACTTGCGAATTCCTCGCGCAGACGCTGACCGGTGATCTCGTCCAACGACGAAAACGGCTCGTCGCAGAGCAGGATGCTTGCGTCCGTCGCGAAGGCGCGCGCGATGCTGACGCGCTGGCGCATCCCGCCGGAGAGCGCGTGCGGATAATCGTGCTCGTGTCCCGCAAGGCCAAGGCGTGAGAGCCAGGACTGCGCGACGTCGCGGCGCTCGGCGGCGGGCCGGTCCAGCATCTCCAGGCCGAGCTCGACGTTGCCGATCGCGGTCCGCCACGGCAGCAGCCGGTCGTTCTGGAACACCACGGCGATCTTCCCGCGCAGATCGTTGAAATTCCGGAACGGATCGAGCCCCTGCACGCGAACCGTTCCGGCGGACGGCTCCAACAGGCCGGCAATCAGATTGAAGGTCGTGGACTTGCCGCATCCGGTCTTGCCGAGCAGCGCGACCATCTCGCCCTGCACGATGTCGAGGCTCAGTCCATCCACGGCGCGGAATGCACCGGCGCCGCCGACCTTGCCGCCAAACCACTTGGACACGCCCTCGAAGCGGATTTCGACGTCCGACGATGGCGCGATCGGCGTCACAGCGAACGTTCCGACACCGCGCGATAGCGGAAGGCGCGCGCCTCGATGAAGGCGATGATGCGCTGCGTGATCAGGACGAAGAAGACGAGCTGCAAGGTCCAGGCGAGCGCGCCCGCCATGTCGAAAATCTGCTGCTGCTGGAGCAGTTCATAACCGACGCCCCCGGTTGCGCCGACGAGCTCGGCCACGACGACCACGCGCGAGGCATTTCCGAGATTGACCTTCCAGGCCGTGAGGATGTCGGGAAGGATCGCCGGCAGGATCATCACGCGGAGCATCTTGGCGCGCGTCGGACGCAGCGACATCACCATCTCGACGAGCTCGTTCGACATACCGCGCAAGGCATCGAGCACCTGGAACGTGAAGGCGGGCAACGACGTCAGGGTCATGATGAAGAAGATGCGCGGTTCGGTGCCGTGGAACCAGATGATGGCGAACACCACCCAGGACAACGCCGGAATGCCTTGGAAGAAATTCAAGATCGGCGCGAGGAAGCGATCGACGGCGCGAAAGCGCATCATCGCGGTCGCGATCATGGCACCGATCAGGAACGCACCGACAAGCCCCGCCAGAATCCGGCCGACCGTCGCCAGCACTTCGGCGAACTGGCTCCAGTTCGCGAAGATCGCGATCGTATGCGTGAAGACGTCGGCGAGCGATGGGAAGAGATAACGGGGAAAATAGAGCGAGGCGATCTGCCAGAGGAGCGCGAGCAGCAGGAACGGCGCGACGATCTCCGCCGTGCGCATCGATGCCCGCAAAAGCGACGCCCTCGTCTGCGGCCTTGCCATCGGTGCCCTACGGCGCCTGATAGACGGTCGTCTTCGCCGGATCGGCGCCGAGAAAGCCGATCTGTTTGCCGGCGGCGTAGACGGCCTCGATCTCCTTGCGCACATCCGACGCCCAGCGGATATTGAGTCCGAGCCGGTCGTTCGCCTTGATCAGGTCGGAGAGCGCCTTGCGGTCCTCGGCCGAGCCCTTCGGCGCTATCAGCGCCGCCGCCTCGTCGGGATGCGCGACGATCCAATCGGCCGCCGCCTTGTAGGCCGCGTAAAGCTTCGGCACGAGATCGCGATGCCGCTCGATCCAGGCGATATGCGCGGCGACGCCGAGATAGGGAAGGTTCGCGCTGCCGGCGAACGCAGTCCATTGCTCCGCGATCTTGAGGTTGAGCGTGCGCACGGTCGGTTTCTTGGCAAGCAGCACCGTATAGCCCGGCTCCCAGATGTGCACCGCGTCCGCGCGGTCGGCGAGCGCATAGCCGACCAGCCCCGGCATTGCCGTATTGACCACCGACAGCTTCGCGGGATCGATCCCCTGTTGGCGCGCGAACCACTCGAACATCAAAAAGTTCGTCGTTCCGCGCGCGGCGGCGAGCTCCTTGCCCTCCAGGTCCTTCAGCGTCTTGATCTCGGGACGCGAGGTGACGACGGCGCCCCAATAGTCGAACAGGTTGAAGAGGTATGCGACCTTGACGCCGCGCACGTCCGCCTGCCCGATGGTGAGGATCGACGCGCTGCCGCCGACCTCGAATTCGCCGGAGTTGAACTGTGCCGTGTAGGCGTCGGGCGTGCGCTCCACGAACGTGATCGCGAGCCCGTTCTGCTCGTCGAGCTTCAACTGCTTGATCACGGGCGGAAGAAACGCGCCGAGCGACGGCGGGCCGAAGATGACGATGGATAGATTCTCCAACGCCATCGCCGAATGAACGCCGGCGAGGCTCATCCATCCCGCGATCGCGAGCGCGATGACCGCGCGTGTCAACGCCATGACTGCCATCCCCCTGTCGCGATCACGTCTTTCCTTATCCTATTTGACGAAAATTCGCTGCGCGAGACCGCCATTGATGGATTCGATTTCGCTTGCGGAAAAACCCGCCTCCTTGACGATCTTGCCCGGCGCAAGATCGCCGATCGGAAACGGCATGTCCGAGCCGAGCATGATCCGCTCTGCCCCGACCCGATCGGCAAGGAAGCGCAGCGTCTTCGCGTCGTGCACCAGCGTATCGTAATAGAGCGCCGCGAGGCTCGCATCGGGATCGCCCAATTTCTCGCGGTCGAGCGAATAATTCCGTCGCAAACGCCCGACCACATAGGGCAGCGCGGCACCGCCGATGCCGACGATCACCTTGGCGTTGCGATAGCGCAGGATGTGGCCCGAATAGATGATGCGGCTGACCGCGAGCAGCGTGTCGGTGATGCGGCCGACGGCGTTCGCCATGCCGTAGTCATGCACGCGATTGTCGCCGCTCTCGAACACCGGGTGGATGAACAGCGCGCTGCCCAATTCGTCGGCCGCGCGCCAGAACGGATCGAGCGCCGGATCGTCGAGCACGCCACCGACGCCCTTCGGCTGCGTGCCGATCATGGCGCCGGCAAAGCCCGCCGCATGCGCCTCGCGCAGGACTTCGGCAGCATGCGCGCCGTCCCGCAGCGGCACGGTCGCGAGCGGGATGAGGCGCGCCTGCGATTTTGCAGCGGCGAGGAGGTGCTCGTTCGCGAGCCGCGACCAGCGCGCTCCTTCCTCCGCCGGCAGCTCGTAGCCGAACATGTCGAGCCAGCCGCCGACCACCTGCCGCTCGATCCCGTTCTCGTCCATCCATTTGAGGCGTCCGGCGAGGTCGCTCAGCGGCTTCGATACCGGCCGCGTCGGCTTGCCGCCGGAAAACGAGAAGCCGAAGCTTGCGCCGTCCTCGACGAGACGCAGCGACGGAAACGCTCCGGCCTCGCGTCGGACGGCGTCGAGCAGGCTCGGCGGAACGAAGTGCGCGTGGCAGTCGATCATCATCGATTCACTTTCCTCCGGTCGATGCGCGCGCGGCCGCGACGGCGTCGCTGATCGCGGTCAGGCGAATGGGGAGCCTGTCGAACGAAATCCCGAGCGAGCTCACGGCGTCGTTGATCGCGCCCGCGATCGCGGCGGGCGCGCCGAGATAGCCGGACTCGCCCGAGCCTTTCTGGCCGAGCACCGTGAACGGCGAGGGCGTGCAGTGATGCACGATCTCGACGCGCGGAACCTCGTGCGAGGACGGCAGCAGATAGTCCATGAACGACTGGCTCATCATCTGCCCGTCCGCGTCATAGACGAACTCCTCCATCAGCGCGGCGCCGATGCCGTGCGCGATGCCGCCGAGCGTCATGCCCTTGACGATGTGCGGATTGATCACCGTCCCGCAGTCGTGGCCGATGACATAGCGGCGCAGCTCGGTCTTGCCGAGCTCCGGGTCGATCGCGGCCAGCACGAGATGGAATTCGAACGAGTGGCAGGGATACATCTGCACCCGCCCGTCCACGGTCGGCAGCGCGGTGCCGGTCGGCACCTGCATCACGTGCGCCGCCTCGAGGCCGGGTTCCATGCCCTCCGGCATCAGGTGGATGTTGCGATGCGCGATCAACACGAGATCGGCCCATTCGAGGCGCCTGCCGGTCGCGCGATCGATCGCGGCGCCTCCGGCGTAGTCCACGGCGTCAGCCGCTACGCCGAACTGGTGCGCCGCGATTGCCGTCAGCTTGCGCTTGAGCTTGCCCGCCGCGTGAAACGCCGCGCCGCCGAGCATCACCGCCATGCGGCTTCCGACCGGCGAGTTGCTCGGCAGGCTCGCGAGCGAATCCGGCCGCACCACGCGAATGCGATCCGGGTCGATCTCCATCACCTCGCCGACCACGGTGGCGGCGAGCGTCTCGTGGCCCTGGCCGGACGAGGTCGTGTGGATCGTGACCGTCACATGACCGAGCCCGTCGATCATGATGCGGCAGGAATCCATCCAGGTCGTCGTGGTGTTCTTCGGATTGAGCAGCGGCTCGAACGACGAGTTACCGCCGCTCGGCTCGAGACAGGCCGCGATCCCGATGCCGGCGAGCATCCCGCTCGCGCGCAGACGATCGCGCTCCTTCTGCAAGCCCGGCCAGTCGGCGTGCGCCAGCACCTTGTCGACCACGGTGTGGTAGTCGCCGCTGTCGTATCGCGTCCCGCTCGGGATCAGATACGGGAATTCCTCCT
>CAYZMR010000100.1:0-12915 GCA_964479515.1 uncultured Hyphomicrobiales bacterium | reverse complement strand
ACAAGCCGGCGATCCAGCCGAACTATCTCGCGGCCGACGACGACCGCCGGGTCGCAGCGGATTCGATCCGGGTTGCGCGAAGGATCGTCGCGCAGCCCGCGCTCCAGCGCTTCCATCCGGTCGAGACCTTGCCGGGAGCAAACATCGCGAGCGACGACGACGCGGCGCTCGCCAAGGCGGCCGGCGACGTCGGCACCACGATCTTCCATCCCGTCGGCACCGCCAAGATGGGCCTGCCGAGCGATCCGGGCGCGGTCGTCGACGCGCGCCTGCGCGTGCTCGGGCTTGAGTCCTTACGCGTCATCGACGCCTCGGTGATGCCGGCGATCACATCCGGCAACACCAATTCGCCGACCATGATGATCGCCGAGAAGGGCGCCGCCATGATCATCGAGGATCAGAGGCGTTGATAGCTTGACCTTCGGGCGTGACATTGTACGCGCCGCGCAGAAGAATGGTCGCGGTCGTGCAGCAAGGAGGGGCGCCATGACTCTCATCGAGCGCGTGAAGAACATCCTGCTGAGCCCGCAGACCGAATGGCCGGTGATCGCGCGCGAGTCCGGCGACACGGTTTTCCTGTTCAAGAACTACGTCGCGATCCTGGCCGCGATTCCGCCGATCTGCGGCTTCATCGGCGGCTCCATCATCGGTGTCGCCGGATACCGGTCGGGCCTCTTCATCGGCCTGATCGGCGCGATCGTGAGCTACCTGCTCGCGTTCGTCGGCACCTATGTGATGGCGCTGATCGTCAACCTGCTGGCGCCGAATTTCAGCGCGCAGAGCAGTTTCCCGAACGCGCTGAAGCTCGTGGTCTATTCCTCGACGGCGGCCTGGGTCGCCGGCGTCTTCTCGCTGATCCCGGCGCTCGCGATTCTCTCGGTGCTCTGCGGGCTTTACAGCCTCTATCTGCTCTATCTCGGCCTGCCGGTGCTGATGAAGTCGCCGCCGGACAAGACGCTCACCTATACGATCGTGGCGATCGTTTGCGCGATCGTGGTCTGGATCGTCATAGGGGCGATCCCGGCGTTGCTATTCATCGGCCTGCGATACTAACCCGCCCGGTCTAGAAGCAGAGATTGCTGATGACCTTGCCGCGCTTGTCCGCGATCACATAAGGGCATTCCATGCGCTTGAGAGCGGCCTTGGCTTCTTCGTTGCCCAGCGCCGCGGCCTTCTCGTAATAGGCCTTTGCGGCGCTTGAATCCTGCGGACCGCCTCGGCCGCTTTTCGCAAACGCGCCCATCCGTTCCAACGCGCCGGCATGACCTTGCGCCGCCGCCTTCTCGAACATCGCGCGCGCGGCGACATCATCCTGCGGCCCGCCGATGCCATCGGCGAACAGCATTCCGAGCTGGAACTGCGCTTCCGCGTTCGTCTCCGCCGCCTGCGACAGCAGCGCCCTCGCCTTCACGGGGTCCGCTGGCGCGCCGGCATTCTTGGACAGCGCCATGAGATTGGCGACGCCGCGCGGGTTGCCGGCGCCGGCCGCGCGCTCGAGCAGCTTGCGGGCCTCGGCTTCGTCGCGCGGGACGCCGGCGCCGGTCGCGTACATCACGCCGAGCTCGACCATGGCGGCGGTGCTGCCCTTGTCGGCCGCCTTGCGATAGGCGCCGATCGCCTCCGGCATTTGTCGGTTGGCCGCATAGGCACGGCCGAGTTGATAAAGCGCCCGGCGCGACGAGCCCGAGGCGACCTTGCAGAATTTGATCGCCGTCGCGATGTCGGCCGGAGCGATGTCGGACGCGCCTTTGACGTCCGGCGGCTTGTCTGGATCGGTCGGGTCGGCGGCGAGCCGGTCGCACAGCACGAGATCGGCCGACTGCGCATGGGCTCTGGAAGGAAAGGCCCCGATGGTCAGCGCCAGCAGGCCGACACTCAAGCTGCGAGCGATCAAGACTGCGCCGGATCGTATCGTCATGATCCCTGCCCCACGCGGTTACGGCAGCGCCCGCAGGTGACGGATCGGGCGGCCGGGCGCGATCGCCTGCGCGCCGGCGACGATCGCGTTCGCATCGATACCATAATGGCGATAGAGGTCGGGAATCGAGCCGGTCTGGCCGAAATGTTCGACCCCGAGCGGCCGTGTGCGGTGGCCGTAGACCGCGCCGAGCCAGCCGAGCGTCGCCGGATGCGCATCGCAGACCGTGACGATCCCGCAACTCGTCGGCACCTCGCCTAAGAGCCGCTCGATATGGGAGCGCGCGTGCACGAGGCCGCGTTCGCGCGCGCGCTGCGCCGCGGTCCAGCCGGCATTGAGCCTATCAGCGGACGTAACGGCCAAAAGCCCGACGTCGCGACGGTCCTCCGCCATCAGCCCGACGCCGGTGATCGCCTCGGGCGCGACCGCGCCCGTATAGGCGACGATCACCTGGCAGTTCGGGCCGGGCCTGCGCATCCAATAGGCGCCATCGATGATGGCCTGGCGCAAGTCCGCATCGATCGTGCGCCTGATCTGCTCGATCGGCCGCGTCGAGAGCCGCAGATAGACCGAGCCGCCGGTCTCGTCGCGCAGCCAGTTGCGCTCGGAGGGTTCGGTCTCGCCGCCCTTCTGGATGTAGTCGAAGGCCCAGGCGAGGATCGCGGCGAGCTCGTCCACGTAGGCCGGCTCGAATGCCGCAAGCCCGTCCTGCGCCATGCCGATCAACGGTGTGCCGATCGATTGATGCGCGCCGCCCTCGCCGCTAAGCGTGATGCCGGACGGCGTCGCCACCAGGATGAAGCGCGCCTCCTGGTAGCAGGCATAGTTGAGCGCATCGAGCCCACGCGCGATGAACGGGTCGTACAGCGTGCCGATCGGGAACAGCCGCTCGCCGTTGATAGAATGTGACAGGCCGAGCGCGGAGAGCGCGATGAACAGGTTGTTCTCCGCGATGCCGAGCTCGATGTGCTGGCCGGTCGGCGCGAATTCCCAGTTGAAGGTCGAGGCGATGCGTTCGCTCTTGAACGTGTCGGCCATCTTCTCGCGCGCGAACAGGTTGCGGCGGTTCACCCACGGTCCGAGATTGGTCGAGACGGTCACGTCGGGCGAGGTGGTGACGATGCGCTTGACGAAATCCGAATTGCCGCGACCGAGCTCGTTGAGCAACTGGCCGAAGCCCATCTGCGTCGACATCGTCGGCTGGATCGTGACCGCGAGCTCAGCCGGCACGTCGATATGCGCCGCCTGATAACGGCGCGGTTCTTTCGTGGCGAACGGTACGCGGTCGAGGAACGCCTGCACCTTGTCGCCCGGAACGGACAGTCCCTCGAACTTGTCCCACTCATGGCCGGCGCGCACATGCATCGCCTCGCGCAGCGTCTCCATCTGCGCGGGCGTCATCATGCCGGCGTGGTTATCCTTGTGACCGGCGAGCGCGAGGCCTGAGCCCTTGATCGTGTAGCAGATGAAGCAAGTCGGCCGGTCGTGCTTTGCCGCCTCGTCGAAGGCTTCGATCAGCGAGGGCAGGTCGTGCCCGCCGAGATTACCCATCAGCTTCGCGAGTTCGTCATCCGAGCGCTTGTCGATCAGCTTCGACACCGGACCTTGGTCGCCGAGGTCGTTCATCAGACGCTTGCGCCACGCGGCCCCGCCCTGGAACGTCAGGGCCGAATAGAGCTGGTTCGGGCAGTTGTCGATCCAGGCGCGCAACGCCTCGCCGCCGGGCTCCTTGAAAGCTCCCTGCTGCAACATGCCGTGCTTGACGATGACGACGTCCCAGCCGAATGCCTTGAACAGCGCCTCGTAACGCGACCACAGGCCTTCACGGATCACCGCATCGAGGCTCTGGCGGTTGTAGTCGATCACCCACCAGCAATTGCGCAGGCCCTGCTTCCAACCTTCGAGTATCGCCTCGAAGATATTGCCCTCGTCCATCTCGGCATCGCCGACGAGCGCGACCATGCGGCCTTCCGGCTTGTTGCTCGGGAAGTGCGCGCGCACATAGTCCTGCACCAGCGAGGAGAACAGCGTCTGCGCGACGCCCAAGCCGACCGAGCCGGTCGAGAAGTCGACGTCGTCGGCGTCCTTGGTGCGCGAGGGGTAGCTCTGCGCACCCTTGTAGCCGCGGAACGCTTCGAGCTTCTCGCGCGTCTGCTTGCCGAGCAGGTACTGGATCGCGTGGAAGTTCGGCGAGGCGTGCGGCTTGACGGCGACACGATCCTGCGGCCGCAGCACGTGGAAATAGAGCGCCGTCATGATGCTGGCGAGCGAGGCGGAGGACGCCTGATGCCCGCCGACCTTCAGCCCGTCATGGCTCTCGCGGATGTGGTTGGCGTGATGGATGGTCCAGCTCGAGAGCCACAGCACCTTCTGCTCCAGCGCGGCGAGCAACTTGAGCTCGTCGGCGCCGAGCGGAGGCTTGGCGCTCCGGCTATGTCCATCCACTGCCATCGCTCAGCCGGCCTTTCCGCCATACTGCTCGTCCGTCACGTATTCCATCCAGGTGACGTGCTTGCCGTCGAGCGCTTCCTGGATGGCGATATGCACCATTCCGATATTGGGCGCGGCGCCATGCCAGTGCTTCTCGTTCGGCGCGAACCACACTGTATCGCCGGGACGGATCTCCTGGATCGGCCCGCCCTCGCTCTGCACCCGCCCTAGCCCGGAGATCACGTGAAGGGTCTGGCCGAGCGGATGGGTGTGCCAGGCCGTGCGCGCACCCGGCTCGAAGCTCACGCGGCCGGAGCGCACGCGCGCCGGCGCCGGCGCCTCGATGATCGGGTCCTGCCAGACGACGCCGGTGAAGGATTCCTTCGGCTGCCGCCGCGTCGGCACCGACCCGAGTTTCTTGATGTCCATTGTCCTCGTTCTCCGGTTCAATCCACCAGCGCCTGATAGACCAGCGCGTTGATCACCTGCCGATAATGCCAGCGGATCGGCCCGGGCGAATACGCCATGAACACGACCACCAGGTCTTCCTTCGGATCGGCCCACCAGTTGGTGCCGCTCGCGCCCGGCCAGTTGAAGTCGCCGACCGAGCCCATCAGGCGGCCCATGCCGGGCTGCGTGCGCACCGCGAGGCCGAGCCCGAAGCCGTAATCGGCGCGCGTCGGATCGGCATTGGCGATCAGGTTCTTCACGTCAGGCCCGAGCTGGTTGGTCAGCATGTATTCGGCGGTCTTCCGGCCAAGGATGCGGGTCTCGCCATATGCGCCCTTGTTCAACAGCATCAGCGCGAAGCGCATGTAGTCGCTCGCCGTGGACGAGAGACAGCCGCCGCCGCATTCGAACTTCATCGGCTGCGTCGCCACCGGCAGGATCTCCTGCGGCTTGCCGGTGTCTGGATCGGTTGGCAGCACCTTGGCGTAGCGATCCGCCTTCTCGGGCGGGATGAAGAAGCCGGTATCGGTCATGCCGAGCGGCTTGGTGATGTTGTTCTCGAAATAATGCCCGAGCGTCTCGCCCGAGACCTTCTCGACCACCTGGCCGAGCACGTCGAGGCCGAAGCCGTAATCCCACACTGCGCCGGGCTGATAGAGCAGCGGCAGGCTCGCGAGCTTGTCGATGAACTCCGCGCCCGTCATCGAGGTGACCACGGTCGAGCTTCCGCCCGGGTAGAGCTTGTGCACGGCCGTGTTGCCGCGCCCGCCATAGATCAGCCCTGATGTATGCATCAGCAGGTCGCGCAAGGTGATCTGGCGCTTCGCCGGCACCTTGCCGGTGATGGTCTCGCCCTTCTCGTCGAGAGTCGCGACCTGCATGCTGGCGAATTGCGGTAAATAAGCCGGCAGCGGGTCGTCGATCAGAAGCTTGCCGCGCTCATACAGCGTCAGCGCCGCGACCGCGGTCATCGGCTTGGTCATCGAGGCGACGTTGAAGATCGTGTCCCTGGTCATCGCGACGCCGGCTGCCTTGTCGCGGAAGCCGAACGCCTCGTAGTAGACGAGCTTGCCATGCCGGGCGATCGCGATCACCGCGCCGGGAAGGCGCCCGCGCGCGATGTCGGCGTTGAGCACCTTGGCGATCTCGCCGAGCCGCTCGGACGAGAGGCCGACCTCCTCGGGCTTGGCGCGCGGCAGCGGATCGCCGTTGACGGACATGGTCGCGGGCTTGTCGGTATTGGTCGGTTGCGACATGACCTGAGCATAGACCGGAAAACTGATCATGCTCACGGCAATCGCGGCGCAGAGACCATGCACTGCTCTCATGGCGTTAAGCCTCCCGTATGATGATTATTATCGAGCGTGGATGCGCGGCGCCATTATAGCGGCTTCAGGGCGCGAGGAGCACCTGTTTGCAGGCCGGCGGCAGGTCCGCCATGGTGAGCGGCGGACGCGATTTCACCGGCTCCTTCGGCGGCGGCGGATTGAGCACCGAATCGCGCAGCCAGTATTCGAAATCCTTGGGCGAACAGCCTTCGTCCTCCGACGTCGGCTCCTGCCCCTTGCACTCCGGGCTGTCCGGCGGACAGACCATGCGGACGTGGAAATGATAATTGTGCCCGTACCACGGGCGCACCTTGTGCAGCCAGCCGCGGTCGGTGCCGGCGTCGCGGCAGAGCGCCTTCTTGATCGCCGCGTTGACGAAGATGCGCTCGACCTTGGAGTCGAGCGCGGCGGCCTTGATCACGGCGGTGCGGTCCGTCGTCCAGATTTTCGGATCGACGTCCTTCTTGTCGGGGGCGAGCATGTCGACCGCCGACATTTCCTCGCGCTCCTCGCGCGACAGCGGCGTCTTCGGCATCGGGGTCAGCCAGATATCCGCGTCGATCCCGATCTGGTGGCTCGCATGGCCGGTCAGCATCGGGCCGCCGCGCGGCTGCGACATGTCGCCGACCAGGATGCCGGACCAGGTCGAGACCTTCGGCACCTGCGCGGCCAATCGCTCCAGGAATGCGATCAGTTCCGGGTGTCCCCAGTTGCGATTGCGTGACAGGCGCATGACCTGCCAGGTCTGCCCGTTGATCGGCAGCGCAACGCCGCCGGCGAGGCAGCCATGCGTGTAGAAGCCGATCGAGCGCGCCGCGAGCGGCAGTGGCTCAGTCTTGCGCGCGAACAGTTCCCTCGCGGGGTTCTTCGGATCGTCCGGATGGGCGAGCGGCGCCAGCGGCTTCGGATTCATGGTTCCGAGGTCCTGCGCGTGCGCGGCAGGCGCTGCCGCGAGCGCGGCGACGATGAGCAGCCAATGGAGGGACCGTGTCATCGGAGCGTTATGCCACGGTTGATAACGAGTCGTCAGGGCGACAGATGTTCAAATTTTGCAGGTCAGCGCTACCGTGCGGTAAGGTCCTGCCGCAGCGTCCTTACCAAAAGTCCGCAAGCCGCGTGCGGACGCGATCATGACGGGGCATGATCGCGCTGCGGGTATTTCTCGGGGGGTTCCATGCGCCGCCTTGCCGTGCTGTTCACCGCAATGGTCGCACTCGCCTGTTCCGGCGCCGCGCAGGCCCGCGTGGTCGTGCAGATCGACAAGTCGGCGCAGCGCATGATCGTCTCGGTCGACGGGGCGGAGCTCTATGCCTGGCCGGTTTCGACCGGACGCGGCGGCTATGGCACGCCGAGCGGTCGCTTCCATCCGCAGATGATGGCGCGAAGCTGGTTCTCGACCAAGTATTACGGCTCGCCCATGCCGTATTCGATTTTCTTTCATCGCGGCTATGCGATCCACGGCACCAACCAGATCTCGCGGCTCGGAGGTCCGGCTTCGCATGGTTGCGTGCGGCTGCATCCGGGTAACGCCGCGACGCTGTTCGCCCTGGTGCAGCGCGCCGGCGTCGGCAATACCGACATCATCATTTCGGGCTGGTAATCCGGCCGCATGATGGCCGGGCGTGGCCCGGCAACCCTTCCTCGGAACGGAACAAGTTCGGGGCGACATTCATGACCGGGTTCCGCCGGAACCACTCGCGCGCGCGTCCGTTGCAAGGCCAAGGGGCAGGACACGAGAAAGTTCAAGGAGAACAATGATGGCCACCGCCACGATGGAAAAACGCGAAACCGCGACCTTGATCGGCAGCGACAAGGTCGAAGGCACCAATGTCTACCGCTCGAACGGCGACAAGATCGGCTCGATCGAACGCGTGATGCTCGACAAGCAGTCCGGCAAAGTCGCCTATGCGGTGATGAGCTTCGGCGGCTTCCTCGGGATCGGACATGACCACTATCCGGTGCCGTGGTCGCTCCTACGCTACAACACCCAGCTTAGCGGCTACGAGGTCAACATCTCCGACCAGCAGCTCAAGGGTGCCCCGAGCTACAGCAACGAAAACAGCTGGGACTGGGAAGACCGCAAGCGCGCCCAGCAGGTCTTCGACTATTACCGCGTCCCGCCGTATTGGATGTAGTCCGGTCTCCATCTGACCTGATCCGCACGAACCGCTCGCTTGGCCAGCGCCGAGCGGCGGTTCGTTGCGCTTTCATGTCCGAAACGATGGCCTCATAGCCTCCGCGCCCGCTTCCGGCCAACGTCCGTTGTAGGATGGGCCGGGAATCAGTGCGTTGCCGTCGCGGAGCTCGGGCATGATCGAACATCTTTCGCAGAACGTCATGCAGGTGCAGGACGGCCTCCTATTCGGGCTCGGTCTGCTCACGGTCTATTTCGGCGCGGTCATCACCGGAGCGCTGATCCGCTCGCTCGGCGGCGCCGGAAGCCTGGGACTGACCTTCCTCGGCCGCTACCTGACCGGCTGGTTCGACTATGTGCGCGGCAACGACCGCATCACCATCAACGTCACGCTTAACGTCGTGGTGGACAATCATCTCAAGTTCGACACGATCGTCGCCGACCGCCGCCTCTGGTATGTCTGGCCGAACGCCTACCGGGTGCACCTGATCCGCAAGGCCGCCAAGCGCACCACCAAGGACAACCCGGTCATCCTGTTCCCCGAGCGCAAGGCGCGGCGCGGCATCCGCGCCCGCATCACCGACACCGTCGCCAGCGTGAAGATTTCGGAGAACGGCCGCAGCGAGCGCGTGCCGCTCATCCGCGACGACGACTATCGCGCCGCCTACGCGCCGCTGATCGCGCTCATCGCCGAGAAATGCACCAATGACGGCGCGATCGATCTCGCGATCGGCCGTCCGATGGAAGAGTATCGCTTCGTCGTCGCGCTGACCTTCGAGCAGCTCAACCGGCGTCGCGCGCGCCATCTGCGCGCGATGGTGATGTACGAACCGGCGCTGCTCGATCTGCCCGAGGAGCCGCCGTGCGTCGACTTCGAGGAGCACAAGACGCGCTATCGCACGCTGCTCGCGATTTCGCGGCAATATCGCGAGAATCCGGAGCGCTTCGGCATCGTGAAGATGTGGAAGGCGAAGGCGGCACCCTGAGTTCGCCTCACACATCCACCTTCGCCGCCGCCAACGCGCAGCGTCAGACGTCGACCGTCGATGCCGCTAACGCGCCGCCAGTGGCTTGAGGCCCGCCTTGGTGATGACCGGCGCTGCTTGCGCCGATGACAGGAAGCGCAAGAGCGCGACGGCTGCGTCCGGCTGGCGCGTATTGGCCGTCAGCGCGCCGACGAAGAAGGTCGGTGGCTGCACGTCGGCCGGCACGGTGCCGACGAAGTCGACGCCCGGGACACCCATGAGCTCCGGCACCTGCTGAAAGCCGATCTCGGCTTCGCCGCGCGCGACGACCGCGGCGACCGGTTCACCCGACGGCGGGCCGCGCACCTTGCGCGACTTGCCGGCCACCGCTTCGGCGACGCCGAGCTTCTTGAATCCGACCGTCGAAAGATAGGTGCCGCTGCTGCTGTCGGAATAGGCGATGGACTTGGCGTCAAGCAGCGTCTTGCGTAGCGCCTCGACCGTGCTGATGTCGGGCTTGGGCTGGCCCGCGCGCACGACCATGCCGATAAAGGACTCGGCGAGCGGGATCTTGGCGTCGGCTGGCATCAGGTTGCGGGCGATCAGGATATCGACGCCCGTGCCGTCCATGATGACGACATCCGCTTCCTCGCCGCGCGAAAGGCGCGTCGGGATCGCCTCCGGCGAGTCGCCGACCGAGGGGCCGCGCGTGGTGACGAGATGATGTCCGCTTGCCTTTTCGAAGGCGGGTCCAAGCTCGGAATAAACTTTGAAGAAACCCGCCGAGATCATGACCCTGATGTCAGCGGCCTTGGCGCCGCCCGTGGCAAGCACAAAGGCGAGCAGAGCGAACAGGCAAAGCGCGGATCGCTGCGGCATAATGCGGCTCCCCGGAGTGCAATCAACCGTCCCCGCATAGTTCGCGCAATTTTGGCGGACGTCCAGTCCGTCGCTGCGGCTGCCGGCGGCCTCCGTTGTCGCAGTGCTACACATCCACCTTCAGCGCCGCGACGAAGGCCTCCTGCGGTATCAGTCGTTCGGGAATTGATAGGTATTAAAGGACGGTGGCGCAATATCAGCGCATTCGTCGGCAGCGTCCCACTTGCAATGCACTACGCACATATCTTTCTCTTCCTGTGATTTCATGGGCCCCCTGAGGCTTCCCTGTAAGTCTGCGCAATCACGGGTGATTTTGCATGAAATATAATAGTGATCCATGCACTCATTGTATTTTTGTTGCAGAGATTGAGCGAGCGTTCTTCCGGGAGGGCTCTGACTTCGCGGCGGTTTTGAAGAAAAAGCCGGTGCCAAAGATACTGAAGCTGTTTGCTCGGCACCGCTGCCCGTTCCCAACATGAGTACGATGAACAGGGCAGAAGCGACTACAGCTGAAAAGCGAAATAGCCTGACGCTGAGAAACATGATTGACATGGTCGTCTCCCCTCGCGGCTTGTCGACGCAGCACCGTCAGTCGCCTGTTTGAATGGCAGGGCTCGGGAATGAAGGTGTGTGGAATGTCGAAAAGAAAAGCAGAGAAGGGGGTTTCTCGCAATAATATGTAATAGGTGCGGGGTGACCAGATTGTATACACTGCAGGCTCGCACAGCAGTTGCCGTGAGGTTGCGGTTCAGGAGTGCACTCCTCGCCATATCTATGACATCCCTCTGCTTGAAGGAGAGGGCGCGCAGACGAAGCCTTTATGTTTGATATCCTTGTGGACGTGGGGGGCACTGGGGGTGACTTGCGAGTGATCAAGACGGTCGTCGATGGAGCCATCCGGTGAGATTCGTCCGGTTGCGTGGCCGAGGCTCGGGTGGCGATGAAGCCCGACCCAATGGCTAACGCCGCGGCGACTACGGCCAAAAAGCGAAACAGTCTGACATTAAGAGGTGCGATTGACATGGTCGTCTCCTCCCGGAGTCGGTATGCAATCCGTCCGTATACGCGAGAGAGTCACGGCACAAAGGTGAATGTAGCATGACGGCAAGGCCGCCGCCGACCGATCCATTGTACGCGCAACCGTGGCGACGGCAATATTCGGATGAGCCGTGCCAACGGATAATCGTCACACATCCACCTTCAGCGCCGCGATGAACGCCTCCTGCGGGATGTCCACCTTCCCGTACTGGCGCATCTTCTTCTTGCCTTCCTTCTGCTTGTCGAGAAGCTTGCGCTTGCGCGAGATGTCGCCCCCGTAGCATTTCGCCGTCACGTCCTTGCGCAGCGCGCGCACGGTCTCGCGCGCGATCACCTTGGCGCCGATCGCCGCCTGGATCGGCACCTGGAACATGTGCGGCGGGATCAGCTCTTTCAGCTTCTCCACCATGGCGCGGCCGCGTTGCTCGGCGCGCGTGCGATGGACCAGCATCGAGAGCGCATCGACCGGCTCGGCATTGACCAGGATCTGCATCTTCACCAGGTCGGCCGGCTTGTAGTCGGTCAGGTGGTAGTCGAACGACGCGTAGCCCTTGGAGACCGATTTCAGCCGGTCGTAGAAGTCGAACACGACCTCGTTGAGCGGCAGGTCGTATTTCACCATCGCGCGGTTGCCCACGTAAGTGAGCTCCTTCTGCGATCCGCGGCGGTCCTGGCAGAGCTTGAGCACGCTGCCGAGGTAGTCATCGGGGGTGAGGATCGTCGCCTCGATCCACGGCTCCTCGATCTCGTCGATGCGCGTCACCTCCGGCATGTCGACCGGATTGTGGATCTCGATCTCGCGCCCGTCGGTGAGCTTCATCTTGTAGATGACCGAGGGCGCGGTCGCGATCAGTTCGAGGTTGAACTCGCGCTCGAGCCGTTCCTGGATGATTTCGAGATGCAGGAGCCCCAAGAAGCCGCAGCGGAAGCCGAAGCCGAGCGCCGCGCTCGTCTCCATCTCGAACGAGAAGCTCGCATCGTTGAGCCGCAGCTTCCCCATCGCGGCGCGCAGATCCTCGAACTGCGCGGCATCGACCGGGAACAGTCCGCAGAACACGACCGGAATCGCGGGGCGGAAGCCCGGCAGCATCTCGGTGACGGGCTTCCTGTCGTCCGTGATTGTGTCGCCGACGCGGGTGTCGGCCACCTCCTTGATCGAGGCGGTGAGCATCCCGATCTCGCCGGGGCCGAGCTCCTCGACCAGAGTGACCTTGGGCGTGAACACGCCGACGCGGTCCACGTCGTAGGCCGCATTCGTGCCCATCATGCGGATGCGCTGCCCCTTCTTCAGCGTGCCGTCGACGACGCGCAGCAGCACGACGACGCCGAGATAGAGGTCGTACCAGCTATCGACGAGCAGCGCCTTGAGCGGCGCCGCGCGGTCGCCCTTTGGCGGCGGCAGGCGCGTGACGATCGCCTCCAGCACGGCGGGGACGTTCAGGCCGGTCTTGGCCGAGATCTCGACCGCGTCACTGGCATCGAGCCCGATCACGTCCTCGATCTGCTGCTTCACCTTGTCGGGCTCGGCCGCCGGCAGGTCGATCTTGTTGAGCACCGGCACGATCTCGTGGCCGGCGTCGATCGCGTGATAGACGTTGGCGAGCGTCTGCGCCTCCACGCCCTGGCTGGCATCGACCACCAGCAGCGAGCCCTCGCAGGCGGCGAGCGAGCGGTTCACCTCATAGGCGAAGTCGACGTGACCGGGCGTGTCGATCAGATTGAGAATGTAGTCCTTGCCGTCCTGCGCGTGGTATTTCAGCCGGACGGTCTGCG
>CAYZMR010000099.1:0-13218 GCA_964479515.1 uncultured Hyphomicrobiales bacterium | reverse complement strand
GTTCGCTCTTGCACTGCAATTCACACGCCGAACGCGGCCGCATCAGGGCGAAGCCACGCTGAAAGTTTCGGCGATGCGATGCATGATGGTGCAGCAGCCCATACATACGCCATGCGCCACGCCTTGCCGCCGGCGTGGCATATTCGGCACGGAAGTGATTCGTTTACCCTCGCGGGATACGCGACAGGAGCCATGGCCAAGATCGCCACCAGAACGGCGCCGAAATCCGGCGAAACGCACGACCTGTTCGAATTGTCGGACGCCGCACCGCGCCGCGTTACCGGCAAGGCGACGCGCGCGAAGCCCGCGCCCGCCGGCGACGGCGGCTATACGGCGCGCGACATCGAGGTGCTGGAAGGACTGGAGCCGGTTCGTCGCCGCCCCGGCATGTATATCGGCGGCACCGACGAGAAGGCGCTGCATCATTTGTTCGCAGAAGTCATCGACAATGCGATGGACGAGGCGCTCGCCGGCCACGCCGACTGGATCGAAGTGAGGCTTGCTGCCGACGGATTCGTCACCGTGGTCGACAACGGACGCGGCATTCCCGTCGATCCGCATCCGAAATTCCCGAAGAAGTCCGCGCTCGAAGTCATCATGTGCACGTTGCATGCGGGTGGAAAATTCGACTCGAAGGTGTACGAGACCTCAGGCGGCCTGCATGGCGTCGGCGTCTCGGTCGCGAACGCGCTCTCGGAACTCATGGAGGTCGAGGTCGCGCGCGGCGGCAAACTTTATGCGATGGCGTTCGCGCGCGGCATCCCGCAGGGCAAGCTCAAGGAGATGGGTCGCACGCCGAACCGGCGCGGCACCTCGGTGCGCTTTCGCCCCGACCCGCAAATCTTCGGGGCCAGGGCCGCGTTCAAGCCCGCGCGCCTGTTCAAGATGGCGCGCTCCAAGGCCTATCTGTTCGGCGGCGTCGAAATCCGGTGGTGGTGCGACAAGGCGCTGCTCGCGGGTGTCGAGGACGTGCCCGAGCACGAAGTCTTCCACTTCGAGCGCGGGCTCGTCGATTATCTCACCAGCGCGCTGCACGGCACGACCTTGGTGCATCCCGACATCTTCGCCGGCAAGGTCGGCAAGACCGGCAGCCACGGCGCGGTCGAATGGGCCGTCGCGTGGGTCGCGGACGCCGACGGCTTCGTCTCCTCCTATTGCAACACGATCCCGACGCAGGACGGCGGCACGCACGAGGCCGGCCTGCGCGCGGCGCTCACGCGAGGTCTGAAAGACCATGCCGAGCGCGCCGGGCAAGGCAAGCGCGCCGCCAACGTCACGCAAGACGACGTGATGATCGGCGCCGGCTGCATGCTCTCGGTGTTCATCCGCGAGCCGGAGTTCCAGGGCCAGACCAAGGACCGTCTCGCGACCGTGGAAGCGCAGCGCATCACGGAAACCGCGATCAAGGACAATGTCGATCACTGGCTCGCGGGCAATCCGAACCAGGCCAACAAGCTGCTCGACTGGGTGATCGAGCGCGCCGACGAACGGCTGCGCCGGCGCGCGGAAAAAGAGACGCAGCGTAAGAGCGCGACGCGCAAGCTGCGCCTTCCCGGCAAGCTCGCCGACTGCACCAACACGGCGGCGCAAGGCTCAGAGCTGTTCATCGTGGAGGGGGACTCGGCCGGCGGCTCCGCCAAGCAGGCGCGCGACCGCGCCAACCAGGCCGTGCTGCCGCTACGCGGCAAGATCTTGAACGTCGCGTCCGCCACCAAGGACAAGCTCGCCGGCAACCAGCAGCTATCCGACCTGATCCAGGCGCTCGGCGCCGGCACGGCCGCGCATTATCGCGACGAGGACCTGCGCTACGAGAAGATCATCGTGATGACCGACGCCGACGTCGACGGCGCGCACATCGCCTCGCTGCTGATCACGTTCTTCTATCGCCAGATGCCGCAGCTCATCGAGAAGGGGCACCTGTATCTCGCGGTGCCGCCGCTCTATCGGCTCAGCCACGGCGGCAAGACGTTCTATGCGCGCGACGAGGCGCATCGCGACGAAATCCTCAAAAAGGAATTCCACGCCAACGCCAAGGTGGAGATCGGCCGCTTCAAGGGGCTCGGCGAGATGATGGCGAGCCAGTTGAAAGAGACCACCATGGACCCGAAAAAGCGCACGCTGCTGAAGGTCATGCTGCTGACCGAGGACCGCGAGGGCACGGCCGACTCGGTCGAGCGGCTGATGGGCACCAAGGCCGAGGCGCGCTTCGCCTTCATCACCGAGCGCGCCGAGTTCGCCGCGGAAGGCGCTCTCGATATTTGACCAGTGTACGAACTATTTCTTGGCCGCCTTTTTGCGCCTGTTTCGCGGCTGACTCTTGGGGGAGCTTTCCGGGCTTGCTTGCGGCTCGGTCTTGGCGTGGTCACGTTTGCCATCCGCCGGTTTGACGCTCGTTTTGTCGAAGCTCGCGATGATCGAAGGCGCAAGACGCTCGCTCACGCCGCCGGCGAAAGCCACCAGCACCCAGGCGAGATGCCCCTTGCTGCTATCCGACAGAATCGTCAAGGCGAGCTTCGACTGCACCGCCAGCATCGTGACGACGCCGGAAAACGCACCCGCCCAAATTCGCGATGCCGCGTCGAGGAAATGAATGATTTTTCCCGACGAGGAATTGAACGCAAGCGTCCCGGTGCGCGTCGTCACCGAGAACAGTGCGCCGCAGGCTCCCGCCGCGACGCTGATCAGCAGCCAGAATGCCGGCTCGCCCAGGTCTCCGATGAGAGCGAAGCGATAATTCCAGATCAAAAGTCCTGCAATCAAGAACGGCACGGTCATGACCGCGGCGGCCGAAAGGTACCAAAACCTCGATTTTTCTTCGCTTCGCGACTGCACATAAGCGGCCGCGAATTTCAGCATCCTTCTCGCGTTTTCATAATCATATTCAAAGACGCAGACGATCGCCTCGCCGATCAACCGCTTGAAATGGATTTGCATCTCCGTACTGAGACCCTCGCAGGGCATCACCTCGGTCGCCGCCACGTCGCTCATGATTTCATGGTAGCCGCTTCTGACTTTCTGGCTTTTCTGCTGAAACAGCTTGTCGTGATACTCCGACGTCTCCCATTCGATCTCGTAAGCATGGTTGACGTAGACGATGTACTCCTTCTCATCCATGACAAGGCGGGCAACGTCCTTGCGGTGAGCTTTCCACGGATCGGCCTTTTCTCGAGGCGCCATGACGCAAACTCCGCACTACGCGAAACCTTTACGCGCGTTGCCAGGGACCTTTTGCAAAACGCACGGTCGTATCCAAGATATTACAATCTCAGATTTTGTTGGTGCTGAAAAGCCGCGCGGAGCATGCGGCCATCCTGGATCAAGGCCGGGACATGTGCTTCGAGACGGCGGCTGGGCGCCCTAGGCCATGCGAGGGGAGAGGGTCACGGAGCGCGCGGCACTCGTTTCGCCACAAGACAAGATCGGCGTGGACGGATAGGAAGGCAGGCAGGCGCGGACATTGCGCAGCCTCGCCCCGAGCCGGAGTTCTCCATGCAGCAAACCGTCCAAAAGACCGCCCTCATCCTCGGCGGCTCGCGCGGGCTCGGCCTCGGGCTTGCGCGCGAATATCTGTCGCGCGGCTGGCGTGTCATCGCGACGGCGCGCGCCGACGCCTCAAAGCTCGAAGCGTTGAAGAACGAGGCGCTGCGCATCGAGCGCGTCGACATCACCGACAGCAAAGGCCTCGCGGCGCTGCGCAAGACGCTCGCCGGCGAGGCGCTCGACCTTCTCTTCGTGAACGCCGGCATTTCCGGCTCGGTGCCAAAGCCGCTGCACGAGATTTCGGCCGAAGACGCGACGCACGTCTTTCTCACCAACACCTACTACCCGATCGTCGCGGCCGAGGCGCTCGCCGACCTCGTCAAGCCCGGCGGCGTCTTCGCCTTCATGAGCTCGCGCCTCGCCAGCGTCGCGATGAACAACTACGGCCAGTGGGAGACCTACCGCATCAGCAAGGCGGGGCTGAACATCGGCGCGCGCAGCTTCTTCTGGCGCCACCCGTCGCACCCGGTGCTCTCCATCGCGCCCGGCTGGGTGCGCACCGATATGGGCGGGCCGAACGCAGACTTCGACGTGGAGACGAGCTGCCGCAATGTCGCGGACGCCATCGCGCGGCACGACGACAGGCCCGGCCACCGTTTCGTGAACCACGACGGCACCGAATTGCCGTGGTAGCGGTCGCGCGACTATCATCGGAGGGTGGTAGGAGCGGACGATGACAGGCGACCAGAGCAGGCGTGACGTCCTGATCGCGGCGGGTGCGGCGGGGATTTCGATGGCGGCAGGTCCTGGCTTTTCACAAACCGCCGGTGCGCCGGACGCTTTCGCGTATCGCGGCGCCGGCGCGCTCGCGGCCGATCTTGCGGCGCGCAAGGTCTCCTCGGTCGAGCTCGTCAACGCCGCGATCGCGCGCATCGAGGCGCTCGACGGCAAGCTCAACGCCGTCGTGGTGCGCGACTTCGAGAACGCGCGCGCGACCGCAGCCGAGGCCGATGCGGCGCTCGCGAAGGGCGAGCGCAAGCCCCTGCTCGGCGTGCCGATGACCGTGAAGGAGGCGTTCAACGTCGCGGGGCTGCCGACCACCTGGGGCGTGCCCGGCGCCAAGGGGCGGCTCGTCGCCGACGATGCCGTCACGGTCGAGCGGCTGAAGGCCGCGGGCGCGATCATCCTCGGCAAGACCAACGTGCCGTTCATGCTCTCCGACTGGCAGAGCTACAACGAGATCTACGGCACCACCAACAATCCGTGGGACGTGACGCGCACGCCGGGCGGCTCGTCCGGCGGCGCCGCGGCCGCGCTCGCGGCCGGCTTCGTGCCGCTCGAGCTCGGCTCCGACATCGGCGGCTCGCTGCGGGTGCCCGCGCATTTCTGCGGCGTGTTCGCCCACAAGCCGACCCATGCGCTCGTCCCCTCGCGCGGCCACGCGCCGCCGGGCGCGCCCGCGCTGCCGGTCGAGGTCGACCTTAATGTCGTCGGACCCATGGCGCGCAGCGCGGACGATCTTGCCCTCGCGCTCGACGTGCTCGCCGGCCCGGACGTACCGGTGTCGACGGCCTACCGCCTGGCGTTGCCGCCGCCGCGGCACGACAAGCTCGGCGACTATCGCGTGCTGGTAATCGACACGCATCCGCTGCTCCCGACCGGGACTGCGGTGCGCGACGCGATCGAGCGGCTCGCGGACCTGCTGGCAAAGGCCGGTGCGAAGGTCGTGCGGTCAAGCCCGCTCCTGCCCGACCTGACGACCATCGCGCGTACCTACCAAACGCTGCTCGGCGGCTTCCTCGGCGCCGACATTCCGATCGAGATGTATGGGCGCATGCAGCTCGGCGCCGCAGCCTTGGCGGTGGATGACAACGGCCTCGACGCGGTCACGACCCGCGGCTTCATCGCGAGCCATCGCGACTGGGTCTGGGCGGACCGCGCCCGCAACGGCCTCGCGGCGCGCTGGCGCGCCTTGTTCGGCGCGTTCGACGTGGTGATATGCCCGATCATGCCGACGCCGGCCTTCCCGCACGATCACAGCGAGCAGCGCACCCGCAAGATCGACATCGACGGCACGCCCGCGGCCTATCTGCACCAGACGGTCTGGCCCGGCGTCGCGACGCTCACCGGACAGCCCGCGACCGCGGTGCCGATCGGCCGCGCCGACAACGGGCTGCCGGTCGGCGCGCAGGTCATCGGGCCGTATCTGGAAGACCGCACCACGATCGCGTTTGCCGGCCTGATCGAGCGCGAGTTCGGCGGCTTCGTGCCGCCGCCCGGCTACGGAGGCTGACGCGATGCCGAAATCCGACGTGATCGACTTCTATTTCTTCATCGGCAGCATGTACACGTTCCTGACCGTCATGCGGATCGACCGCATCGAGGATGAGACCGGGATTCGCATCGTGTGGCGGCCGTTCTCGGTGCGCGACATCATGATCGAGATGGACAACCGGCCGATATCGAAGCCGAAGAAGCTCGCCTACATGTGGCGCGACCTGCATCGCCGCGCCGAGATGTATGGCTTCGGCTTTGACGGCGATGCCCCCTACCCGCTCAAGGAGCCTGATCTCGCCAACCGCGTCGCGATCGTGGGCGCGCGCGAGGGGTGGTGCGCCGACTACGCGCGCGCGACCTACCGGCGCTGGTTCGTCGAGAAGCAGGAATGCGGCATGGAGCCGAACCTCTCCGACAGCCTGCGCGAGATCGGCGAGGACCCGCGCCGCGTGATCCCGCTCGCCTTGTCCGACGAGACCGCACGCGCCTACACGGCGGCGACCGACGAGGCCCGTTCGCTCGGCATCTTCGGCGCGCCGACCTTCGTTGCGCGCGGCGAGGTGTTCTGGGGCGACGACCGGTTGGAGGACGCCGTCACCTGGCATCAGCGCGGCACATTGGGAGCGCCGCGGGCGCCGTGATGAGCCGTCACCCTGAGGTGCGAGCGAAGCGAGCCTCGAAGGGCGACGGCGGGAGCTTGTAGCCATCCTTCGAGGGCCGCCTTCGGCGGCCGCCTCAGGATGACGACTGAGCTACTCCGGAAACTCCAGCTTCGCGGCCTTCACCACTTCGGACACTGTCTTGATGTCGGCGTCGATCATGGCGCGGAACTCGGCCGAAGGCCCGCCGCCCGGCGTGACCGCCATGGCCTTGAGCTTGGCGTTGACGTCCGCCGCGGCGATCGCGCGGCGCAACGTCTCTTCGAGCTTCTTGACGATCGGGGCCGGCGTCGCGGCGGCAACGAACACGCCGCTCCACAGGCCGGTGTTCACCTCGGGAAAGCCGACTTCGGCCATGCTCGGCACGTCGGGCAGCTCGGACGAGCGCTCCGACCCGGTGACGGCGAGCGCGCGCACCTGCCCGTTTTTCACCAGCGGCACGGTCGGCGGCCCGTCCGCGATGGTCAGCAGCGTCTGGCCGCCCATCACCGCCACGAGCGACTCGCCGCTGCTCTTGTAGGGGATCGCCTGGCACGGCGCGCCGGTCTTGAGCTTGAACAGCTCGGTTGCGATCGTGAAGGCCGGCGAGGACGTTGCGTAGTTCGACTTGTCGGGATTGGCCTTCATCCACGCCACCAGCTCCGCCACGGACTTGGCCGGATGGCTCGCCGGGATCGCAAGGATGAGCGGGAAGTTCGCGATCATCGTCAGCGGAACGAAGCTTTTCGTCGGATGATATCTGAGGTTCGGATAGATCGCCGACGCAATCGACATGCCGCCGCTCGCCGCGACCAGGAGCGTGTAGCCATCGGCCGGCTGGTTCGCGACATATTCGTTGGCAAGCCGCGCGCCGGCGCCCGGCTTGTTCTCGATGATGACGCTCTGCCCGATCAGCTCGGACAGCTTCGCGCCGACCAGCCGCGCAAAGATGTCGTTGCCGCCGCCGGCCGCAAAGCCGACCACGATGCGCATGACGCGATTGGGATAATCCGCTTGGGCGTTCGCCGACGTCGCGGCCGCAAACGGCAGCAGCGCAGCCGTGGAAATCAGGGATCGCCGCGTGATCGCGCTCATCGCAATTCCTCCCGGACAGTTTTTCGTTTTGTCGGTTTCGTTTTTGGTTTCGCGTCTGCCGCCCAGTGTACCGCACCCGCGCGCGATGGCGACCTGGAAAACCGCTAGATCGGCCAGCCATAGCGCGGCACGCTCTGCTTGTAGTGCCGATAGTCGTCGCCGAACTTGGCCGTGAGGTAACGTTCCTCGCGCAGCACCACGCCGACATGCATCACCAGCGCGCCGAACGGCAACAGCAGAAAGGTCCAGTCGGAGGCGAGCGCGAAGGCGACGCCGAGAACGAACAGGCCGAAGCCTTGGTAGATCGGGTTGCGGGTGCGCTTGTAGATGCCGCGCATGACGAGCGCGGTCGTCGCCCTCCACGGCTCGGGCGGCGTGCCGGCGAGGCGGAAGCGGAGGAGTGCCCGCGCGACCGCCCAGGCGGCCGCGACGATCAGCGCGCCGCCGATCACGGTCCGCGCCGAGCGCGGGAACACCGCGCCGGCAACGCCGACCGGCGAGAACCAGTCGAGCGCGAGGCCCACCAGCAGAACCGCAAGCGCGATCAGCGGCGGCGGCGCGATGACGCCGGCGGTATCGCGCCCACCCGTCATGCGGCCATCCACGTCGCGAGGGCCTCGGTGACGGCCTGCGGGCGTTCGATGGTCGAGAGGTGCCCGCATTCCGGGACCTTGACGAGCCTGCTGCCCGGAATGCCGGCCGCGATCTCGTCGGCGAGATGCGGCGGCGTCGGCTCGTCTTGCGCGCCGACCAGCACGAGCGTCGGGCACTTGATCGAGGGCAGCATCGGGCGCTGGTCGATACGCGCCCGGCACGCCTTCTGCTGGCGCACATAGGCTTGCGGCCCGACGTCGCGGCACATCGCGACGTGGATCGCCTTGAGCGTCCCGCCGGCGCGGAGGCTCGGGTGCACCAGCGGCTCCCAGGTGGACTCGATGACCTCGTCGAAACGCCCGCCCTCGGCGAGCGCAATGCGCTGGCCGCGCAACTCGGTAATTTCCGGCACGTCGGCCCGCGCGCTCGTGTCGAGAAGCGCCAGCTTCACGACGCGCTCGGGCGCCTGCCGCATGACTTCGAAGGCGATGTAGCCGCCCATCGAAAGCCCGACATAGGCGAAACGCGGCGGCGCGGCGTCGAGAATGCGCTTGGCGATCGCCGCCATCGTGTCGTCGCGGGTGTGATCGGCGACCGTGACCGGCCCGAAGTGCCATAGTTCGGGGATCTGGGGCGCGTAGAGCCGGGCGGAACAATTCAACCCCGGGACAAAAACGATCGGTAGCGGCGCGGGCATCGTGGACATTCCTCCCTGAAAACGCGAAGAATTTAGGACTTATTTCGACTTGCTGCAGTGCAACACATTGACTTTAGAGCGCGGATCACTATGTTCCGCTGCGACCGGTTCGAATACAAGATTCGACCGCCCCCCTCCCGCGTACATTGTCATCGTTCCGTGTCCGGCGCGGTGTAGGCCCCGGGGCAGTCGCCAGTTCGAGGCTCCATGTCCTTTTCCCATCTCGGCTTGTCCGAAAAAGTAATCTCTGCCGTTGCGGCGTCTGGCTACACGACTCCGACCCCCATCCAAGAACAAGCCATCCCGCATGTGCTCGCGCGCCGCGACGTGCTCGGGATCGCGCAGACCGGCACCGGCAAGACCGCCGCCTTCGTTTTGCCGATGCTGACCATGCTCGAACAGGGCCGCGCCCGCGCGCGCATGCCGCGCACGCTCATCCTTGAGCCGACGCGCGAACTCGCCGCGCAGGTGCAGGAAGCCTTCATCAAGTACGGCGCCAATCACAAGCTGACCGTCGCGCTCATCATCGGCGGCGTGTCGTTCGACGATCAGGACGCGAAACTCACACGCGGCGTCGACGTGCTGATCGCGACGCCAGGCCGCCTGCTCGACCACCAGGAGCGCGGCCGGCTGCTGATGACAGGCGTCGAACTGCTCGTCATCGACGAAGCCGACCGCATGCTCGACATGGGATTCATCCCCGACATCGAGCGCATCTGCAAGCTCGTGCCGTTCACCCGCCAGACGCTGTTCTTCACCGCGACCATGCCGCCGGAAATCCAGCGCATCACCGAGCAGTTCCTGCACAATCCGGTGCGCGTCGAGGTGTCGCGCCCGGCGACCACCGTGGCCGCCATCACCCAGTCGCTGGTCAAGTCCGGCCGCGACCCCGCTGACAAGCGCGACACGCTGCGCCGCCTGATCCGCGCGGCCGACGGCCTCACCAACGCAATCATCTTCTGCAATCGCAAGCGCGAGGTGGCGACGCTGCACCGTTCGCTGGTGCGCCACGGCTTCTCGGCGATCGCGCTGCATGGCGACATGGACCAGTCGGCGCGCACGGCCGCGCTCGAGCAGTTCCGCCGCGGCGAGGTGAAGCTGCTGGTCGCCTCCGACGTCGCCGCCCGCGGGCTCGACATCCCGGCGGTGAGCCATATCTTCAACTTCGATGTGCCGCATCACCCGGATGATTACGTCCACCGTATCGGCCGCACCGGCCGCGCCGGACGCTCGGGGACGGCGATCACCATCGTGGCCCCGATCGATACCAAGGCGGTGGCGGCGATCGAGAAGCTCACCGGGCAGACCATCGCCTGGGCGGGCGAGCCGGTTGCAACGGAAGCGGCGGATGAGCGCAGACCGCGCGAACGCACGGCGTCCCGTCATCCGCAGCGCCACGCGGCGCCCCCGCCGCAACGCCAAGCAGCACCGGCGCCGCATCGTCAAGCGGCGCCCGCACCACAACGCGAAGCGCCGCCCGCATCACAGCGCCACGCACCGCCTCCGTCGCAGCGCGAGGCTTCACCCGCGAAGGTTGCGCGCTTCGGCGAGGCGCAGCCGCGCCGGCCGGTCCGGCGTCCCGAACCGGATGATGGCGACAGCAGTCATCTGCCCGCGTTCCTGCTTAGACCAGTCACCGTGAAAGTTTAAAAGTCGATTTTATATATTTTTTGCTGCTTCGTCTTTTGATTGCCGCAAGGTTTGCCGTGGTTACATCCACGGAATGCACGAATGCTTTCTTGTGCAACTGATCCGACACGCGAATGTCATCTCGGCGCGACGCTGCAATACGCGTCGTTTACCCGTCGTTTATCCCTATCCAATAGGTTGAAACCCGTACGGCCGAGGTAGGGGACCGCGGGCAGGAGCCTGCGATTGGGGTATCAAGAACATGACCGTGCAGACCGATGAGCACGATCGCTCGATGGCGTTCGCCGAGATCGCGTTGGGGCAGATCAAGGCGTTGCACCAGCCGGCCTACCCGCGCAATTACGAGGTCTGGTACAGCTACGCGACCGGCTACAATCCGTCGCTCAATCAGACCATCAACGAGGCGCTCGCGCGCAATGGCACGCTGACCGGCGCCGAGATCGAACAGATCTACGACACGTATCTTTCGCCGGTCCGCGTCACCGACCGAATCGATGCGGTTGGCGGCCAGATCGTCGACGAGATCGAGCAGGTCATGGCGATGATCGACGCCGCGGTCGGCTCGGCGACGAACTACACCGAAAGCCTCGCCAGCGCGACGCAGAGCCTTGGGAGCGCGAAGGACCGCGACGGCCTGCGCATGATCGTCGAGAGCCTGGTGCTCGCCACCAAGGACATGGAACAGCACAATCATCGGCTCGAGGAGAGCCTGAAGGCTTCGAAGCAGGAGATCAACCAGCTCCAGGTCAATCTGGAGACGGTGCGCAACGAAAGCCTGACCGACCCGCTGACCTCGCTCGCCAACCGGAAATACTTCGACCAGGCGCTCGACAAGGCGATCGCGCACAGCGTCGCGAGCGGCGAACCGATGTCGCTGATGTTGGCCGACATCGATCATTTCAAGAAGTTCAACGACACGTTCGGCCACCTGACCGGCGATCAGGTGCTGCGCCTCGTCGCCCTCGCCATGAAGCACAACGTGAAGGGCCAGGACGTCGCGGCGCGCTACGGCGGCGAGGAATTCGCCGTCATCCTGCCGACCACGGCGCTGCAATCCGCACTGACGGTCGGCGATCACGTGCGCCGCGCGGTCATGACCAAGGAATTGATGAAGCGCTCGACCGGCGAACATCTCGGCCGGGTCACCGTCTCGATCGGCGTCGCGACGCTGCACCGCGGCGAGACCGCGCAGTCACTGATCGAACGCGCCGACGCATGTCTGTACGCGGCCAAGCGCCACGGCCGCAACCGCGTGATGTGCGAGACCGATCCGGAAGCCGCCGAGATGCCGGAGCAGCAGGTCGCCTGAGCGGCTACGCCTTCGGCGCTCGTTTCGCCTTGTTCGTCCTGGCTTTGGGTTTCGCCTGCGCGCGCCTCGCGGTCGCGAGCGCATCGCCGGCCCAGCGCGCAAGCTCCTCCGCGTCGTCGTACAGCCGGTCCGGCATCCGCCAATAGGATGCGAGCACGTGCTCGCCATTCTTGGTGGCGTAGCGGAACGGGCGCTGCGATTCCCGCTCGAAGGACGCGACCGTCTCGGCATCCGCCTTGAGATAAAGCTCATCGCGCGCAACGAGCGCGATCATCAGCCCTTCGGCGAAAATCCCGACGCCGCCGAACATGCGGCGCACCGATACCGGTCCGAAGTCGCGGAACAATTCGCGGATCGTGTCGGCGTCCATGCGACGCCTTCGCTGCGGCCTAATGCACCTCGGCGGCGTCGGAGGCGGGCGTCAACTGCACCGACTCGCCGCAGCCGCAAGCCGAGGTCTGGTTGGGATTGTTGAACACGAAGGTCGAGGAGAGCTTGTCGACCTTGAAGTCCATCTCGGTGCCGAGCAGGAACATCACCGCCTTCGGGTCGATCAGCAGCTTGACGCCCTTGTCCTCGACCACCTCGTCGAACTTCTCCGCGGCTTCGGCATATTCCATCGTGTAGGCCATGCCGGCGCAGCCGCCGTTCTTCACGCCGACGCGCACGCCGACGAACGGCTTGTCGGCATTCGCCATGATGGCCTTGATGCGGCCAGCAGCCGCATCGGTGAGCCGCATCACCTGGGGTCGGGGCCTCGGACTGGCCATTTCTCTTCTCCTCTCGCCGGGTTCAAGGCCCGGCAGCGGACATCATGCGCTCAAGATAACAACCAATTTCCGAATGTGAAGGGCGGCGTCGCGGCCCACCGCGTTCGGATCGCTCGGGCTCACCACATGTTGAGCGTCGCGCGCGCCTCATCCGACATGCGGCTCTGCTCCCAGGGCGGATCCCAGACGATGTTGACCGTCACGGGGCCGACGCCCGCGACGCTCGACACGGCGTTCTCGACCATGATCGGCAATTCCTGCGCCGAGGGGCAATTCGGCGTCGTGAGCGTCATGTCCACCGTCACGGCGCGGTCGTCGGCGATGTCGACCTTGTAGATCAGGCCGAGCTCGTAGATGTCGGCGGGAATCTCCGGATCGTAGACCGTCTTGAGCGCGCCGACGATGTCGTCGGTGATGCGCCCGAGCTCTTCGGCCGGGATCGCGCTCGAGCCGGAGGTTTCGACCGCATTTGGAGGGGCAGCGGTTTTCGTTTCGTCGGTCATACGAAGAAATCCTGTGCCTTGATCAGCGCCTGCGTCAGCGTGTCGACCTCGGAGCGCGTGTTGTAAAGCGCAAAGGAAGCACGGCACGTCGCGGTCACGCCATAGCGCGCAAGCAGCGGCATCGTGCAATGCGTGCCGGCGCGCACCGCGACGCCCGCGCGGTCGATGATGGTCGCGACATCATGCGGATGCGCGCCCTTCAGCT
>CAYZMR010000098.1:0-13275 GCA_964479515.1 uncultured Hyphomicrobiales bacterium | reverse complement strand
TGCGGCGCGGCGGTTCCGTCCGTCAGCGAGACCGTGAAACTCCCGTCTGTGGCGCTGCCGTCATGGTGGAACGACACGGCGTTGGCGAGGATGTCGGCCTCGGTAAAGCTCGTCGCCGCGCTGCCGTCGAGCAGGACCGCGCCGTGCACGGCGCCGGTGACGGTGTAGACGAGCTGCGCATTGGTGTTGTCGGAGTCGGTCGCCGTCAGGTCGACCGGGGTCACGATGACCGTGCCGCCGTTGGCGACCGCGATCCCGAGATCGCCGCCGAGGACCGGCGCGTTGTTGCCGGGAAGGTCGACGGCGGCGATGACCGTCGCCATCTGCGGCGCGGCGGTTCCGTCCGTCAGCGAGACCGTGAAGCTGCCGTTCGTGGCGCTACCGTCATGCTGGAACGACACGGCGTTGGCGAGGATGTCGGCCTCGGTAAAGCTCGCCGCCGCGCTGCCGCCGACCAGGACCGTGCCGTGCAGGGCGCCGGTGACCGTGTAGACGAGCTGCGCATTGGTATTATCGGAGTCGGTCGCCGTCAGGTCGACCGCGGTCACGATGACCGTGCCGCCGTTGGGGACCGCGATCCCGAGATCACCGCCAAGGACCGGCGCGTTGTTGCCGGGAAGGTCGACGGCGGCGAGGACCGTCGCCATCTGCGGCGCGGCCGTCCCGTCCGTCAGCGAGACCGTGAAGCTGCCATTGGTGGCGCTGCCGTCGTGCTGGAACGACACGGCATTCGCGACCAGGTCTGCCTCGGTGAAGCTCGCCGCTGCGCTACCGCCGACCAGGACCGTGCCGTGCAGGGTGCCGGTGACGGTGTAGACGAGCTGCGCATTGGTGTTGTCGGAATCGGTCGCCGTCAGGTCGACGGTGGTGACAACCGCCGTGCCGCCGTTGGGCACCGCGATCCCGAGGTCGCCGCCGAGGACCGGCGGGTTGTTGCCGGGAAGGTCGACGGCGGCGAGGACCGTCGCCATCTGCGGCGTCGCCGTTCCATCCGTGAGCGAGACCGTGAAGCTGCCATTGGTGGCGCTGCCGTCGTGCTGGAACGACACGGCATTCGCGACCAGGTCTGCCTCGGTGAAGCTCGCCGCTGCGCTACCGCCGACCAGGACCGTGCCGTGCAGGGTGCCGGTGACGGTGTAGACGAGCTGCGCATTGGTGTTGTCGGAATCGGTCGCCGTCAGGTCGGCGGTGGTGACAGCCACCGTGCCGCCGTTGGGGACCGAAATCCCGAGATCGCCGCCGAGCGTCGGCGGATCGTTCAGGACCGTGGTCGCGTCGAAAGTGCCGTCCGTGAAGGTGAAGCCTTCGATGTTGACCAGCGTGTCGGTGCCGTCGGGCGAGCCGGGGCGCAGATCGATGCTCTGGATGACACCGCCGCCGAGGTCGGTGATCTGATAGTCTGCCCGCGCCCCGTCGAACAGCGCGGTGTCGGTGCCGGCGCCGCCATCGAGCGCGTCGCTGCCGAGCCCGATCAGGAGGGTGTCGTCGCCGCCGCCGGCGTTCAGTTGATCGCTGCCCGCGCCGCCGTCGAGCACGTCGGCGCCGTCACCGGTTGCGATCACGTCGTTGCCGATGCCGGTGGTGACGGTGAAGTTCTCGGTGGCCTGGAAAACGACCGAACTGGTTCCGGCCACGTCCGCGAAAGCGCCGTCATAGCCGCCGGCGAGGGTGCCGCCGGTCACGCCGCCGTTCACGTTGGTCGTGGAACTTGAATAGTCGATGATCAGGCGGTCGGTTCCGCTGCCGCTGTCGACCGTGTCGATGCCGCCGTTGACCGTGGTGACGTCGTTGCCGGCGCCGGTGATGACGGTGTCGTTGCCGAGGCCCGCATTGACGACATCGTTGCCGGATCCGGTCGTGATGCCGTCGTCCCCGTCTCCGCCGTTGATGGTGTTGCCGCCGTTGCCGGCGACGATGGTGTCATTGCCCGCGCCGCCGTCGATCGTGTTGGCGCCGTTGCCCGCCGTGATGGTGTCGTTGCCGATCCCGCCGTCGATGAGGTTGTGGCCGTTGCCCGCGGTGATCGTGTCGTTGCCGGCACCGGTGCTCAGCACGTTGAAACCGTCGGCGACCGTGAGCGTATCGTTGCCGCTGCCGGTCGAGATCGTGAAATTTTCCACGCCCGTGAAGGTGACGGCGTGGGTGCCCCCGTCAGTCACGTTGACGAGAGTGCCGGTGATGGGTGCCGTGGCCGCCCCATAGTCGACGATCAGGCGATCCGTTCCGTTCCCGGCATTGACCACGTCCACGCCGCTCGAAACCGTGATGATGTTGTCGCCGTCATTGCCGACGATGCTGTTGGCATCCGGCCCGTCGAGGACGTTGATCGGCGCGGTGCCGAGCAGCGTGATCGCGCCGACGCCGGTGGCAAGCTGCAGGTTGATGTCGGTCGACGACGGCCCGCCGTCGAATGAGAGGCCGTCGACCGTGACCGTGGCGTTTTCGTTGCCGTAGCCGGCCTCCAGCGAAAGGATGTCGCCCGTGCCGGCAGCCGCCATGGCGGCCGCGATGGTCGGAAACGTTGAGGTGGGGCCGACGGTCAAAATTGCCATTTGATTTTCCTAGTCCTGAAAAGATGTGTGCGAGCCTCATGAGGGCGAGCGCGTAATAAAAAAGTCCGATGCCAATGATTGGTGCCAAATAATTTCTAGATTCAGCTTGGGGATCAGAAACGTAAATAACAAATAGCTGCGGATATATAACAACAATTATAAATATCTACTGATCTATACTAAGTAATATTACTTACTCGTGTTTCGATGCGGCCTGGGGCGCGCGGGCAATTCGGCGCCCATCCCAAATGGGATGACATGGTGGAGGACGCAGCTCGAAGGCGGGCCGCCGAAGGCAATGCTGAAGCGCGCGTCGACACGGACGCAGCCGTGGTCTCCGATCCGCGTGCCAGCGACGCGGACCGAAAGAGCCGAGTTCCGCGTCCTTCAGGCGATCTCAGCCGGTCGGCGCCGCGATCTCGTCGAGACCTTTCTGCTTCGCCTCCGGACCAAGCTGCGTCACCGCAGCCGCGGCGATCACCAGGAAGGTCGCAAGGCAGACGAAGACCGTCGTCAGGCCCCAGCCGTTCTGCACCCACAAGATCGTCGGCATGATGAACGCCGTCGCCAGCCGGCCGACGCCCGCGGCCCAGCCGAAGCCGGATGCCCGCGCGTTGGTGGGAAACACCTCCGAGGCGAAGATCTGCATCGAATTGCCGGCGACCTGGACGAAGAAGATCATGATGAAACCGGCGACGATCAGCTCGGTCGGCGTACCGGCATTGGCAAACACGATCGCCATCAATCCGGCGCAGACGAAGGCGCAGACCGACGTGATCTTGCGGCCGTATTTGTCGAGCGCGTACATCATGAACAGACTCGCGCAGGGCACGGCGAAGTTCATCGCGAGCGTATATTGCAGCGACTTGGTGATGTTGAATCCCTTCGCGTTCATGATGTTCGGCAGCCAGGCGCCGAGCCCGATGGCGACGCCGAAGAACGCCGAGAAGCAGATCATGCCGGCGACGACGCGAACCGGGAACTGGGTAAACACCACGGCGAACGGATCGCTCTTGGTATTGCTCGCGACGTCGGTCGACAGTTGCTCCTTGGGTCCCGCGATGCCGAGCCGGGCGAGTACGTCGAGCGCTTCCTGGCCGCGGCCATGCGTCGCCAGATAGCGCGGCGATTCCGGCAGCGTGAAGCGGAACACCCAAACGATCAGCGCGCCGATGCCGATGACGAGCCAGACGCCGCGCCACACATACTCAGCATCGGTCATGAGCGCACCGAACGCCAGCACGACCGCCGTTCCGATCGGCCACACGCAGGCGCCGCCGATGAAATGGACGATCGCGAGGATACGGCCGCGTATCGCCTTCGGCGCATACTCGCCCGCATAGGCGAAGGCGAGCGGCTGCTCGGCGCCAAGTCCGATTCCGGCGATGAAGCGACACACGATCATCAACGTGACGCTCGGGGCGAACGCTCCGAGGATCGTGAAGACGCCGAACAGGAGCAGGTTGAACTGATAGATGAACCGGCGGCCGAACCGGTCGCTGAACTCGCCCTGGCCGGCGGTGCCGATGAACATGCCGAAAATGGCCGCGCTGCCGATCGCGGCGACTTCGGCCCCCGTGGCGAACTTGGATTGGAGGATGAACGGAACGAGCGAGCCGAACACGGTGAAATCGATGACGTCGAAGAAATATCCCGCCGCGATGAGCGCGATCACTCTGCGATGCAGCGGCGAGATCTTCGCCGTATCCAATGACGTTCCGACAAAGCCCTCGATGGTTTGAGCCATGGTATCCTCCCCAGCGCGCATCTTTTTTTGTGTCGCGTGCCGTCAGGATGACCCACCCGCGACGACTTGAACAGCCCGTCGCGACCGTAACCTTCGAATTTCGTCGCGAGAGCTCTGCGCGCTGCCACGTCCGCCCGATTACGGCACGTTCGGGATCCACTGATTGCGCGTGGTCCCGGCCGGCCAGTCCTTCGGGCGCTGCGGCCGGTCCTCGTGCCAGGGACGCGGATCGAAGAACCCAAGCTCCTCGTCCTTCATCTGGTCCATCTCGGTGTAGAGCTCGATCCGCACATTGTCCGGATTGCGGTGATAGCAGGCCATGTTGTGGCCGATGTGATGACGCGCCGGTCCCCAGTCGAGAATGATCTTGCGCCGCCACAAATAATCGGACGCACGCGCAAGCTCCGGCCAGTCCTTCACCTCGAAGGCGAGATGCGCGAGCTCGGCCTTGTCGCGGCGGAAGAAATTGACCGTGTGGTGATCGGTCCCGCAGCGCATGAACATCGAGCCCTCGCCGCGCCAGTCGGAGCGGCGAAAGCCGAGCACGTCTTCATAGAAGCGGGTGATCGCCATCACGTCGGTGACGAAATACGCGACGTGCCCGAGCTTGAGCGGGCTGATCCCGTGCTCGCCGGGCGGCGTCTGCGCGAACGCAAAATCAGCGAACAATTCGATCTCGGTGCCCTTCGGATCGCTGAAGGCGAGCACGCGCGCGATGCCCGGCGTCTGGCCGCCGCGCACCGTCGCCTCGAGGCCCTTCGCGCGCAGCGCCGCGCAGGCTGCGTCGAGATCGGTCTTGGGCGAGACCTGGAACGCGAGGCCGAGCAGCTCCGGCGCGGCGCCGGCCTTGAGCACGAGCGTCTCGATCCCCTGGCGCGTCGCAAGGACGGCATGGCTGGCGTCGCGCGTGATGAGCGCAAGTCCGAGCACGTCGCAGTAGTAATCAACCTGCCGGTCGAGGTCGGGCGTTGCGAGCACCGCATAGCCGAGCCGTCTCGCCTGGACCATGGGTCCTTCCCTCTGCGCCGACGCGCCCTACGCCACGCCGAGCTTCTTCTGCAGGCTGGTCGAGGACGTCGTGTATTGGAACACGAGCCGCTTGTCCGGGTAGACGTAGCGGTGCGCGCGCTGCGACATCAGCGCGACCTCGTGGAAGCCGGACAGGATCAGCTTGAGCTTGCCCGGATAGGTGTTGATGTCGCCGACCGCGAAGATGCCCGGCACGTTGCTCTCGAATTTTTCGGTGTCGACCGGGATCAGATTGCCCTGCAGATTGATGCCCCAGGTGGCGACCGGGCCGAGCTTCATGGTCAGCCCGAAGAACGGCAGGATCGCGTCGCACGCGATGTGGAAGTCCGAGCCGTCATTGGTCTTCACGATGGCCTTGGAGACCTGTCCGTCGGCGCCTTCGAGCGAGCTCACCTGACCGACCACGAAGTCGATCTTCCCCTCGGCGACCAGCGCCATCATCTTGTTGACGCTGTCGGGCGCGGCGCGGAATTCGGAGCGGCGGTGCAGCAGCGTCAGATGGCTCGCGAGCGGCGCGAGGTTGAGCGTCCAGTCGAGCGCGCTATCGCCGCCGCCCGCGATCAGGAGCCGCTTGCCGCGGAACGTCTCCATCTGGCGCACCGCGTAATAGACCGATTTCGCCTCATAGGCCTCGATGCCGGGGATCGGCGGGCGCTTGGGCTGGAACGAGCCGCCGCCGGCGGCCACCACGATCACCTTGACCTCGAACACCTGGCCGCGGTCGGTGGTGACGCGAAACAGCGGATCGCCGATCTTCTCGATCGTCTCCACCATCTCGCCGAGATGGAACGTCGGATTGAACGGCTTGATCTGCGCCATCAGGGCTTCGGTCAGGCCCGCCCCGGAAATCTCCGGGATGCCGGGAATGTCGTAGATCGGCTTTTCCGGATAGAGCTCGGCGCACTGGCCGCCGACCTTGTCGAGGATGTCGACGAGGTGCGCCTTCATGTCGAGCAGCCCGAGCTCGAACACGGCGAACAGCCCGACCGGGCCCGCCCCGATGATGAGCGCGTCGGTCTTGATCACGTCGGTCTTGGTCAGCACGGCAAATACCTTCCGGAACTCTTGCAACTTTTCGGTCGGCGCCTGTCTAGCGGGCGAAAGCCCGAGGGAAAAGAGAAAATCCGGGCTGCGGCGCCGTTCACCTTGATCCGTAGCAGATTTTGCTTATGGCTCTGGAAGGTTTGGAGATTTCATCCTTGAACGACCGTCCCGCCGCAACACCGCCGCGCGTCCTGCCGTCCCTGGAACACTACCCCGGCCGCACCCATGACATCATCCGGTTCGGCGACCTCGACCCGCAAGGCCATGTCAACAATACGGTTTTCGCGACCTTCTTCGAGACCGGGCGGGTGATGCTGCTGCGCGAGCCGGGGAACCAGCTTCGCCCGCCCGGCACCACCTCGGTGCTCGCGCGCCTCGACATCAACTTTCTCAAGGAGTTGCATTGGCCGGGCGCGGTCGAGATCGGGACCGGCATCGCCGAGATCGGGCGCTCGTCCTACACCTTCGCGCAGGCGATCTTCCACGACGGCGCGTGCGCCGCGACCGCGCGCGCCACGATGGTGATGATCGATGCCGGCACGCGCAAGGCGCGGCCGCTGCCGGAGGAGGTGGTGGCGCGGCTGGAGAAGCTGCGAATAGCGAATGGCGAGTAGCGAATGGTGAGTAGATCAGGCCGGCGCCTTAGCTCTATTCGCTATTCGCTACTCGCCCCCTTACGCCTGCCGCTCCGGCACCCGCACCACGAGGCCGTCGAGCGCGTCGGTCACCTTGATCTGGCAGGAGAGCCGCGAGTTCGGCCGCACGTCATAGCCGAAGTCGAGCATGTCCTCTTCCATCGGCGAGGGGCCGCCAACCTTCTCGCGCCACTCCTCTTCCACATAGACGTGGCAGGTGGCGCAGGCGCAGGCCCCGCCGCACTCGGCCTCGATGCCGGGCACGCCGTTCTTGATCGCGCTTTCCATCACGGTCGCGCCAGCCTCGGCGTCGACCGTGCGCGTGGTACCGTCGGAATCGATGTAGGTGATTTTGGGCATCGGATTTTTGGGCGTGGCGACCGAGGACTGAGCGAAAAACGCCGGCCGAGCCGGCCGGCGGCCTCCCTCATAACGGCTCGCGCCTCCGGGAGCAAATTCCAGCAATGCCGGACCGAGCGTCGCCGCTCAATTCGCCCTGAGCAGCTCCGCGATCACGGCGCGCGCCTCGTCGGCGGTCGCCGCGAGCGCATCGAGCGCCGCGCCATTGTCGGCGCCGGCGAGCTCCAGCGCCTCGGCCGCGCGCGCGACGCGCCAGGCGCCGATACCGCGCGCGGAGCCTTTGAGCGTGTGGGCGAGCGCCGCGATCGCCGCCGGCGGGGCGCTGCGCATGCGCGCGACCAGGAGCGTCGACTGGCGATCGAACAGTTGCAGCACCTCGCGCTCCAGGCTGCGCTCGCCGAGCGTCATGCGAGCGAGGTGGACGAGGTCGATCGGCCGGTCGTCCGGCGCGAGCGAGGGTGCCTCGGTGAGCGTGATGGGTCGCAAAGCTTCCAACTGCATGATGCCGTCCCCCATGAGCCGTGTTCGGCCCTTATGCGGCCACCCTGCCATGGTGGCCGCCAAGACCGGGTAAATGTCCGCGCCAACGCCATGATCCGACCACGGGAGTGGTTAATCACATGCTAACGAGTCGCAGGCCGCGTTCGGGCATTGGAAGAAGACGGCGCGACCCACTCGTCCACCGCGCGGACGCCCCGCGCGGCACCCCGCCGCGGTGGCGTTAACGATGATTAAAGGGAGGTTACCCAACACGGTTTCATTTGGTCGGTGAGGGCGTTAGGATGGGTTTGCGGCGGGTCCTCTGGCCAGACGGCAGACGTCCGCCGGGGACCGATGCGGGAGGGGATCAGCAATTTACGCACGTACCGAGTGCGGCCCGAGGGTCAGACCCCGTCCGGGCAGCGATCCCAGAGTACACGAGTTGAGGGCGCGGACGGACAGTCATGGCGAATAACCCGAGGCGAATTCAGGACCCGACCGAAGCGGCGATGTCGGCGATCCAGGAGGCTCTGAACCTGCGTGAGGAGCCGGCCGCGCCAGCGCGCGCCGCAGCACCCGCGCCGTTCGCAAATCCCGCGCCCCAGGCCGCGCCGCCAATCGTGCCCAACGACCCGCAGGCGCCCGCGCGGGAGGGCCGCCGCCGCCCGATGCGCTCCTCCCCTTCGATCGACGAGGACCTGTTCCTGCAGGAGACGGTCGGCCGCAACCAGGAGCCCTTCGCCCCGACGTTTCCCGAGCCGTTCGCGCAAGCCGCGCCGCGCGCCACCGAGCCGCTCGGCCGCATCCCCTCGCCCGCACCGGTCGAGCTCGACGAGGTCCGGCCCGCGCAGCGCGCCGCCAATGACGACCGCGCGTCCGTCGGCCAGGTGCTGCAGCAGATGCAGCGCCGGCCCTCGCGCGCGCCCTATATGGGGGCGTTCTTCCTGTCCGGCGCCTGGATCGTGCTCTGCGTCATGGTTGCCGCCTCCTATTACGGCGGCGACTGGGGCCAACTCACGCGCGCGGGCGCAAGCCCGGTGCTGCTCGCGCTCGGCGTCGGCATCGTGCTGCCGATCGTGCTGTTCTATGTGATCGCCAACATGATCCGCCGCGCGCAGGAGCTGCGCATCATCGCGCGCACCATGACGGAAGCCGCCGTCAGGCTGGCCGAGCCGGAAACCATCGCGCGCGAGTCGATCGTGTCGGTCGGCCAGGCGATCCGGCGCGAAGTCGCCGCCATGGGCGACGGCGTGGAGCGCGCGCTGGCGCGTGCCGCCGAGCTCGAAGCCTTGGTGCACAACGAGGTGGCGGCGCTGGAACGCGCCTACAACGACAACGAACTGCGCATCCGCGGCCTGATCGAGGATCTGGCGAACCAGCGTGATAGCCTCGTCGGCCAGGCCGAACAGGTGCGCAACGCCATCACCGGCGTGCATCTCGGGCTGACGCAGGACATCGCGTCCGTTTCCGAGATGGTTGCCGCGAGTGTCAACGACGCCGCCCAGCGCGTCACCCGGACCCTTGCCGAAAAGGGCGAGCACATCACGCTCGCGCTCGGCCGCGCCGGCGACAGCATGATCGACGCGATCGGCGAGCGCGGCGGCGACCTGTTGGAATCGTTGCAGCGCACCGGCGAAGAGGTCTCGCACACGCTCGAGATCGCGAGCGACAAGATGACGTCGAACATCGACGTCAAGTCGGATCACCTCTCCGCGCAGATCGCCGACCTCACCGTCAAGCTCGCGCAGATGCTGTCCTCGCGGCTCGACCACGTCACCGAGAACGTGTCGCAGCGCGCGCTGGCGATCGCCGAGAACCTGGTGCGCCGCACCGAGGAGATCTCCACCAACCTGACGCGCTCGACCGAGCAGCTCACCGACAAGCTCACGGTGCGCACGCAGGAACTGACCGAGGCGATGGTCGACACCGGCAGCCGCCTCGCCGAAACGATCGCGACGCGCGCCGACGACGTCAACAACACGCTCAAGGCGACCGGCGAGTCGCTGATCCTCGACTTGACGCTGCGCGGCGGCGACGTCGTCTCAAAGCTCGAAGAGACCGGCACGCGCATCACCGAGACGATCGTGACGCGCGGCGGCAAGGTCACCGACACGTTCCGCGATACCGCCGACAATCTCGCCAGCACCATCAATGCCAAGGGCGACAGCGTGCGCGAGATGCTCGGCTCGCGGCTGCAGTCGTTCGAGGAGATGTTCACGCATGGCGGCGCCGAGCTCGCCGAGAAGATCTCCAACGACTCCAACTCGCTCGGCAACCTGATCACGCAGCATCTCGCCGAGTTCGACCGCACCGTGAAGGTCTATGGCGGCGAGCTGGTGGAGCGGCTCTCCCAGCGCACCGGCGAGGTCACCGAGGCGATGCGCTCGCATGTCGACACGTTCGACAGCCGCATCACCTCGAAGACCACGGAAGCGGCGGGCGCCATGGACGAGCGCATCACGCGCCTCGGCGACGCGCTCGACACGCGCATCACCGCGCTCAACGAGGCGCTCGGCGCGCGCGTGATGGAAGTCGCGAAATCCCTTGCCGACGGCGGCAAGGAGGTCGTGGGCGCGCTGGAGAAGCGCATCGACGAGGCGAGCACCACCATCAGCGACCGCTCGGCGAAGCTCTCCGAGACGCTGCAGCAGCGCGTCGGCGAGATCGACCGCACGCTGCAGGACAAGGTCGACACTCTGCATCGCGGTCTGCAGGAGCGCACCGACGCCATCCACAGCACACTGCAGGAGCGCACGGACGCCATCCACAGCACGCTGCAGGAGCGCACCGACGTCATCGACGGCACCCTGCACGAGCGCACCGAGGCCATCCACCAGGCGATGCAGCAGCGCACCGACGCAATCGACCGCACGCTGCAGGACAAGGCCGATATCATTGACAAGTCGCTCGGCTCCCGCGCGCTCGAGATCGCCGACACGCTCGATGCCCGCATCAGCCGCTTCCAGGAGCTGCTCGTCGGCCGCGTCGAGACGGTCGCCGCCCAGATCGAGGTGCGCGGCCAGTCGGTCGGCTCGGCCATCGTCTCGCGCATGGAGCAGATGAGCCAGGCGATCCGCACCAATACCGGCGACGCCGAGCGTTCGCTCGGCCAGCTCACCGCCTCCACCGTGGAGGCGATCCGCGCCAGCGCCAAGGAAGCCGAACGCACCATCACGACCGCGTCGGCCGACGTCACCGGCACGCTCAAGCAGGAGGCAACCGAGGCCGAGCGGATCCTGCTCGGCGCCTCCTCGCGCGTCTCCAACACCATGAAGCAGGAGGCCGAGGACGCCGAGCGCGCGCTCACCGCCGCGTCCACGCGCATCTCGTCCGCGCTGAAGCAGGACGTCGGCGAGGTCGAGCGCACGATCACGGGCGCCGCCGTCACGGTGCGCACGTCGCTGAAGAACGAGGCCGAGGACATCGAGCGCTCGATGACCGGCGCTGCCTCGGGCGTCACCACCTCGCTGCGCACCGATGCCGAGGACCTGCAGCGCTCGCTCACGGCGGTGTCGTCCGAGGTCAGCGCCTCGCTGCGCACCGATGCCGAGGGCGTGCAGCGCACGCTCACCACTGTGTCCTCGGACGTCAGCGCCATGCTCAAGCAGGACGCCGATCGCATCAACCAGACGCTGGGCGGGCTCTCGACCTCGATCTCCGACTCGATCCGCGCGAGCGCCCAGGGCATCGAGGACAAGCTCAACCACCTCTCGGTCGAGACCTCCGAGACCATCCGCACCAGCGCGCAGGATGCCGAGCGCGCGCTCGGACAGGCGTCCACGTCGAGCGTGGACGCGATCCGCAACAGCGCGCACGAAGCCGAGCGCATCCTCGGCCTGGCGACGACGTCGTCGACGGAATCGATCCGCACCAGCGCCCACGACGCGGAACGTACCCTCGGCCTGGTGACAACCTCCTCGACCGAGGCGATCCGCACCAATGCGCAGGACGCCGAGCGCGCCATCAGCCAAGTGGCGACCTCCACCACCGACGCGGTCCGCACCACGACGCAGGACGCCGAGCGTGCGATCGAGACCGCCGCGAGCGCCGCCGCCGAAACGGTCCGCACCAGCACGCAGGACGCCGAGCGCCTGCTGGCGCAGGCCGCGAGCGCGAGCGCCGACGCGATCCGTCACAGCACCGACGAGTCGAGCCGCAAGCTCAGCACGACCTCCACCGACATCAGCGGCGCCCTCAAGCGCACCACCGGCGAGATCGAGCGCACCTTGATCAGCGCCGGCGCCGAGGTGACGCGCGGCCTGACCACGAAGGCCGACGAGGTCACCGCGACCATCACGCAGCGCGGCAACGACCTCAAGCGCCTGCTCGACGACAAGACCGGCGTGTTCCTGTCCACCTTCGGCGCGCAGGGGCAGAAGCTGACCGACGACATCGATCGCATCACCCGCGATTCGGTGCAGTCGATCGAGGCCAAGGGCTTGACCTTCACCAAGACAATGCTGTCGAACAGCGAGCAGATCACGTCGCTGATCAACGACGCCGGTGCCAAGGCATCCACGTCGATCAACGATGCCGGCGCCAAGGCGTCCGACTCGATCAACCGCGCCGTCGCCGACGTCGACACGACCGCCAAGGTCGCGATCGAGCGCTCGCAGAAGGCCGCGAGCACCGCCGTCTCCGAAATGATGGAGACGCACGGCATGCTGCGCAACGACACCTCCGCGCTGTTCGAGCGCCTGCGCGAAGCCAACGTGCTGCTGCAGGAGGTGCTCGGCGGCGCGACCGAGAACCTGAGCAAGATCGAGACCTCGCTGTCGAAGCGCGTGAGCGAGTTCGTCACCACGATGAACGACATCGGCGACCGCAGCGGAGCCACGACCGACCGCATCGAGCAGCAGACTAAGTCGTTCCACGGCGTCACCGCCGACCTGCTACGCGATATCACGATCATCTCGGACAAGTTCGAAGGGCACGGCAAGGCGCTTGCCTCGGCGGCGCAGCAGATCGATTCGTCGAACATACGCACCGAGCAGGTCGTCAACGACCGCCGCGAGGCGCTCGATTCCGTCGTCAATCAGATCGACAGCCGCGCCGGCGATCTCGACCAGCGGCTCAACCGCTTCGCCTCGCTGCTGCAGGATACCTTCACGGCCGCGGAGAGCCGCGCGCGCGACATCGCGCGCGTGATCGCCGAGGCCTCGACCGACGGCACCAAGGCGATCTCCAACCAGTACGAACTGGTGCGCGCCACCACCGACGAGGAGCGTCGCCGCACCACCGAGGCGCTGCACGCGATCTACGAGCAGGCGACCGGCGAAACCACCACGCTGTTCCGGCAGGCGAGCGATCGCTTCGTGGAGATCGTGCGTCAGATGAAGGAAATGAGCGGCGCGATGCAGCGCGAGCTCGAGGCGACGCGCGGCGAGCTGCGCAAGGGCATCCTCGAACTGCCGCAGGAGACCGCGGA
>CAYZMR010000097.1:0-13294 GCA_964479515.1 uncultured Hyphomicrobiales bacterium | reverse complement strand
TCATGTCGGGCATCTCGGGATCGAAGGTCGCCGACGTCGCGGCGGTGGGCACGACCATGAAGAACGTCATGCGCCGGGAGGGTTACGATTCCGGCGAGACCGCGGCGGTGCTCGCGGCCTGCGCGATCATGGGCGAGACCGTGCCGCCAAGCATCGCGATGCTGGTACTCGCCTCCGTCACGTCGCTGTCGATCGGCGCGCTGTTCGTGGCGGGCCTGCTCCCCGCCGCCGTGATTGCGCTCTGCCTGATGCTGCTGATCTATGTTCGCTCGCGTGGTCGCACGGAGCAGCCGAAGCAGCATTCGCCGCGCGAGATCGTCCGCGCCGGCCTCGACGCGATCCCGGCCCTCGTTGCGCCGATCGTCCTGATCGGCGGCATCGTGAGCGGCATCGCGACGCCGACCGAGGTGTCGTCCACCGCCGTCATCTATGCGCTGCTGCTCTCGGTCCTCGTCTATCGCTCGCTGAACGGCGGTGCGCTGTGGCGCGTCATGGCGAGCACCGCGGCGCAGGCCGGCATGGTGCTCTTCATCACCAGCACGGCGAGCACGTTCTCGTGGTCGCTGACCATCGCAAAGATGCCGCAGCAGATCGCCGCGCTGTTTACCGCGCTGCACGGGTCTGCGGCGCTATTCATGCTGGCGACGATCGCGACTCTCGTACTGATGGGCGCGCTGCTGGAAGGACTGCCGGCTCTGTTGATCTTCGGCCCGCTGCTCCTGCCGATGGCCGGCCAGTTCGGGATCGACACGCTTCAATACGGCATCGTCATGATCATCGCGATGGGCGTCGGTGCCTTCTCGCCGCCGATCGGGGTCGGCATGTTCGTCACCTGCTCGATCTGCGACACGACGATGGAAAATGCCACGCGGCACATGATCCCGTACCTCGTGATCGTCGTCATAGGCCTGCTGCTGGTGGCCTTCGTTCCGTGGTTCAGCCTCGTCGCGCCGCGATTGCTGGGCATGATCTGAGGCATGCGCGCGCGATCGCGGTTCCTCGGAGCGCCTCGGCCCCCCTTGGGGAGTGAATGTGAAGCGCAAGCCTGGCAATCGTCGGGATTCGCCCTAAGTTCAGGCTTGGTGAATGCGCGGCCTTGCGTATACAGCGGGGGTAGGGGGGAATCATGAAGGCGTCCTCTCATGCTGTCAGAAGCCCTGCCGAACCCCGGACCGCTGGAAGCGGAACCGCCGGAGCTTCCGTTCTACATTGCGGCGACCGGCCCGACGACGCGCGCCCGTTGCGCACTCAAGCACGGCGACACGTTCCTCGTCGTCGATAGCCACGGCGACATCGGCGCCTCGGCCGGCGGCTCGGATGGGCTGTTCCATGACGACACCCGCTTTCTCTCCCATCTCGAGCTGCGGCTGAACGGCGCGCAGCCGCTGCTGCTCGGCTCGAATGTGCGTGACGACAACACGCTGCTCGCGATCGACCTGACCAATCCCGATCTCTACGTCGACGGGCAGCGCGCGCTTGAAAAGGACCTGGTTCACGTCGCGCGCACGATCTTTCTGTGGCGCGGAACCGCCTATCAGCGCATCGCTGTGCGCAATCACGGCCTGCGTCCGATCGAACTGGCGCTGTCGCTGAGCTTCGACAACGACTTCGCCGATCTGTTCGAGGTGCGCGGCGAGCGCCGCCCCCGGCGTGGTGTCACCTCTCAAAGGGTGATCGGCGACCAGCAGGTCCTGCTCAGCTACAAGGGCCTCGATGACGCGTGGCGCCGGACGACGCTCAGTTTCGACCCGCCGCCGACCGCGCTCACGGCGAGTTCCGCGCAATATCGATTTGTCCTCGCACCCCACGAGGCGCGCCCGCTCTTCCTGCTGGTAAGCTGTCGCGAGGCCGTGGGCGAACGCCCGACGCCGTTCCTGCGCGGCCTGCTCGCCGCGCATCGCGAACTGCGCCGGGAAACGCGGGACATCGCGACGGTCGAGACCTCGAACGAGGTGTTCAACGAGGTGCTCTGCCGCGCCGCCGCCGACCTCGGCATGCTGATGACCGAGACACCGCAGGGCCGCTATCCTTACGCCGGCATCCCCTGGTACTCGACCACGTTCGGGCGAGACGGCCTGATCACGGCGATCGAGATGCTGTGGTGCGATCCCGGCATGGCGCGCGGAGTGCTGCGCCGGCTCGCGGCCTATCAGGCGACCGGCAGCGATGCGGCCTCGGATTCGGAGCCAGGAAAGATCCTGCATGAGATGCGCTCGGGCGAGATGGCGGCGCTCAACGAGGTTCCATTCGGCCTTTACTACGGCAGCGTGGATGCGACGCCGCTGTTCGTGCTGCTTGCTGGGCTCTACTTCGAGCGAACCCACGATGAGGCGACGCTGAAGGAATTGTGGCCCGCCGTCCTGGCCGCGCTCGCCTGGATCGATGGGCCGGGCGATGCCGACCAGGATGGCTTCGTCGAATACTATCGCAAGACCGACCAGGGGCTTGCCAATCAAGGCTGGAAAGACTCCCTGGACGCGGTCTTCCATGCCGACGGCCGGCTGGCCGAAGGTCCGATCGCGCTCGCGGAGGTGCAAGGCTACGTCTTTGCCGCCAAGCGCGTAGCCGCGCGCTGCGCGCTGCGGCTCGGACACGTGCAGCTCGCGCAAAGGCTCGAAGCGGATGCCGCGCGGCTGGCCGAACGCTTCGATGCCGCGTTCTGGTGTCCGGAGATCGACACCTATGCGCTCGCTCTCGATGGCGCGAAGAGACCATGCGCGGTGCGCACGTCGAACGCCGGCCAGACGCTGTTCACCGGGATCGCGCGCGCCGATCGCGCGAAAGTGGTGGCCGAGGGGCTGCTCGGTCCCGCGTTCTTTTCCGGCTGGGGCATCCGCACGGTCGCGCGCGGCGAGGCGCGGTACAATCCGATGTCCTATCACAATGGATCGATCTGGCCGCACGACAACGGGCTGATCGCGCTCGGCTTTGCGCGCTATGGGCTCAATCGCGCGGTGGCGCAGGTCGCCAAGGGGCTGTTCGATGCGGCGGCCTACATGGATCTTCGCCGCCTGCCGGAGCTTTTCTGCGGCTTCAAACGCGAACGACGGCGCGGCCCGACCCTCTATCCGGTCGCGTGCTCGCCCCAGGCCTGGGCGAGCGCGACGCCGTTCTCCCTGATCCAGGCCTCGCTCGGGCTCGAATTCGAGCCCGCCACGAACGAGATTCGCCTGCGCAATCCCTATCTGCCGGCGTTCCTGGACGAGATCATCTTGCGCAATGTTCAGCTCGGCGAGTCGCGCAGCGATCTCAAGATACGCCGGCATGGCGGCGAGGTATCGGTGGAACTTCTGCGCACGCGTGGGAACTTGCAGGTCTCGGTGGTTTTCTCGCGCTGAGCCGAATTTTTCTCAGCTCCACCGGCAGTCGCCGGAACCGATCTGACGCTTCCGTGTTTGCCATTATCGATCTGGTGGAACTCAATCGGGAGCGGGGACATGCGTCGCCAATTCAGCACCGTCGCGGTAGCGGTCTCGCTTATCTGCCTGTTTGCCGGCCCCTCGGCCCCGGTCGCCGCGCAGGACGGGACGCAGACCAGCCCTCCCGCGCCGTCAATGACAATCCTTGGCTCGCGGCAGGCGGAAAGCGTCCTTGGCAAGGAGGTCCGCAGCAATACCGGCGAGAGCCTTGGCCGCCTGGTCGATGTCATCGTGGACCGAAGCGGGCAGGTGCGTGCCGCGGTGATCGATTTTGGGGGATTTTTTGGCGTCGGCACCCGGAAGATCGCCGTCGACTGGAACGTGCTGACCTTCGCATCCGATCAAGACAAGTCCAACGCCGTGACGTTGGAACTCACGCGTGAACAGATCAAGGCCGCGCCCGAATACAAGGACAAGAGCGCCGTCATCGTTCTCGGCGCGGCCGATCTGCCCCCGCCCGATCCGTATCGGTAACAGCCGCCAGACAGTGCCGGCGTGACTGTGCACGCACGGATGTCGAAACATGAGGATCGCGAGCCCGGCCCCGAAGGCCCGGCCGAGGTCCCGAATCAGCAAATCCCGATTTCGCCCGCGCCGCATCCTTCGCCGGGCAGCCTTCGCGGTCTCGACTGGTTCGTGTTTTTCGTCGCGGACGTGCAGACCGGATTTGGCCCCTTCATCTCGGTCTACCTGACGACGCAGAAGTGGACCCAGGTCGATATCGGGTTCGTGCTGTCGATCGGGGGAATCGTCGCGTTGCTGGGCCAGATGCCGGGCGGCATGATCGTGGACTGGGCCCGCTCCGAGCGTCTCGTCGCGGGAATTGCGCTCGGCGCGATCACCATCAGCGCGCTCGCCTATGCGTGCTGGCCGATCTTTCCGCTCGTGTTCAGCGCCGCCGTGCTGCATGCCGCGGCGAGCTGCGTGCTCGGGCCCTGCATCGTGGCGCTCAGTCTCGGCCTCGTCGGATATGGGGGCATGGGCGACCGTCTCGGCCGCAACGCCCGCTTCGCATCGATCGGCAACGGCCTCGCGGCGGCCGCGATGGGGGCGTGCGGATATTTCTTCTCGGCGCAGGCGGTATTCTTCGTCACCGCGGCGCTGCTGGTGCCGACCCTGTTCGCGCTCGGCCGCATTCACCCGCGGGAAGTCGATCCGGAGCTTGCGCATGGCGGCGTCGCGGAGCGGAAGGACGAGAAGCGGCCGGCGAGCTTGCGCAGCCTGCTGCGCCAGCGCTCCCTGTTCATCCTGGCCGCATGCGCCGCGCTGTTTCATCTCGCCAACGCCTCGATGCTGCCCTTGATGGCGAGCGTCGTCACGACGCGCTCCGCCGAATGGGCGACCGTCCTGATCGCGGCCTGCATCGTGGTTCCGCAGGCCGTGGTCGCCCTGATCTCCCCATGGGTCGGCCACCAGGCCCAAATCTGGGGCCGCCGCCGGTTCTTCCTGATCGCATTCGCGGCGCTCGTGCTGCGCGGCCTCTTGTTCATCGCGGTGACGAATCCGCAGCTTCTGGTCGTCGTGCAGGTGCTCGACGGCGTGACCGCGGCGGCGCTCGGCGTGATGGTCCCGCTGACGATCGCCGACATCACGCGCGGAACCGGCCGCTTCAACTTCGCGCAGGGCATCGTCGGCACGGCGGTGGGCATTGGCGCGTCGATCAGCCCGACGCTCGCGGGGTATTTGAGCGACGAGTTCGGCAACCGTGTCGCGTTCTTGGGGCTGGCGACGATCGCCGCCCTCGGCCTCGCGGTCGCGTGGGCGCTGATGCCGGAGACGCGGCCGGCGGACGAAGCGTCGCGGCCGGAAGCGGCCTGACGCCTCGTTCGCCCCGGAGCGTCAATGTGCCGACAACGTCGCCTTGGCGGCGTCCGCATCGGACACGAGGTGGAGTCGCGGGAGAACGCCGCTCGTCAGCTCGCGATAGACCGCGAGGTAGTCGAGCGCCATGCGGCGCGCCGTGAAGCGCTGCTCGAAACGCTCGCGGATCGCCTTGCGCGAGAGATGCGAAAGCCGGTCGACCGCGCCGATCGCGCCAGCTTCATCTTCGACGATGAAGCCAGTGAGACCGTCCTCGATGATTTCCGCGACCGAGCCGCGGTTGAACGCGATCACCGGCGTGCCGCAGGCCATCGCTTCGATCATCACCAGCCCGAACGGCTCGGGCCAATCGATCGGCACCAGCAACGCGATCGCGCCGCTGAGGAATGACGACTTCTCGTGGTCATTGATCTCGCCGACGTACTCCACATAGGGACTGCTCATCATCGGCTCGATTTTTTCCTCGTAATAGTCGCGATCGGCCCGATCGATCTTGGCGGCGACCTTCAGTTTCACACCGCAGTGCTCGGCGACGCGGATGGCGGTGTCGAGGCGCTTCTCCGGCGCGATACGCCCGAGGAAGGCGAAATAGGACGGCTTGACCGACTGCGGCATCAGCAGGCGTTCGGGGAGACCATGATGGATGGTCTTGATCCAATGCGCCTGCGGCAGCGGGCGCCGCTGCGCGTTCGAGATCGACACGACCGGAGCCGCGGAAAACGTGTCGAACACCGGCTGGTGCTCGGGCAGATCGAGGCGGCCGTGCAGCGTGGTCACGAACGGGGTGCGCTGACGCGCGAACAGCGAAAACGGATAGTAGTCCAGATGAAAATGCAGGAAGTCGAATTCATCGGTGCGCCGGCGCACGTGCTCGAGCATCGCCATATGCAGCGCGTTCGGATCGCGGATCGAGCCGTCGAGGCGCAGCGCACGCGGCCAGAATGCTTCGAGCTTGGCCGACGTGCACGAGTCCCCGCTCGCAAACAGCGTGACCTCGTGTCCGAGCGCGACCAACTCCTCGGTCAGCCAGTGAACGACGCGCTCGGTTCCCCCATAAAGCTTCGGCGGTATCGCCTCCGTCAGCGGCGCAACTTGAGCGATGTGCATGCGGAAGAGCTCCTGTCCAATTGCAGCAAGCCCCCATGCCCCCAATGACCCGGCAACTCACATTGAGACAGATTTTGCGAAACGGACCAAGAAAACTATTTTCATTTTCGCGCGGAACTTTTGCGTTCCGCTCAGCCTTCCCACCAGTCTTGCGCCAAGGCCGGACGGCGCATCGGGTCAGCTGTGGCAGCGTTACAACAACAGCGTCGAGAGGCTCGCCTGAGGCGGCGTCGAGCACCTGAGGCGAAGCCTGGAAAGTCGAGGCGGCATGGACGAACTCACCCGCTTGGCCGATCGCCCGTTCGCGTTCATCTTCCGCTATGTCCGCCATCGCGCGCTCTCTCATGGCGTGATCTTGACGGCGGTGCTGGCGGCGGTCGGCTGTTCCATCACAACGCAATACGGCGTGAAATATCTCGTTGATGCGCTCTCCGGCGCGGCGGGGAATCGCGGCGTGTGGTTCGCGTTCGTGTTGCTGGTCTCGCTGATCGCGGCGGACAACGTGCTCTGGCGCGTCGCCGGCTGGATCGGAAGCTTTACGTTCGTTCGCGTGACCGGCGATCTGCGCCGCGATCTGTTCCGTCACTTGACCGGACACTCGCCCAACTATTTCGCGGCCCGGCTTCCCGGCATGCTGACCAGCCGCATCACCGCCACGTCGAACGCGGTCTTCACGGCCGAGAACATGTTCGTGTGGAACGTGCTGCCGCCGTGTGCCGCGATGATCGGCGCGATCGCGTTCGTCACCATGGTGAGCGTCCCGATGGCCTTGACGCTGGCGGCGATTGGCGGCGTGGTGGTGGTGGTGATGTTTCGTCTCGCCGCGGCGGGGAGGCCGCTGCATCACGAGTTCGCCGACAAGTCGGCCGCGGTCGACGGCGAGATGGTCGACGTGATCGGCAACATGTCGCTGGTGCGGGCGTTCTGCGGCCGGCGGCGCGAGCACCACCGCTTCGACATGACGGTCGACCGCGAACTGACGGCGCGCCAGCGAAGCTTGCGCTATCTCGAGCGCCTGCGGATCCTGCACGCGCTGGTGACGGTCGTGCTCACGGTCGGCCTGCTCGCCTGGGCGATCCTGCTCTGGCAAGACGGCAAGATCTCGACCGGCGACGTCGTGCTCGCATGCACGCTCGGCCTCTCCGTGCTGCACGCGACGCGCGATCTCGCGGTCGCCCTCGTCGATGTGACGCAGCATCTGGCGCGGCTCACGGAGGCGATCTCGACCTTGCTCGTGCCGCACGACCTGCGCGACCATCCGGCGGCCGCGCCGCTGCGCCAGCTTGGCGCCAGCGTTCGACTGCAGAACGTCACCTTCCGCTATCCGGGGGGAGGCGCCGTCTTCGAGGGCGTCAACCTGCGGCTGGAGCCCGGCCAGCGCGTCGGCCTGGTCGGACCGTCGGGCGGCGGCAAGTCGACACTGTTCGCGCTGCTGCAGCGATTCTACGACGTGCAGGACGGCGCGATCTTCATCGACGGTCAGGACATCACCCGCGTGACGCAGGAGAGCCTGCGCGATTCGATCGCGCTGGTGCCGCAAGATGTCTCGCTGTTCCATCGCTCGGTCATGGAGAACGTCCGCTACGGCCGGCCGGACGCGTCCGACGAGGAAGTGCACAACGCCATGCATGCCGCGCGCTGCCTCGACTTCATCGAGGCGATGCCGCAGGGCATGGCAACGATCGTCGGCGACCGCGGGACTAAGCTATCGGGCGGACAGCGCCAGCGCATCGCGATCGCGCGCGCGCTGCTCAAGGATGCCCCGCTCGTGCTGCTCGATGAGGCGACATCGGCGCTCGACAGCGAGTCCGAGGACGCGGTGCGCGACGCGCTGCGCGATCTCATGGCCGGCCGCACCGTTATCGCGATCGCGCATCGCCTGTCGACGTTGAGCAATTTCGACCGCATCGTGGTGCTGCAAGCCGGGCGGATCGTTCAGGACGGCGCGCCCGATGAGCTGCTTCGTCGCCGCGGGCCGTATCGCGATCTGGTGCGGCGACAGACGCGCCCGGCCGTCATGGTGGCCGCGTAGCTCAATCCGGCGCGTTTCAAAATCAAGCGGTCAGTAGCTTCTCGGCTCGGATCGGAAGCTCGCGGACGCGGATGCCGGTCGCGTGATAGACCGCGTTGGCGACGGCGGCGGCGGTGCCCACGTTTCCGAGCTCGCCGATCCCCTTCACGCCCGCCGGATTGACCTCGTGGTCCTCCTCGGGAACCAGGATGATGTCGAGCTGCTGGATGTCGGCGTTCACCGGAACCAGATAATCGGCGAGATTGTCGTTGACGTAGCGCGCATTGCGCGGGTCGATTTCGCTCGCCTCGTGCAGCGCCGATCCGATCCCCCAGATCATCGCGCCCATATACTGGCTGTGCGCGGTGCGCGTGTTCATGATGCGGCCCGCGGCGAACGCGCCGACCGCGCGCGGCACGCGGATCTCGCGCGTCAGCGCATGCACGCGCACCTCGATGAATTCCGCACCGTACGCGTACATCAGCTTCTTGCCGGTCGAGCCGCCGACCAAGGTCGGGACGCCGTCGTAGAGCTTCTTGATCGGATTGGTGAAGAGACCCGTGACGGCATTGGGCTCCGCCGCGGGGGGCACGAATTCGGCATACTCCTCCAGCGTCTCGACGCCGAGCCGCGCGAATTTGCCCTCCAGACTGTTGCCGGCGTTCGCTGCGGCGTTCTCTCCGCCGGCCGCATTGAGCTTCGCCATCAGCGCGTCACACGCTTTCATCACGACCGAGCAGCAGCTCGCGGTCTGGTTCGAACCACCGGCGACCGGGACCGGCGGCAGGCGGCTGTCGCCGACCTCCACCTGCACCTGATCGAGCGGAACGCCGAGGCGCTCGGCAGCCATCTGAGCCGCCACCGTCATGATGCCGGTGCCGATCTCGTGCGCGGCGAGCTGGACGCGGGCGCGGCCGTCGGAGGAGAGCTGCACGCGCGCGGTCGCGGCGCCGATATGGGTCGGATACACCGCGCTGGCGCAGCCCCAGCCGATCAGCCAGTCGCCGTCGCGCATGGAGCCCGGCTGCGGCGTGCGCTTCGACCAGCCGAACGCTGTGGCCGCCTCGTCGTAGCACCGCATCAGCGAGCGACTCGTCCATTCCTTGCCGGTCGCGTCCTTGGTGGCGTCGTTCACGCGACGCAGTTCGACCGGATCCATGTTGAGCTTGACCGCCAACTCGTCCATCGCGCTCTCGAGCGCGTAGATGTAGGGCACGACCGGCGGCGAGCGCATGAAGCCGGGCGTGTTCCTGTCGGCATGAACGAGCGTGACGCCGGTCTTCACCGTTCCGAAGCCGTAGAGGCGCGCGCTGTCTTCCACGCCCGCGACCGAATAGTCGTCCGGACGCGAGGTGACTTCCCAGCCGTGATGGTGAAAGCTCGCAATCTTGCCGTCCCGCGCGGCGCCGATCTTGATGACGTGGCGCGTCTCGGCCCGATAGGTCGCGATGGTGAAGCCCTGGTCGCGCGTCGCAACCAGCTTGACCGGGCGATTGAGTTTCTTCGCCGCCAGCGCGACGAGGCCAGTGCGCGGCGTCAATTGCGCCTTGGAGCCGAACGCGCCGCCGACGAAGTGGCTGACGACGTGCACCTTATCCGGCTTGATCCCGAGCTTCGCCGCGATGGTGTTCTTGGCGCCGTACATGAACTGCGACGGCTCGTAGACGGTCAGCTCGTCATTGTCCCAGGCGGCCGTCGTGGTGAACAGCTCGATGGCGTTGTGGTGCTCGGTCGGCGTCGAATAGGCGACATCGAGCTTGACCTCGGCATCCTCGAACGCCTTGTCGGCGTCGCCGGCATTCGGCAATTTCTTCTTGACCGTGGACTCCGACGTGCCCGGCGCCTCGAAGCTCGCGCTTGGCGCCTCCGCGTCATAGCCGATCTTGACCTTGTAGGCGGCTTCGCGCGCGGCTTCGAACGTATCGGCCACCACCATCGCGACGATCTGGCCATCGTGCTGGATCTTCGGACCCAGGTCCTGGATCGACGTGGTCGCGCCGCCGCCGCTCGAGCCGAACTTCACCTCTTTCAGGTCGCCGGTGTTCTCGTGGGTGAAGATATCGAGCACGCCCGGCACCGCCTTCGCGGCGTTCAGATCGATGCTGGTGATTGTGCCGCGCGCGATCGGGCTGGTGACGAGAAACGCGAACGCCGGATTGTTGACCGGCATGTCCGAGGCATAGCGCGCTTCGCCGGTGACCTTGAGCCGCGCGTCGTAGCGCGGTGCGGGCTCGCCCTGGTTCTGCTTTGGCTTGGGTGCGGCGGCGCTCATGTCATACGTCCAGTTTCACGGCTTCGTTGAGGGCGCGGATCAAGGTGCGCTTGCCGAGCGGCACCTTGAAGCTGTTGTGCGCGCGCGGCACCGCGTCGGCAAAAGCCGCATCAGCGGCGGCCTTCGCGGCGGCATCGTCGAAGCGACGACCGGCGAGGACCTTTTCGGCTTCGCGCGCGCGCCACGGAACTGTCGCGACGCCGCCGAGCGCGATCCGCGCCTCGCGGATGACGCCCGCATCGAGGTCGAGAGCCACCGCCGCGGAGGCGAGCGCGAATTCGTAGGACTCCCGATCGCGAATCTTCAGATAGAGCGAGCGCCGCGTCCACGGCCGGGCCGGAATCTCGAACGCGGTGATCAGGTCGCCGGGGTCAAGGGCGGTCTCGACGTTCGCCGTCTCGCCCGGGCGGCGATGCAAGCTCTCGAACGCGATGACGCGGTTTCCGGCGGCGCTTGCGACGTTGACCGTCGCGTCGAGCGCGATCAGGGCCTGCGCGAAATCTCCCGGATAGGAGGCGATGCAATTCTTGCTGGTCCCGAGCACCGCGTGCTGGCGGTTGACGCCCTCGAGCGCCGCGCAGCCGGAGCCCGGCGTCCGCTTGTTACAGTTCGCGTAGGAGACGTCGCGGAAATAAGTGCAGCGAGTCCGCTGCAGGACGTTGCCGCCGAGCGTCGCCATGTTGCGAAGCTGCTGGCTCGCAGCGCGTTCGAGCGCCTGAACGACGACCGGATAGTCGCGGCGGAGAGCGGGATGCTCGGCCGCGTCCGCCATGCGGACGAGCGCGCCAAGGCGCACACCTCCATCCTTCGCTTCGATCTTGCCGGCGCTGGTACCTCCGAGCGCATTGATGTCGATCACGCGCGCGGGCCGCATCACGTCGAGCTTCATCAAGTCGATCAGTGTGGTCCCGCCGGCCAGGAAAGCGGCGCGGCCCTCGCCGGGTGCTGGCGGTTGAGTTGCCGCATAGACGGCCGCGCCGACGTCGCTCGCACGCTCGAACACGAAGGGGCGCATCTCACGTCTCCTTCATGCCGGCGCCGCCCTGCTTCACCGCGGCGACGATGTTGGGGTAGGCGGCGCAGCGGCACAGATTGCCGCTCATGTATTCGCGGATCTGGGTCTCGTTCTGCGCATGGCCTTCATGCACGCATGCGACGGCCGACATGATCTGGCCGGGCGTGCAGTAGCCGCATTGGAACGCGTCATTGTCGATGAACGCCTGCTGCATCGGATGCAGGCTGCCGTTCTTCGCCAAGCCTTCGATGGTCGTGATCTGCGCACCGGCCGCCGTGGCGGCCAGGGTGAGGCAGGAAAGAACGCGCTTGCCGTCGATCAGCACGGTGCACGCCCCGCATTGACCGTGGTCGCAGCCTTTCTTGCTCCCGGTCAACCCGAGGTGTTCGCGCAGCGCGTCGAGCAAGGTCGTGCGCGCATCAAGGCGCACCGGGTGGTCGCGCTGATTGACCGTCAGCGTGAGATCGAGAGGATCGTGGAGTGGATCGGCGCGGCCGTTGGTTTCACTCATCGCGGAACGTGGAACCATCGACATCGCCGCCGTGGAAGCGCCCGCGGAGAGAAGGCGGCGGCGATCCACCACGAGCGTGGACCGGTCGGTTTCAGGGCGCATTACGACCTCCGCAAAAAAGCGATCACCAGCTCCTAAACCCGCTCCCGTCCTTTGCGTTCCCGCAGCGCACGGCCGATCCCACCGGTCGCGATCAGTTGTTTGCGTTCCATGGCGCGGACGCGCTCACGCGGTTGGAACGCTGTTCCCGCCGTGGCACAGTCCGGGCATGAAGACTTACGTCGCGCGCGTCACGATCTATGACGGGCCGAAAGGCGACGCCTCGGCGGTCAACATGATGTCGGTGCAGGCCGAAAGCCGCGAGGCGGCGCAGAAAGCGCTTGAGTCAACGATCCCGAACTCCTGGGCGGAGATCGTGGAGGAAAAGGCGGATGAGTCTTGAACGGACCTTACTGTCCCGGCCATGGCCGCCGCGCGGTGTGGCGGATGTGCAAAATCTCGATCAGGTCTCCTCAGACCCTATAGAAAATCTTGTACGGATATCTCAATACCAGCACGGCGCGGATATGGGGCCGGCCGACGACCAGCGGTGCGCTCAGCGGATGGTGATCGAGGCGGTCGATGACGTACTCGATACGCCGAGCAATCGCCTCGGCAATGCCGGGATCAGCGACTGCGCGGTAAAACGCGCCGATCCGCTCAAGGTCCCGGACCGCGCGCGGCGCATAGACGACTGTCATGCGCTGCGAAATTTCGCAAACGCTGCCTTCACCTCCGCATCACTCGCCACTTCGCCCCTGTCCAGTTGCGCTATGGCCTCGTCGATTGCGCGCAGTTCGTCCTCACCCGCGTGATACTCGCCCGATCGGAGTGCCTCGATCTCGCGGGCGGCCTCTTCGAGCTTCTCGATATCTTCCTCGGGCCATGAGGAAACGCGCTCAAGCAGTCTTTTGGCGGTCGCTGTCATGGCGGGCATCATACCACATCCGCCTTTTTTCAGGTAGGTCCGCTCGATTGCAGCATGCGGATCGCGCGCGGATGCCGGCGCACAAGCGGCTGGAATGGTGGGCGCTGTAGGGATTGAACCTACGACCTCTCCCGTGTGAAGGGAACGCTCTCCCGCTGAGCTAAGCGCCCG
>CAYZMR010000096.1:0-13344 GCA_964479515.1 uncultured Hyphomicrobiales bacterium | reverse complement strand
ACTAGGATTCGAACCTAGATTGACGGAGTCAGAGTCCGCAGTTCTACCGTTGAACTATTCCCCACCAGAGCGTCCGGCGGCGCCGCGGCCGTCCGAAAATTTAGGAGCGGCGGCCGGACATTGCCACGGCGGATTATCCTAAGGGGCCGCGCCGCGCAACCACGAAGGCGCCACCAGGCGTGCGGGCAGGGGCGCGGCCCGCTCACCCCGCCTTGCGCGCCGCAACGCCATCCCACCACGGGCAGGTGCCGGGCATCAGGCTGTAGTTTCCGTCCATCACCTGCACGGGATGGCGCAGTCCGTCTTCGGCGAGCTTGACGCGCATGGCGCGCGCCTCGCCGCGCTTCTCGGCCGAGAGCCAGGCGCGATCATGGCCCCACAGGCTCGGGCCGACGGTGTATTCCTCGGCCGCCCAGTTGCCGGGCTCGACCAGGCGTCCGCCCCAGCCGTACTCCACCATGAAGCCCGACGGCGACCAGGAATAGAACGACGTCACGTGGTCGTTGGTGTGGCGTCCGAGCGTCGAGCCGATGCTCTCCGGATCGATCAGCGCGATGTCGTAGCCTTGCCCGACGTCATCGAGGCTGAAGAGCTCGACCATCAAATGGTGCATCCCATTGGTGCCGGTCTCGATGAAGGCGATGCTGTGGTGGCGCGGATTGACGTGCAGGAAGTAGGCCTTGAACGGCTTGAGGATGTAGTCGCTCAACCCGAAGCCGAGAACGTCGCGGTAGAAGGGGAGCACGGCGTCGAGGCGCGCAACCGTGAGCACCGCATGCCCCATCCCGAGCGGCCCGGTGCGGAAGCCCGAAATCGAGCGCCCCGGCCGGAACGGATCGGACGCGATCTGCGGCGCGCAGAATGCTTCAAGCCGGTTGCCGATCGGGTCGGCGAACACGATGAGGTCGCCGACGCGGCGTTCGTCGGCCAGCGCGCGGCTGCCGCGCGCAACCGCGACTCCGGCGCGCTCGATCCGCGCCGCGAGCGCATCGAGCGCGGCTCTGTCTCCGGCTTCCCAGCCGAAGAAGCCCGGGCCGCCCTCGCTGTCCGCGTTGACGATCACGCGCTGCTTGCGGTCGTCCATGCGGAAGGCGAGCGACGACGCGCTCTTGTCGACGAGCTGCATGCCGAGGAAACGGGTGGCATAGCCGGCCCAGTCCTCGAGGCTCTTGCTGCGAATTCCGACGTAGCCGAGGGATTGCAATTCCATGACGGCGCACCTTCTGCCCGGTGCGGCGCCTAGCATCGCGCCGCATCGACAAGCAACGCTAGCACAGAGGCGCGCGGCGCGGAATCCATCATGCGGGAGGAAACGCGACCGCGCGCGACAACCGCGCGCCTCGCTTGCGTCAGCACACTCGCGTCGAGACTGCGGCCGGGGGCGACCGCGTCACCGCGCGGTGATCAGGCCGCCTCTTCGGTCGCGAGCTCTTCGGCCATCTCGACCAGAAGCTGGCGCGCCTTGCGGCTCTTGATGCGGTGGAAAGCCTTCACGATCCGCACCGAGCCGGAGGTCTGCAGGAAGCCGAATACGCTTTCATTGCCGCTGGCCGCGCCGGTTTCACGCGTCGAGTTGGTGCCGCTGGTGCCGCCGCCGAAGAAGAACGAGATCGGCACTTCAAGCGCCTCGGAGATGCGCTGCAGGCGGCCGGCGCCGATCCGGTTCACGCCTTTCTCGTATTTCTGCACTTGCTGAAAGGTCACACCGATGCGGTCGGCTAGCTCAGTCTGCGACAACCTGCATTCGAGGCGGCGTGAACGCACGCGACGGCCGACTTCCGCGTCACGGCTGTCCGCTCGTCTGGCCCGCACATGTTTGTCGATCATTTTAGCCTGTTTCATGATGGGTTCTTTACGTTGTTGTTGATCTGGTGTGACGCGTCAGCGTAAGGTCCCCCGAGACTCGCCTTGCTACTTCCACGCTATTTGTAACAACCATGGGTCTTGTGACTCGGCAATCCGCAGAGCCGCGTAAGTGCCGCTAATTCCAATTTCACGATCGCAATTCTTCTTTCACGTTTGATTTACCATAAGGATTCATGCGCCCATGACCCAGCGTGATGGGGTGTTCGTGTACCTTTAGTTGTACGCGCTCGGCGCGCATCCAACGCGCGGCTGTTGCGAATGGTCCCAGGACTGCTAGACTTTTTTCGATATCGAAACAGCAATCAGCCGCGCCCGTTGAGCTTCCGAGAGCTTCGGCGCCGCAGGATGGAATTGACATGGACGACGAGGCCCGGACGCGGTCCGGCCTCGACCCCGTGCATCGTCGGGAGCCGCGCAACCGGCTCCCGTGGGGTCGACGATGGCCGCCGCGCCACGCGCGTCACGGTGACGGCCCCGGGCAGGGTCGCGCGCGGCCGGCCTATGCGGCATTGGATCTCGGTACCAATAATTGCCGCCTGCTGGTCGCGCGTCCAGCGCGCGAAGGCTTTCGTGTGATCGACGCGTTTTCGCGGATCATCCGGCTCGGGGAGGGCATGGCGGCGTCCGGCCGCCTCGGCGATCCGGCGATCGGCCGGGCGATCGAGGCACTGTCGATCTGTCGCGACAAGATGCTCCATCGCGGCGTCACGCGGGCCCGGTTGATCGCCACCGAGGCCTGTCGTTCGGCCGAAAATGGGCTCGAGTTTCGCGATCGCGTGAAGCGCGAGGTCGGGCTCGAGCTCGAGATCGTCGATCGCGAGACCGAAGCGGCGCTGGCGGCGATCGGCTGCACGCCGCTGATGGACCCGCAATCGGAGGGTGTCATCCTGTTCGACATCGGCGGCGGCTCGTCCGAGATCGTGCTGCTCGGGCGCAACCGGCCGGCCGCCGGAGGACCGCCGGAGCCCTACATCCGCGGCTGGGCGTCGCTGCCGATCGGCGTGGTGACGCTCGCCGAACGCTATGGCGGCGTGCAGGTCGACCGCGCGCTGTTCGCCGCGATGGTCGCGGAAGTGGGCGAACATGTGAAGCGCTTTGCCGCCGAGTGCTGTGACGGCGTCGCGCTCGACACGATGCACCTGCTCGGCACGTCCGGCACCGTGACGACGATTGCGGGCGTTCACCTGCGCCTCAAGCGCTATGACCGGCGCCAGGTCGACGGCTGCTGGATGAGCGACGACGAGGTCACGACCGTGCTCGAAGAGCTGCTCGCCATGAACTACGAGGAGCGCGTCGCGAGCCCCTGCATCGGCTCGGAGCGCGCCGATCTCGTGCTCGCCGGCTGCGCGATCCTGGAAGCGATCCGGGAGGTTTTTCCCTGCACCCGCCTGCGCGTCGCCGATCGCGGCCTGCGCGAAGGCATCCTGGTGGAGCTGATGCGCGCCGATGGCGTGTGGGCCGCCGCGCCGGGTCAAGCGCCGTGACGCGAGGCAGCGAGCGTCCGCTCAAGGTGCGGCTCAAGACCGGCAAGGGCCGCACGGTCTCCTCGAAACGCTGGCTCGAACGCCAGCTCAACGATCCGTACGTGGCGCGTGCGAGGCGCGAAGGCATGCGCTCGCGCGCGGCCTATAAGCTCGCCGAGATCGACGACAAGCACCGCATCTTGAAGGCCGGCGCGCGCGTCGTCGACCTTGGCGCCGCACCCGGCGGTTGGAGCGAGGTCGCGGCCAAGCGCGTCGGCAACGGCAAGGTCGTCGCGATCGACCTGCTCGACATGGCGCCGGTCGCCGGCGTCGATTTCGTGAAGCTCGACTTTCTCGACCCCGATGCGCCCGCGCGCCTCAAGGCGATGCTCGATGGCCCGGCCGATCTCGTGCTCTCCGACATGGCGGCGAACGCGACCGGGCACAAGCGCACCGATCATCTCAAGGTCATGGCGCTGGTCGAGGCGGCAGCCGAGTTCGCCCGCGAGGTGCTCCGGCCCGGTGGCAGCTTCCTCGCCAAGGTGATCCAGGGCGGCACGGAGGGCTCTGTACTCGCTGCGCTCAAGCGCGACTTTGCGAGCGTGAAGCACGTCAAGCCGGCAGCGAGCCGCGCCGATTCGGCCGAGCTCTATCTGCTGGCGACGGGGTTTCGCGGGCGCTGAGCTACCCCACCCGCTGATCGGCCGCATCCGGCGCCGCGATCGGCGGCCGGTGCGACATGTGCGCGCCGGCGTTGGCCGGCAGCGTCAGGAACACGAACACCGAGCTCGCCGCGATCACGCTCACCACCAAGAATGCCGGCTGGAAGTCCGCCGCCGTGATGCCGGATTCGGCGTGGAACCGGACCGAGAGCTCGACCGCGAGAGCGCCGATCGCAACGCCGGCCGAGATCGAGAGCTGTTGCGCGACGCTGACCAGCGAGGTCGCGCGGCTCATCCGCTGCGGCTCGACGTCTGCGTAAGCGATCGTATTGGTGGCGGTGAACTGTAGCGAGCGGAAGAAGCCACCGATCAGCAGCACGCCGATGATCAGCGCAAACGGCGTCGCCGGCGTGAAGAACGCGCACGCCAAGAGAAAGACCGAGCTCAACAGGCCGTTGAAGATCAGGAGCTTGCGGAAACCCAGCCACCGGATGGTGCGCGCCGCGAACGCTTTCATGGCGAACGCGCCGACGGCGGCCGTGAACGTGATCAGGCCGGATTGCAGCGGCGAGAGATGGAAGCCGAGCTGCAAGAGGAGCGGCAGCAGGAAGGCGAGGGAGCCGATGCCGATCCGGAACAGCGAACCGCCGATGACGTTGGCACGAAACGTCGGGATGCGGACCAGCGAGAAGTCGAGCACCGGCGCGGCCGTATGGCGCGCATGCAGCGCGTAAGCGGTCATCGAGACGGCCCCGCCGGCGATCAGCGAGAGGACGATCCATGACGGCAGCATGCCGAGGCCGGCGACCGAGAGGCCGAACGCAAGCCCCGCGACGCCGAGCCCGGACAGCACCATGCCGACGAGGTCGAAGCGCTCAAGCCCCTCGACGCGCACATCCTCGATCGTGCGCAGCGCCAGCACGATGCCGATGAGGCCGATCGGCACGTTGATCAGGAAGATCCAATGCCAGGTCGCATAGGTCGTGATGAAGCCGCCGACCGGCGGGCCGATGATCGGCCCGACCAGCGCCGGCATGGTGACCCAGGCCATCGCGTCGACCAGCCGGTGCTTGTCGATCGAGCGCACCAGCACCAGGCGGCCGACCGGCGTCATCATGGCGCCGCCCATGCCTTGCACGACGCGCGCCACCACGAAGGATTCGAGCGAGCCGGAGAGCGCGCAGCCGATCGAGCCGGCAACGAAGGTCGCGATCGCGGCTGAGAACACGGTGCGCGCGCCGAAGCGGTCCGCGGTCCAGCCGCTCGCCGGAATGAACACCGCGAGCGAGAGCAGGTAGGAGGTGACCGCGAGCTTGAGCGCGAGCGGATTGGTCTTGATGTCGGCCGCGATCGCTGGGAGCGAGGTCGCGATGATCGTCGCGTCCATGTTCTCCATGAACAGCGCGACCGCAACAATGAGGGAGACCAGGCGTTCGCGGTTCATGCGCAGACCGGCAGGAGGAGGGAAAGCGGAGCGAATAAGGCTTTAGGACATTGCGCGGGCGCGCGGCATGACTAAATTTGCGGGGCGCCCCCGCCCGAAGGACAGGTTATGATCTACGTTCTCGCCGCCTTGCTGCCGCCGATTGGGCTTCTGGTCAACGGCCAGCCGTTCGCCGCCATATTCAATCTGGTGATGATCGTGCCCTGCCTGATCTTCGGGCTGGTCTTTCATGTCCTGCTGCTGGTGCCGTCGGCGCATGCCGTCATCGCGGTGCACATGAAGCGCGAAGAGCGCCGCCACCGCGAAATCGTGGACGCGATCGAACGCCATGGAGCACCACCCTGGTACCGGCCGTAGGGCTTACTGCGCTGCACCAAGCTTGCGCAGCGCCTCGGCTGCGGCGGCAAGGTCCGGGTTGAGCGCCAGCGCCTTCCTGAAATCCTCGATCGCCTTGTCGCGCTGTCCGAGCTTGAGCTCGATCGTGCCGCGCGTGTCGAAGGCGTCGGCGTTGTTCGGATCGAGCGCGATCGCCTTGTCGGCATCGGCGAGGCCGTCCGCGTCGCGGCCCGCAAGCTGATAGGTCCAAGCCCGGGCGTTGTAGGCCAAGGCATCGGTCGGCGCGAGGCGGACGGCCTGGTCGAAATCCGCGATGGCTCGGGTGAGGTTGCCCTTGATGCGCCAGATGCGCCCCCGGTTCGAATAGGCGACCGCGAGGCCGGGGGACAGCGCGATCGCGCGGTCATAGTCGGCGAGCGCGCGTTCATAGTCGGTGCGGGCGAGGAACACGTTGCCGCGGCCCGCATAGGCAAGCCCCGCGTTCGGCGCGAGGCGGATCGCGGCGTCGAAGTCTGCGGCGGCGCGATCGAGCGCACCCTTGAGCTGGAACGCGTTGCCGCGATTGATAAGCGCCCCGGCAGCGGCCGGATCGAGCCGGATCGCGTCGTCGAAATCCGCGATCGCGCCGTCGAGCTTGTTGCGCGCCATCTGGGTCACGCCGCGGTTCAGGTAGGCCGATGCGAGCCTGGGGTTGAGCATGATCGCCTCGGCGAAATCGCCGAGCGCCTGATCGAGCCGTCCTGTCGCATGCAGCGCCGCGCCGCGCTCGTTGTGCGCGCGCGCATTGTTCGGGTCGGCGCCGAGCACGCGGCCGAAATCCGCGATGGCGAGGTCGAACTCGCCCTTCTGGCGCCAGGCAAGGCCGCGCGCGATGAGGAGTTCGGCGTTGGCCGGCTCGCGCCGCAGCGCGGAATCGAAATCGACGATCGCTCGGTCGAACTCGCCCTGCGCATAGAAAGCGAGCGCGCGGCTGCCGAGCGCCTTGAGGTCGTTCGGATCGATGCGCAGCGCCGCGGTGAAATCGCTGGCCGCCCGGTCCGGCGCGCCGAGCGCGATCCACGCATTGCCGCGGTTGTAGTAGGCCCTGGCGTTTCCCGGATCGATCGCGACGGCGGCGGTGTAGTCCGCGATGGCGCGGTCGAACTCGCGTCGCGCGAGGAAGCCGTTGCCACGGTTGAAGTGGGCGATGGAAAGATTGATCCCGCGCTCGGCGCCGGCCGCAAGGATCGCCGTGCAGGCCGCGATGCCGTCGTCCGGCGCCGCATCGCTCTTGGCGCAACGCGGCCACTCGGCGGCGTTGGGCTCGCTCCGCGCCGGGCATGGCGCCGCCAGCGCGGCGAGTACGATCGCAAGCGGCGCTGCCCGAACCATCCGTTCTCCGCAAGCCGCTATTGGCTTGCGCCCAGCCGTTTCAATCCCTCGACCGCCTCGGCGTAGCTCTCGTCCAGCGCGATCGCCTGCTTGAAGTCGGCCAGCGCCTTGTCGCGCTCGCCGAGCTTCTCGTTCAGCAGGCCACGCCGGCTCCATGCGGAGGCAAGGCGCGGATCGATCTCGATCGCCTTGCTGGCGTCGGCCACGCCCTCGGCGTACTGGCCGGTGAGATAGCGGGTCAGCGCGCGGTTGTTGTAGGCCGCGGCGTAGTTCGGGTTGATCTCTATCGCTTTTGCGTAGTCGGCGAACGCCTTGTCGAATTCGCTCTTCATGCGCCACACATTGGCGCGGTTGTTGTAGGCCACCGCGAGCTTCGGATCGATGCGGATCGCCTCGCTGTAGTCGGCGAAGGCGCGGTCGCGGTCGCCCTTGTCGTCGAACGCGTTGCCGCGGTTGTTGTAGGCGGTGGCGTTGTCGGGATCGAGGCGGATCGCCTGGTCGTAATCCGCGATGGCGCGGTCGAGATCGCCCTTGCGCCGCCACGCGATGCCCCGATTGTAATAGGCGAGCGCGTAGTTCGGATTGATGCGCAGCGCTTCGCTGTAGTCGGCGAGCGCGCGGTCGTGGTCGCCCTGCTCGTCATAGACGTTGCCGCGATTGTTGTAGGCGCTCGCGAGATTGGGATCGCGCCGCACCGCCTCGCTGTCGTCGGCGATGGCGCGTTCCAGATCGTGCTTGAGGAACCAGGCGAGCCCGCGCTCGTAATAGCCGCGCGCGGCGGCCGGATCGAGCCCGATCGCCGCGTCGAAGTCGCCGATCGCGCGATCGAGATCGCCCTTGCGCCGCAGCGCGACGCCGCGATTGAGGTAGGCGAGCGCGTATTTCGGATCGCTGCGAATCGCCGCGTCGTAATCCGCAATCGCGCGCTCCGGGTCGCCTTGATCGTCGTAGACGTTGCCGCGGTTGTTGTAGCCGCGCGCGTAGTTCGGATCGATGCGCACCGCCTCGGTGAAATCAGCCACCGCCTCGTCATAGCGCTTGAGCTCGTAATAGAGCATGCCGCGATTGTTGTAGGCGCCGATCATCTTGGGATCGAGCCGGATCGCCTCCCCGAAATCGGCGAGCGCGCGATCGCGCTCGCCCTTGGCCCAGAGCGCGGCGCCGCGATTGCTGTAGCTCGCGGCCGAATTCGGATCGAGCCGGATCGCCGCGTCATAATCGGCGATCGCGCGGTCGCGCTCGCCCTTGTCGTTCCACACCAGGCCGCGGCTGTTGTAGGCGCCGGCGAGCTTGGGATCGAGCCGGATCGCCTGATCGAAATCGGCAAGCGCGCGGTCGAGCTTGCCGGTCGCGCGCAGCGCGAGCCCGCGGTTGAAATAGGTGACGGCGGAGTTGGGATTGAGGCGCAGCGATTGGCCATAATCCGCGATGGCGCGGTCGTGGTCGCCCTTCGCCTCATAGGCGTTCCCGCGCGTGATGAGCGGAGCGAAATTGTTGGGCTCGAGCCGGATCGCCTGGTCGAGGTCCGCGATCGCGCGGTCGTAGTCGCCGCGATCGTAGAGCGTGTTGCCGCGGTTGGCGTGAGCGCGCGCGTAACTCGGGTTGAGCTTGATCGCCTCGTCATAATCGGCGAGTGCCGCGGTGCTGTCGCCCTTGGCGCGCGCGGCGACGCCGCGGTTGTTGAGGATGATGGCGCGGTTCTTCGCGTCATAGGCGGGCGAGCGCAGCAGCGTCGAGCACGCCTCGATTCGGGCATCCGCCTCGGCGTGGTTCAGGCCGGTGCAGGTCTTCTCGTCGTCCTTGCCCTGCGCGGCGACGGGATGCGCAACCGCAAGCAGTGCCGGCAGGACAATGGCGGCGGCCAGCGTGCGGCGCATCGGCAGGTCTCCCTGGCCCCTGTCCGGGACCCAAGGGATTATGCCTCGAATGCGCTCGACGGCAACCGGTCGCCGGGCCGCGCTACGACGCGCCGAGCTTCTTCAGCGATTCGATCGCCGATTTGAGCCCCGGCCGGAGTTCCAGCGCCTTGCGGAAGTCGGCGATCGCACCTTGCCGGTCGCCGGTGCGCATCTTGGCCTGGCCGCGATTGTTCCACGAAGAGACGTCGGCCGGGTCGTAGCGCAGCGCCTGGTCGTAGTCGGCAAGGCCGCCCTTGCTGTCGCCCTTGAACAGCCGGATCAGGCCGCGATTGCGCCAGCCGCGCGCATCGGTCGGATCGGCCTTGATGGCCGCGCCATAGTCCGCTTCCGCGCGATCGAGCTGTTCCATGTCGCGATAGATGTCGCCGCGGTCGATATAGGCGATCACGCTCGGCGCGACGCGGATCACGGCCGAAAAGTCCGTGAGCGCGTGTGTGTAATCGTGCTTGTCGTGGAACGCCAAGCCGCGGTTCGCGAGCGGCGTCAGGTCATTCGGATCGAGCCTGAGCGCCTCGGTAAAGTCCGCGATGGCCCGGTCGAGGTCGCCCTTGTGGCGCCGCGCGTCGCCGCGATTGTTGTAGGCGAGCGCGAACCTCGGGTCGATGTTGAGCGCCTCGTCGTATTGGGCGATGGCCGCGTCGAAGTCGCCCTGCAGGCTGTAGACGCGGCCACGGTTGACGTCGGAGCAGGCATAGCTCGGCGTGATGCGCACCGCCTCGTCGAGGTCGGCGAGCGCGCGCTCGTATTCGCGCTGTTCGGTCAGGCCGTAGCCGCGGTTGCAATAGACCGCCGCGAGCTTGCGGCCGCTCTCCGATTTCGCCTCGATCACGGCCGTGCAGGCCGAAACCCGCTCTGCCGGCGACGCGTCCCGGCTGATGCAGCGGTCCCACGGGGTCGGCGACTGCGCGGCGGCCGGATGCGCCAGCGACAGCAGGAACGCGGTCAGGCCGAACGCGGTCAGAGCCGACGTACGCATGGTGTCTCCGGGATACGGTTCGATCTAGCGATTGGTCGTGGGCACGCCTGCGTCCTTCAGCAGGCTTTGGAATCGTCCGGCCTCGAGCCGCAGCGCCTCGTTGTGGTCGGCGAGCGCCTGCTCGGGCTCGTTGTTGGCCTCATGCGCCTTCTCGCGTGCGTGCCAGAAGCGGAGATCGTCGGGCGAAAGCTCGATCGCCTTGGTGTAGTCCGCGATCGCGCGATCGTAATCGGCAAGCGCGGTGTAGTTATCGCCGCGCCGCGCGTAGAGTTCGGCATCTTTCGGATCGAGCTTGATCGCGTTCACGAGGTCCGCGATCGCGCGTGCATACTCGTGCATGTAGTAGAGCGAGTTCGCGCGATCCTTGTGATACATCGCGATCCCGGGCTCGATCCTGATCGCGGCGTCGTACTCCGGGATCGCGCGGGCGAATTCGTGCCGCTCGTGATAGGCGGCGCCGCGATTCGCGTAGGCCTCGTGGTAGGTCGGGTCGAGTTTGATCGTCTGCGTGTAGTCGGTGATCGCGCGGTCGATGTTGCGCTTGTAGAAGAAGGCGCGGCCGCGATTGAGATAGCCGCAGGGCTCTTTCGGATCGATGCGGATCGCGGCGTTCGAGTCGGCGATGACGCGGTCGTATTGCTTGAGCTCGGTCAGCGAATAGCCGCGGTTGCAATAGGCGACGACCTGCTCGCGCTTGGTTGACTTGCGCGATTTGAGGACGTCGGTGCAGCCCTCGACCCGCAGCTCGTTCGAGATGTCCGGCGCGATGCAGGTGTCGATCGTCGACCTCGCGGCCGTCGCTGGCGCGGCGGACAGCGGGATCGCGGCCGCGAACAGGCCCGCGAGCGCGAGACCGCGCAGGGCCGGGGACCAAATAGTGACAAACTGGGCGGGCATATGGTTGCTCCGTGGCTCAAATCACCACCCCTGCGTTCGGATTGGTCGCCGCGAGATGACCAACGGTTCACGCGCTCCTTCGCGAATCCGGGCAAAACCCTGCCGCGGAGGCTGTTCACCGCGAATTTCGCGTGCTAACGACCGGCGCCAACTCCGCACAGGGGCCCTTGAGTCGCCCGCTCTGGCTATCGCCGGGCGGTGGTGCCTCCTATATCCAGGGCCGGCGGGCAAGGAGAGTTGGCAATGGCCAAGAAGCCGAACGGCAGCCCTGTCCTGGCGCTCACCTTCGACGACGTGCTGCTGCGCCCGGGCCTCTCGGACGTGCTGCCGTCGCAGGTCGACATCAAAAGCCGAATCACGCGCGACATTTCGCTGAACATCCCGATCATCGCGTCCGCGATGGATACGGTGACCGAGGCCAAGATGGCCATCGCCATGGCGCAGGCGGGCGGCATCGGCGTCATCCACCGCAACCTGGAGCCCGAAGAGCAGGCCGAGCAGGTGCGCCGGGTCAAGAGGTTCGAGTCGGGCATGGTGGTGAACCCGCTCACCATCGGGCCCTCGGCCAAGCTCGCCGAAGCGCTCGACCTGATGAAGGAGCACGGGATTTCCGGCATCCCGGTGGTCGAAGGCGCCAGCGGAGGTCGGCCCGGCAAGCTGGTCGGCATCCTCACCAACCGCGACGTGCGCTTTGCGACCGATCCCGAGCAGCGCGTCTACGAGCTGATGACCAAGGACAAGCTCATCACGGTGCATGAGGGCGTCGGCCAGGACGAGGCGAAGCGCCTCCTGCATCAGCACCGCATCGAGAAGCTCCTTGTGGTCGACGAGCATTATCGCTGCGTCGGCCTCATCACCGTGAAGGATATCGAGAAGGCGGTCGCCAATCCGAACGCCGCCAAGGACGAGCAGGGGCGCCTGCGCGTCGCCGCCGCCACCACCGTCGGCGAGAAGGGCTTCGCGCGCACGCAGGCGCTGATCGCGGCCGGCGTCGACCTCGTGGTGGTCGATACCGCGCACGGACACTCTCGGCACGTCCTCGATGCGGTGAGCCGCATCAAGCGCCTGTCGAACAAGGTGCAGGTCGTCGCCGGCAATATCGCGACCAGTGAAGGCGCCAAGGCCTTGATCGACGCCGGCGCGGATTGCATCAAGGTCGGCATCGGGCCGGGCTCGATCTGCACCACGCGCATGGTCGCGGGTGTCGGCGTGCCGCAGATCACCGCGATCATGGATGCGGCGGAGGAAGCGCGAAAGACCGGCACGCCGGTGATCGCCGACGGCGGCATCAAGTATTCCGGCGATCTCGCGAAGGCGCTGGCGGCCGGCGCCGACGTCGTGATGGTCGGCTCGCTGCTTGCCGGCACCGACGAGACGCCGGGCGAGGTGTTCCTGTATCAGGGCCGCTCCTACAAGAGCTATCGCGGCATGGGCTCGGTCGGCGCGATGGCGCGCGGCTCGGCCGACCGCTATTTCCAGCAGGACATCAAGGACACGCTCAAGCTCGTGCCCGAAGGCATCGAGGGCCAGGTGCCCTACAAGGGGCCGGTGTCGGCGACGCTGCACCAGTTGGCCGGCGGCCTGCGCGCCGCGATGGGCTACATCGGGGCCGCGACGATCGCGGACTTCCACGAGAAGGCGGAGTTCATCCGGATTTCAAGCGCCGGCCTGCGCGAAAGCCACGTGCACGACGTGACGATCACCCGCGAGAGCCCGAATTATCCGAGCCGGGTGTAGAGAGCTGGCAGCGAACACGGTCTTATCCCTCCCCGAAAGGGAGGGTGGCCGCGCACAGCGCGGCCGGGTGGCGTTCACGGCGTCGCCGCCTCCACGAACCGGTTCGTATAGGTCTCCTCCAGGCGGATCGTCGCGGCGCGGACCTTGTCGTTGAACTCGCTCAGCACCGTCCTCGCCCGCTCCAGGTCCTTCACGTCGAACGTGCCCTGCGCGGGAAACATCGGCTTGGAATGCGCGATCACCTCGGCGAACAGGCCGGGATCGCCGAGCCCATATTCCGCCGGCAGCGCGGCCGCGATCTCGGCGGCCGGCGTCTTGTCGATATAGGTGAGCGCTGCCGCGAAGGCGTTCACCAGCCGCTGGATCGTCACCGGGTTCTTCGCGATGAACGCGCCGGTCGAATAGAGGCATGAGGCCGGGTACGGTCCGCCGAACGCGGCCGCCGAGCCCTCGCTGGTGCGCCCATCGATCATCACATGCGCGAGCTTGCGCCGCTCCAGCACGGTGATCGCCGGATCGTAGTTCATCACCGCGTCGATCGATTTACGCTCCATCGCGGCGACGGCGGCCGCGCCCGAGCCGACGCCGATGATGCTGACGTCCTCCGGCTTCACGCCGGCGCGCACCAGCAGATAGCGCAGCAGGAAATCGGTCGAGGAGCCCGGCCCCGTGA
>CAYZMR010000095.1:0-13357 GCA_964479515.1 uncultured Hyphomicrobiales bacterium | reverse complement strand
TGCTCCTGCTCGACGAAATCGAGAAGGCGCATCCGGACCTGTTCAACGTGCTGCTCCAGATCATGGATCACGGCAAGCTCACCGACCACAACGGCAAGCAGGTCGACTTCCGCAACGTGATCCTGATCATGACCACGAATGCGGGCGCCTCCGACCTCGCCAAGAGCGCCTACGGCTTCACCCGCAACAAGCGCGAGGGCGACGACACCGAGGCGATCAACCGCATGTTCGCGCCGGAATTCAGGAACCGCCTCGACGCCACGATCACCTTCGCCCACCTGTCGGAAGACGTGATCGCCAAGGTGGTCGAGAAGTTCGTGATGCAGCTCGAGGCGCAACTCGCCGACCGCAACGTCACGATCGAGCTGTCGCCGGAGGCCGCCAAGTGGCTCATCGCCAAGGGCTATGACGAGCAGATGGGCGCGCGCCCGATGGCGCGCGTGATCCAGGAGCACATCAAGAAGCCGCTCGCCGATGTCGTGCTGTTCGGTGTGCTCAAGAGCGGCGGACACGTCCGCGTCGTCGTCGCCAAGGACGAGGAGGGCAACGACAAGCTCTCCTTCGAGTACCCGGAAGGGCCGGTGACGCCGAAGCAGGAGAAGCTGCCCGAGCCGCGCAAGAACCGGGTCAAGCGCCGCGCCGCGCCACGCAAGCCGAAGCCGCCCGGGCCGAAGGGGGCGCCGCCCTCCGGCCGCGGCTCGGTCCCGAAGGTGCCGCTCGTCAAGGTGTGAGTCGTGGTCCCGATCTGTCGTCGGTTCGACAATCAGCTCGGCGCTTCCAGCGGCATGCCGCAATCATCGTCCGCCGTGCTGTCGGCATCGGCGGTCGTATAGCTCGGCGGCGTTGCGAATTGACCGGTGCGGTGGATCGCCGTCGTATAGAACAGCTCATTGTTTCCGACATCGGGATCGGTGGTCCAGTCGCCTCGGACGGTCACGATCGTGCCCGGCGAGATCGAATGCCACTCGTCGCCCACGGGATCGTCGGCCAGGGACGTTGCCAGCACGCCGAGCCAACCGCCGATGACCGCTCCAACATAGGTCGTTGCCGCGGCTACGATTGCGCTAACGATCAGCGCGATGAGGAAACAGAGCCACGCAAATATCAAAAATATCGCGCACGAAAGCGCGGCGGGGATCAGGGAGGCGAGAAATCCGAGTGCGACTCCGGCGACCGCGCCGGCAACGCCGCCGATGAGCGAGCCGACCCGGGCGGCGCATGACGTTTTGTCCTTGACGATGCAGCGCAGGACGGCCGCGCCCTTCTTGGAGCAAAAAACCCAGAAGGCGTTTTCGGTGACGCGGTCCCAGTATTTGGATTTCACCACGACGTCGAACGCGCCGTTCGGTCCGAGTGCGAACGGCGCCAGAATGAGAACGGCCGTGGAGCTGAGGTCGACGGTCTGCTCCACAATTCCGGAAATACAAATCTTTATGCTTTTCGGCTTCGGGACGATGCATCCGTCCGCCGTGAACGCGTAATAGGCGAGCAGGGCAAGGACCGCGAACGCACCGGCCGCCGGGGCGGCGAGGGCGGAATTCGGCGCCAAATCGCCGGTGATGAATTCGATCAACTGGTTCGCGACGGGCACGCCGTTGTTGGCGACCCAGTCCACCACGCCGGCTCCGGTCGCTATGATGGCCAGAACCCTCCAGTCGAACGGACCGGGAATATTGCCCGGCTGCTGCGCCCCACAGACGGGAGGGTTGCTCATCAGCCCTTCTCCAGGACCAGCGTGCGGCCGCGGCACAGCAGCCAGCACACCAGCCATCCGATCAGCGCACCTAGGATGCCGCAAACGAGGACCGCCAGGGCGGCGTTGGCGATCCAATAGGCCAACGGACTGAGCAACACGCCGATGATCAAGGCAATCGACAGCGCCACGCCCAATAGCGGCAGCAGCGGCATCGGACGGACGATCATCACGAAGGCGACGCCGAACAGGACGACGATGACGGCGACGATCAAGCCCGCCACGATGCAATCGAGGACCGACAATGCCGGCCCCGGCGGGCTCGCGCAGCACGGCGACAGGTGGAGAAAGGCGACCAGCAGCCCGACAAATGCCCCGGCGTAGGCGCCGAGCCTGACACACATCTTATTGCTCATGGCGGGCCTTACGCATCGACGAGGACGAGGATCGCGACCCCGCCGAGATAGCCACCCGACATCGTCGCGAGGATGTCGATGGTGGCACTGATGAGCGTTCCCGACGGGGACGCGGGAATCGAATTCGGCACCGTGACGACGGCCGTGACATTCGTCTGCGCTCCTGCGGCGAGCGTGACGGTCGCGGGCGTAAGCGCGACCCACGGCGTCACTGCGGAGGGGCCGGCGGTGAGCGCGATGGTTTGCATCGACGAGGTCGGATTGCGTACCGGGATGACGAAGGCCTTGCTGCGCGCGTGGCTGGTCTGGAATCCGTCGGCCGTCTGCTCGCCTTCATTGTTGGTGGGGTCGCGGTCGTAGGGATGAATGACCTTGGCAAAGATGCCATAGCGACCCGCCGCCGCGACCGCGGGAGGAAGCGGCACCTCGATCGTCCCTTCACTTCCGGGAAAGCCGAGACGCGCGAGGTTTATGAAATGAGTGCCGATGGCTTGGCGCGGCAGCCCGATGCCCCACGGGCTCCAGCTCAGATCGAGCCGCGTCTGGTTGGCGGAACAATCCGCCGAAAGATTCCGTAGGGTGACCGCCAGGTTTTTGATCGGGTGGAACGGCCAATAATTGAACGTCTCTATGTCTGGACTGTTGAAAGTAGGCGTTCCGCCGGTGCTGAACACCAGCTGCTGGTCGTAGATCGAGGGATCCGGATCGCGGATGATGTCGCGCGGAACGTGGATGCAGCATCGCGGATAGACGCGGGGCGGCACGTCGCATCGCGGCCTGTTGACGATCGGTCCACGCCCAGCTGGCACAACGTCTCCGTCCCTGGCAGCGCCAACGCTGCTGACTATTTGGGCTTATACAATCATATTTCGTATAGTCTGAAATAATAAACCATGAGGTGTGATTGCGGCACACCGTCGCATACGCGCAGCCCCCCGGCTCCGTGTCTTTGGCGCCGGCCGGCCGAAGGTGTGAGCGGGCCGGAGATCGCGGCCAAAAGATCAGAAAAACCCGAGCGACTCGCACCCCGTGCCGGCCGAAAAGCTCGCCTTCCAGCGCCGCGCCGGAACATCGATCACATGCACCGAGCCGTCGGCCTGGCAGGCGACGAACAGCTCATCGCCGCGGAACGCCATGTCCATCGGCTGGCGGCCGACAGGGATTGCGGTCTGCGTCGAGAACGTCGGATCGATCAGACTGACGGTGTCGCTCTGCAGGCTGGTGACGCCGATCACGCTGTTGTCCGGGGCATAGCGCGCGATCTGCGCCGGCTTCGCGACGCCGTCGAGCGGCACCGTGCGGATCGCCTCGCTCGCGGTGTCGATCAGGAACAGCGTCGGCTCGGCATCGTCGACCGCGATCACGGTGCGCCCGTCCGCCGAGATCGCGATGCCGGCAAGCGCGCGCGGCGTCTTGATCTTGCCGAGCAGCTTGCGCCGCGGCAGATCGATCACCGAGACGGTGCCGTCTTCCTCATTTTCGGTGTAGAGCCGCTCGCCGTCGGGCGCGATGATCAGCCGATGGCCGTTGGTCGAGCCGCTATCGATCGCGTCGACGACCTTATGCGTCGTGCGGTCGATCACCGCGACCACCGCGCTGTTCTCGCAGGTGATGTAGATCAGCCCGTCGGGCCCGAGCTTCAACGTGTGCGGCGCGATGTAGGGCCGCAGGTCGATGTCGCCGACATGCGCGCGCTTTTCCAGATCGATGATGCAGAGGAGGTGGCCCGGGTTCGGATTGCGGCCGTGGATGCCGTCGCCGAAGATCGGCACATAGGCGAGGCCGGTTTCCGGCACCACGAGCAGCTCGTGCACGGTGCGTGGAAAGCCGTCGAGCACGACCCGCGTCTCATAAGTGACCGGGTCGAGAAACAGGACCTTCGTCCCCATCTTGTCGACCGCGATCAGTCCGCGCGCGTTGGCCATCGTTTGTTTTCCCCCTTGTCGCTCGTCACTCCGGCGCCGTTCGGCCGATGTCCAGGTTCGCGATCGTCGCAAGCGCGACCGCGACGAGTTTCTCAGCACCATCAATGCGACAATAGACCTTCGCCTCCACCACGGTGAGCGAACGCCCGGGCTTGACGACCTCGGCCCGGCAGGTGAGCCGGTCGCCCTTCGAGGGCGCCACCAGGTTGATCTTGTACTCGGCCGTGATGACGGTGCGCTTCTCCCGATCGATGACGGTCGCGGCCGCGGCCGTGGTGGCGTTGTCGACCAGATAGGCGATCGCGCCGCCATGGAACAGCCCGTTCTGCTGCAGCACCTCGTCGCGCCGGTCGAGCGCCATCACGACCACGCGCGGCTCGACCGAGACGACCTCCGCGGCGAGCAGGCGCGTGAAGCCTTGGGATTCGAGCGACGCGCGGATCCCCGCCGCGGCTGCTGCGAAAGCGACATCGGTCATGAGGGCTGCTCCGCGCGATCGGCGGCATTGTGGACCGAAGCGCGCGCGCCTGTCATGGCTTTGCGCCGGCCGGACTTGATCCGGAGTGGAAAGCGGGCCGCCGCTGAGAATCCGGAGCGGTCCCGCGGCTAATCCAGTTTGGCGCGCATTTCGCGCAGGAGTGCGGGGCCGTCGCTGGCCAAGATGAGGTGCTGGTCCAACCTGGACGCCGCGTTCATCCACTGGCGCGCGATTTCCGTCAAATTATCGCGCTGCGAAGCGTTGCTCGCGCGTTCCGTCCATCGCAGACAATCACTGGCAAATTCGCGATACTCGGCCGGGGTCGTCATGATCCGCTCCTGCCTGCCGGTTAAGACCCCCCGACATGTGGCTGGCAACGGTGAAGCGTCCGCCGGTTGAAAGACGGCGTCTGAGCAGAACTGCTCACTTCGTTGGGAAGGGCAATAACGTCCTAAATTTTGATCGCCGTCACGCGTCAGGCGGCTTTGTCCCGATACGGGACTGGTGCGCCAGTTCATCCCACATGCGGGCCATGTGAAGGAACCGCGCGCGCAGACCGGATGTCGGAACATCTTCCGCCAGGTTTCGACACTCTGCGGCCAGGCGCATGCACGTCAGCGTATGTTTGTGATGATCGTCCGGTTCGGACACAGCGCTGCTCCTTGAAGGCGGGAGCGCTTGTCTCTCTCAGTCGTCGGCGGCCAATAAGCGGTGCCGGTGATGGATTTGAGATGGGGACGAGTGGCGCATTAGCGAGTGCTATTTTGCCGATCGCACGCGGCGATCGGCGATTGCGCGGATGCCGCCGCCATGGGACAGGACGGGCCAATGCCGGTTCCACCCGCAACGCCTGCCGCAAACGACCCTCCGCCGCTCTCGGCCGTCGGCGGCTTTATCGCCGGCTTTTCCGCCACCTGGACGTCGGTGTTCAGCTATGTGCTGTTCGGCACCTATACGGGCATCGGCGCGCTCGCGCATGATTTCGGCTTCAGCCTGCCCTGGGCCGTGCTCTCCACCATCCTGGTGTGGGCCGGCCCCGCGCAGGTGATCCTGATCTCGGCGCTCGGCGCGGGGGGAAGCATCGTCGAGGTCGCGCTCGCGGTCGGCCTCTCCGGCGTGCGGCTGCTGCCGATGGTGGTGTCGCTGCTGCCGATGCTCAAGCGGCCGGAGACGCGCGCGTGGCAGCTCGTGATGCCGGCGCATTTCACCGCGGTGAGCATGTGGGTCGAGGCGCTGCGGCTGCTGCCGCACGAGCCGCGCGGACACCGCATCGCGTTCTGCAACGGGCTCGGCACCGGCTACGGCATATGCGCGCTCGCCGCGACGGTGCTCGGCTTCTATCTCGCGGCGCGGCTGCCGCCGCTGATGAGCGCCACGCTGTTGTTCCTCACCCCGCTCGCCTTCTTCATGTCGGCGCTGCGCAACAGCCGCATGCTGGTCGACCGGCTCGCACTCGCCATCGGCCTCGTGCTCGGTCCGTTGTTTGCCTATTGGCACGTCGGGCTCGACCTGATGTGGAGCGGGATCGTCGGCGGCACATTTGCCTACGCGGTGCACCGCGTGCGCGAGGTGCTGCGATGAGCGCGTTCTCGGGCGAATGGGGCGCCTACCTGGCGCTGATCCTCGCGGGCTTCCTGCCGAACGAGATCTGGCGCTGGCTCGGCGTGATCTTCGCGCGCGGGCTCGACGAAGGCTCCGAAGTGCTGGTGTGGGTGAGGGCGGTCGCGACCGCGATTCTCGCCGGCGTCATCGCCAAGCTCACGATCTTTGCGCCCGGCGTGCTCGCGACCGTGCCGACGCCGGTGCGCCTTGCCGCCGTCGGGATCGGCTTTCTCGCCTTCGCGCTCATCCGCCGCTCGGTGTTCGCCGGCGTGCTCGCGGGCGAGGCCGCGCTGGTTGTGGGGGCGCTGGTGTTCGGCTGAGTACGGACGGACGGCGCCCCGCCCAGGCCAGCCGCTCCGCGACCTCATGACGTTTTGATGACGTTTTGTCGCAGGTAAGATTTTGCCTTATGAGGGAATTTGACTTGAAATGCAGTTTCAGAGGGAATGTATTTCAGGTTGTGATCGGGGGCGCAACATGATCAGAACATGCATTGTCGTTGCGGTCGTTTGCCTGGCTGGTTTGCTGGGGCTCACCGCGCGCGCGCAGGCATTGTCGGCAAATTCAACCGCGCATTGTCTTGGAAACATTCAGGACTCGGCCGGCAACGTGATCGTCGATCTCGGTACGGTCGCGGCCTACACCGCAGTCTTCCCGCAAAACGGCGCCCACCAGAGCCAATGCGTTGCCGACGTTTCCGCGGCCGCGAGTTCGTGGCTCGGCAATGTCGGTCAGATGTGCCACGCCTTCTTCGCGGCGAGCGGCGGAAACCTCATCTTCCATTACAAGCTGGGCAGCCTCTCCTGGCGCGACAGCGGCACCGCGACGACGCCGTCCGCCTACAACTATCCGCAGAACTGCGTGAACCTGTCGGGCGACGTGTTCCCGAGCTACTACATCATCACCCTGATCTACTCGCCGCCGGGCTGCACGCCCGCGACGACGCAGACCGGATACAAATGCGGCTCGGGCAGTTTCGTCAGCTACAGCAGCGGGAGTTCGACCGGCTCGACGGTCTCGGTCGAGAACTCGGTCGGCGTCAACACGTCATTGACCGCGGACCTCGACAAGATCCTGACCTTGGGCGTCAGCTTTGCGGAGACCTCCGTCTCCGGGTCGTCGGTCACGATCTCCAAGACGACCGGAAACACCGTGAAGTGGCCCGACCCGGGCCCCGCCGGCAATGATGGAATCCATCACGACTACGACCAGTTCTTCGTTCTTCTCAATCCAGCGGTCGCGATGAGCGGCTGGCACGATCCGGTCACCGGGCAGAACCACGTCCAGTGGTCGCTCACGACCAAGAACGGTGCGCCGGCGCGCATCCAGCGCGTGCAGGTTTCATATCTGAGATGCGCGCTCGCCGGCATCGGGCCGCGCCCGGGAGCGACCGGCGACGGCGGAAATCCGTCCTCCTATGACCCGGCGTCCTGCGTCGCGAACCCGTTCCTGCAGATGCAGGGCCCGGCGGACGCGAGCGCGCCGAATGGCTGGCTGCCCGGACTGACCTATGACGACTACAAGCAGATCCTCGCGCAGGACCTGTTCTGGAACGCATCGCCGAGCAATCCGATTCTGATTCCGACCGCGCGCTTCGTGCCGCAGTCGACGGACTTCACCTATGATCAAGCCGGCGGACCGTCGGGCACGTCCTGCGCCACGGTGACGGAATCGATCTCCAACACCAACACCACGACGAACACGTCTTCGACGCAGACCCAGTATCAAGCCTCGATGTCGCTCTCGGCCAACTTCCCGACGGCGGGTCTCGGCCTGAAATCGACGACGTCCTTCACCTGGACGAACAAGACGTCGAGTTCGCTGACCAACGGCAATACCCAGACAGCGAGCGCGACGGTCGGATGCACCTCCATCGGATGGACCGGAGTCGATTTCGTCACGGCCTATTACGACACGCTCTACGGTACGTTTCTCTTCGCGCTCGACGACGGGACCGGACGCGCGAGAGTGCTCCAGGGTACGATCACCGACGTCGACGGCGATCATGTGCCGCACCAGCCCCTGAAGCTTGTGGTCGGCAACAAGACGTATCAGACCGCCTCGCACAATGATGGCAGTTTCCGCTTCTATCTGCCGCTCGGGCAAACAAGCACCGGCGCCACCACCGGAACGCTCACGGCCGGAACGGTGAGCAAGGCGGTCACCGTTGGGCCGCAAGCAACCGCAACCGCCGCGATTCCAACGCCCACGCCCTCGCTCTCCGTAGCGATCGGAGTGGCGCCGGTTCCGCCAGGGCCTGCTCCGCTGCCCGGCAACGAGACGGCTCGAACCGCGACACCCGCCACGCCGGCGCCTACTCCCACTTATGTCACCGTCGCCAATCGTTCGCTTTTTGCCAGGGCGAAGAATGTGACGATCACGGCGGTCCAGGCCAAGTCCGACAAGGGCAGCGCGCTGGTCTACAGCGGGAAGCTGCCTGTCGTTCTACCGGGAGGAACAGCGTTGCTGGCGGGCAGCGCAACGACGACCCCGCTGACGTTCACCACCGCTACCGGGCCGCTGTCGTACCTTTCGGTCACCGTAAAGGCGGACAATCTGGCGGCGTTCACGACTGTCCTGATACCGACGGCGGCCAACAACACCACGATGCAACAGCAATGAAGGTCAACCGACCGCGACGCCGCGGCTAGCGGCAGCCCAGATTCCGGCCATTCCGCCTCCACGCGCCGTCGCCGCTCGTCCTGGTGAGCTTCAACACCATGCCGGAGCAGCGCTCGGTGGCGAAATTCCAGAACGCGATCGACGCGTTGGCGGAGCTTCTGGTTCCGACGTTCGTTTCCGAGGGTGCCGCGAGATCGGCAGAAGTTCAGATTCGAGACACCAGCCTCGGTTCTGGCTAGAATGCCGGCTCATAAGCAGCGGGGAGGGCGGCCATGACCGAACAGTTCGATGCGGCGGCGTTGCCGCCTGACGCGGCGCTTCGGCCACTCACCCAGATCGAGATCGATCAGCGCGTCTTCGACCTCTACGACGAATACTGTCATGGGCGCATCGACCGCCGCGAGTTCCTGGCACGATCCGCCGCCGTGACGGTCGGTGGTCTTGTCATGGCGCAGGCCTTGTTGCCGCGCTACGCGCAGGCTCAGACCATTTCCTTCACGGACCCACGGATCAAGGCCCGCTACGTGACCTATCCGTCGCCGGGCGGCACCTCGGGCACGATGCGCGGTTACCTGGTGGAGCCGACCGGAGCGGGCCCGTTCCCCGCCGTGCTGGTGATCCACGAGAACCGTGGCCTCAATCCGTACATCGAGGACGTCGCCCGCCGCGTCGCGACCGAGGGGTTTCTGGCGCTTGCTCCGGACGGGTTGTTCCCGGTCGGCGGGTATCCGGGCAATGACGACGACGGCCGCACGCTGCAGGCTGGGCTCGACCAGGGCAAGCTGCGCACCGACATGGTCAACAGCGCACGCTATCTGCAATCCAATGCGCGGTCGAACGGCAAGCTCGGCGTCACCGGCTTCTGCTGGGGCGGCAGCACGACAAACTTCCTCGCCGTCACGCTCGGCGCCGATCTGAAGGCGGCTGTCCCGTTCTACGGCGCGGCGCCCGAAACGGCGGCCGTGTCCGCCATCAAGGCGGCCCTGCTGATCCAGTATGCCGAGAACGACCCCAACATCGACGCGATGTGGCCGGCTTTCGAGGCGGCGTTGAAGGCGAATGGCGTCCGGTACGAGATGTACACCTATCCCGGCACCCAGCACGGCTTCCACAACAACTCGACGCCCCGATACCAGGAAGCAGCCGCCAAGCTCGCCTGGGAGCGCACGATCGCGTTCTTCAAGAAGCACGTCGCCTGAGCGGACCGCGCCCGGGGGCTCGCGGCGTAGCGGGCGCCCGCGGTTCCTGGAGCGTCCCCCTGTGGCATGCCAGCCTTGCATCGATCCGCATTGAAATCCGCGCTCGAACCAGCATCTCTAAGAGCTAGGCCCGCCCGCTCTCGTCGGGCCAAATTCAGCCCCTTCCGGCGGAGATTTGTCGTGACTGCCCCTTCGGCGCCGGTGCGCCTTGACCATCGCACGGTGCGCAGCATCGTGCTTGGCATCATGCTGGCGATGTTCCTGAGCGCGCTCGATCAGACGATCGTGGCGACCGCGCTCGCGACCATCGGGCGCGCCTATGCCAATGTCGAGGACCTCGCCTGGGTCGTCACGTCCTATCTCGTCGCCGCGACCGTGGTGACGCCGCTCTACGGCAAGCTCTCCGACATCCACGGCCGCCGCCCGGTGCTCCTCGGCGGCATCGCGATCTTCGTTCTCGGTTCCATCGCCTGCGCGCTCTCGCCATCGATGCCCGCGCTGATCGCCGCGCGCGCGTTGCAGGGCGTCGGCGGCGGCGGCCTCATCGCGATGGCGCAGACGATCGTCGGCGACGCGGTGCCGCCGCGCGAGCGCGGGCGCTATCAAGGCTATTTCGGCGCGGTGTTCGCCGCCTCCTCGATCGCGGGTCCGGTGCTGGGCGGCGTCTTCGCCGAGCACCTGCACTGGACGATGATCTTCTGGATCAACGTGCCGCTCGGCATCTTGGCGTTCGCCATCTCGGCGAACGCCCTGAAGGCGCTGCCGCGGCATGAACGGCCGCACACGCTCGACCTGCTCGGCGCCGGCCTGATGGTGACGGCGACGGTCTGTCTCCTGCTCGCGCTCAACTGGGGCGGCGTGCGCTATGCATGGGTAGCGCCGCAGATCCTCGGCCTCGCGGCCGCCGCCGCCATACTGTTCGTGCTGTTCGGCTGGCGCCTGACGCGCGCGCCCGAGCCGTTCGTGCCGCTGGCGATCCTGCGCGGTCGCGTGGTTGCGGCCGCGGTCGGCTCGGCCGCCTTCGCCTACGGCACGATGATCGGACTGACGATCTACACGCCGGTCTATTTCGAGGTCGTGCTCGGCCAATCCGCGAGCGGCTCGGGGCTGACGCTGATCCCGTTCATGGGCGGCGTCGTGCTCGGCTCGACTTTCGCGGGCCGGCTGATGTCGTGGCTCACGCATTACAAGCGGATCAGCCTGGTCGGCCTGCCCATGGCGTTCGTCGCCTTACTGCCGCTCGCGCTGGTGCCGGCGTCGTTGTCGATCGTGGTCGTCGGCACGCTGCTGCTGGTCGCCGGCATCGGCATCGGTACCGTTCTGCCGATCACCACCGTATCGGTGCAGAACGCGGTCGCGCCGCATCAGCTCGGCACCGCGACCGGGCTGACCAATTTCGTGCGCGCGCTCGCGAGCGCGCTGATGGTCGCGCTCTACGGCGCGATCCTGTTCGGCGGCGTGTCGGGACGCGGCGTGACGCTCGAAACCATCGCGACCGGTGCGGACGCGGGCGCGTCCGCGGCGCATTTCCATTGGATCTTTGCGGCGGCTGCGGCGTGCCTCGCGATCTCGTTCCTGTTCATGCTGGCGATGGAGGAACGCCCGCTGCGCGCGAGCGCGCCGCCTGCGTCGGCGGACGCTATCGCCGTGCCGGCGGAGTAGGGCGCCTCACAGCCGGTTGATCTTCGCAATGTGGCGCGTCATCTCGGCGGGCGTCTCGTTGTCGGCCTTGGTTTTCAGCACCAGCGCTTTGCGCGCGGCCGGCCGGTCGAGGCAGCGCGTCAGCCAAGCCGCAAGGTTCGGCACCGCCGAGAGGTCCATGTCGACCGCGCGGCTGATGACGGCGGCGACATTGAGATCGGCCACCGTGAAATCGTCGCCGATCAGATAGGGCTGCGTCGCGACCGCCGCGTCGAGCACGCGGAACGGCTTTGCCAGAACCCGCAGCGCCTCCTCGCGCTTCCCCGCATCGCGCTCGGCCTCCGGCAGGCGCACCGCATGCAGCGACCAGATGTTGACGCCGCGATCGACCTCGGTGAGCGCCCACGAGGTCCATTGCCAGGTCTTCGCCTCGTCCTCGAGCGCAGCCGGATAGAGCCTGCCGTTGGAATGTTTCTTCGCGAGATAGAGCGTGATCGCGAGCGACTCGAACAGCACGAAGCCGTCGTCCACGATGAAGGGCAGGCGTCCGTTCGGATTGAGCTTGCGAAATTCGGGCGCGCCGGCGCCGGCATCGCCGATCTCGATCGGCAGGTGCTCGTAGTCGAGCCCGACCTCCTCGGCGATCCAGAGCGCGCGGAACGCGCGGGTGCGGGCGATGCCGTAGATGCGCAGGCCGGACAAGCGTTTCTCCCCTACGAATTTGCGGTTGACGCTATCCGATCCTCGCGCGACGGGCAGCGCGGGGCAACCGAGCGCCTGTCCGCTGTCGCGATTGCGTCATCGGCCGTCCGCGACGATCGGATTGACGGACCTGTGTCTTTCGCGAGTTGAGCCGCTAGGTGCGCAGCGCCGCCGCAAGCGCGAGCGCCTGATCGGAGAGCACGGCCGCGTCCTCCTTGACGCTCGCGGGCGGCTTCATCGGCTCGCCGGCCTTGCGCGGCACGAGATGGACATGAAGGTGGAACACCACCTGTCCGCCGGCGCTCTCGTTGAACTGCTGCACCGTGATGCCGTCGGCGCCGAACACCTTGATCTGCGCCTTGGCGATCTTCTGCGCGACCGCCATCACGTGCGCGAGGTCGTCGGGCGCAACGTCGAGCAGGTTGCGCGCCGGCGCCTTCGGCAGCACCAGGGTATGGCCGGGGGCGCGTGGCATGATGTCGAGGAAGGCGAGCGCGCGCTCGTCCTCGTAGACCTTGTGGCAGGGAAGCTCGCCGCGCAGGATCTTCGCGAAGATGTTGTTGGTGTCGTAACTCGGCATGGTGGCTCATTTCTGGCGCGAATTCCGGGTTGTGCAAGCCCGTTTTCAGGTCTTTTCCACCACCAGGTCGCGGCGGAACGGACCCATGGTGGCGAGCTCGTCGCCCGCCGCCGCGACGTAAGCGCGCTCGCGCTTGAGGTAGTCCGCGATCGCGCGGCGCAGCGCCGGATCGGCGATGTAATGCGCCGAATGGGTCGTCACCGGCATGTAGCCGCGCGCGATCTTGTGCTCGCCCTGGGCTCCGGCCTCGACTCGGGCAAGCTTGTTCTGGATCGCGAAATCAATGGCTTGGTAGTAGCAGAGCTCGAAATGCAGGAACGGGTGGTGCTCGACCGCGCCCCAGTGGCGGCCATACAGCGTGTCCGATCCGATGAAGTTGATCGCGCCCGCGATGTAGCGGCCGGCGCGTTTGGCCATCACCAACAGGATGCGGTCCGCCATGCTGGCGCCGACCAGCGAATAGAACTGGCGCGTGAGATAAGGCCGGCCCCATTTGCGC
>CAYZMR010000094.1:0-13362 GCA_964479515.1 uncultured Hyphomicrobiales bacterium | reverse complement strand
GCGTCGGCGGCGCGACCGAGGTCGAGGTGAAGGAGCGCAAGGATCGCGTCGACGACGCGATGCATGCGACCCGCGCCGCGGTCGAGGAAGGCATCCTGCCGGGCGGCGGCGTGGCGCTGCTGCGCGCCAGCGAGGCCCTCAAGAAGATCCGCACCCAGAACGACGACCAGAAGACCGGCGTCGAGATCGTGCGCAAGGCGCTCTCCTATCCGGCGCGCCAGATCGCGCTCAACGCGGGCGAGGACGGTTCGGTCATCGTCGGCAAGATCCTGGAAAAGGATCAGTACGCCTACGGCTTCGATGCGCAGAACGGCGAGTATGTGAACATGCTCACCAAGGGCATCATCGATCCCGCCAAGGTCGTGCGTCAGGCACTCCAGGGCGCGGCTTCGGTCGCCGGCCTTCTGATCACCACGGAGGCGATGGTCGCCGAGGTGCCGCAGAAGAAGGGCGCCGGCGGTCCGGGCGGCATGCCGCCGGGCGGTGGAATGGATTTCTGATCGGCTGAGACCGATCGGCAATTCGGAAGGGCGCGGCCAAGGCCGCGCCCTTTTTTCGTGGTGCGAATATCGCTAGATTGAACCGCAAAGAGGCGCACCGATGAACGTCCAGGTTCCAAGAAACATGGACAAGGCCGAGTTCCTCGCCTGGGTGCAGGGACGTGAGGAACGCTATGAGCTTGCGAACGGTCGCATCATGATGATGGTCGGCGCATCGCTCAGTCACGGCCGGATCGTTGGCAATCTCTACTTCACACTGCGTCGCCAACTCGATCCCAGATGGGAGGTCGTTGCCGATTTCGGCCTGGACCTGGCTCCGCGGACACTGCGCTATCCGGACATTCTGGTTCACAGCGCCGGCCAGGACGGTGCCAGCTTCACGACGAATGAACCTGTGTTCCTCGCCGAGGTGCTTTCGCCATCAAGTGAGGCGCTCGATCTTGGCGACAAGGCCGCTGAGTATCTGCATCTGCCCAGCTTGCAGGCCTATCTTGTCCTCGCGCAGAACGAGGCGAAGGTCTGGATTTGGCAACGCGACGGATCGCAATTTCCTCCGGGTCCGACCGTGATCGCCGGTGACGCCGAGACCGTGAGGATCGGATCGCTTGCCGCGGAGCTGCCACTCTCCGTGATCTACAAGGGCGTGCTGGATCAAAAGTGATCCGGACAATCCCATGACATATGACGTCATCGTCATCGGGCTCGGCGCGATGGGCGCGGCCGCGACGTATCAGCTCGCAAAACGCGGACAGAAGGTTCTCGGCATCGACCGGTTCACGCCGCCGCATGCGCATGGCTCGAGCCACGGCGAGACGCGCATTACCCGGCTCGCCTGCGGCGAAGGACCCGAATACACCCAGTTCGCCCGCCGCTCGCACGAGATCTGGCGCGAGCTTGAGCGCGACACCGGTGCAACGCTGCTGGTGCAGAACGGATTTCTGGCCATCTCCGGCGCAGGACCCCGCGCCGCCAATCACGAGAATCCCGCATTCCTTGAATCATCGATCGAGGCCGCGAGGCGCGCGAATATCGCGCATGAATCTCTGAACGACAGCGACATCAAGGCGCGATTCAAGGCATTCAATATCAGCAAGGGTGACTACGCGTATTTCGAGCCCGAGGGCGGCTACGTTTTTCCGGAGCGATGCGTCGATGCGCAGCTCAAACGGGCGGCGACGCTCGGCGCGGAGGTTCACCTCGGCGAGACGGTGGCGCGCTTCGCGCCGGTCGAGGGTCATGTCGAGGTCGTTACGGATCGGGCGGCGTATCGCGCCAGCAAGATCATCGTCAGCGCCGGGCCTTGGCTGCCGAATTTCCTCAGGCGCGACCAGGCGCAGGTCTTCCGTGTCCGGCGGCAGGTTCTGCACTGGTTCAAGCTGCGCGAAGACGCACCACTCGACTATTATCGTGCGGAGAACTTTCCGGTCTACATCTGGCAAATTCCGGCGCGGCAGGCGATCTACGGCTTTCCCTGGACCGGAGAAGGCGCGCCCACGATCAAGATCGCGACCGAACAGTACGATACGACGACGACAGCCGAGACGGTCGATCGGACCGTGACCCCGCAGGAAATTCAGACGATGCATCGCGAATTCGTCGCGCCGTATTTTCCAGGAGCGAGCGACGTCTCCGACCGGACCGCCGTGTGCCTCTACACCTGCGTCGACAACGCCCGCTTCGTCATCGACCGTCTGCCGGACGACAAGCGCGTGATCGTTGCGTCGCCCTGCTCCGGCCACGGCTTCAAGCACTCTGCGGCCATCGGACAGGCGCTCGCGGAGCTTGCGACCGACGGACAGAGCGCGACGTTCGATCTGTCGAAGTTCGGATTTGCCGCATAGATGCGAAGGCCGCGGATCGCTCCGCGGCCCTCCTTCTTGTCACCCGTCACGTCACCTCGGGCGCCTTCAGGCGCACGAGCTTGGTGAGCAGCGCGTCGAAGCCCGCGCCGTCGCCGGCGTGGAGATCGATGCGGCCGACCTTCTCGGTGAGCCGCTCGATCGACTCGAGCTCCTTGAGCCGCAGGAGGAGCGGGTTGTCCTCCATCAGCTTGGCGGTGTTGAGGAGCGAGCGCGTTGCCGCGGTCTCCTCCTGGCGGCGGATCAGGTTCGCCTTCGCGGTCCGCTCCGCCTCCACCACCTTGTTGACCAGCTCGCGGATCTCGCCGGGCAGGATCACGTCCTTCACGCCGAGCTCCGTCACCTCGATGCCGGTCTCCGCGAGGCGCTCGCGCACGAAGGCGCGAAGCTCCGCGTCGAGCGCGCTCTTGACCGAGAGCACCTCGTCGAGCGTGCGCGCCGCCACCGCCTCGCGGATCGCGAACTGCACCAGCCGGTACAGCCACGCGTCCACGTCCGGCACCGCGGCGACCGCGCGCTCCGGATCGACGATGCGGCGGAACGCGGTCAGCGTCACGCGCAGCGCGATACGGTCCTTGGTCAGCATCTCCTGCGCGGTCACCTCCACGGCCTGCGGACGCAGGTCGAGGCGCTTGACCTCGATCTTGCGGCCGACCGTCCAGAAGGCGTGCCGGCCCGGCGCGAGGCGCTCCACGAACCGGCCCTCCACGAACAGGAGACCCGCCTCGTGGTTCTCGACCACGTGCTCGGCGACGTACGAGTTGCCCGTGCGCGCCACCATCGCGAGATGGCGCGGCGCGACCTTCGGATCGCTCGTCACGTCGATGCGCTCGACCGTGACGCTGGTCGCGACCTTCCAGAACACGCGCACCTGCCACGGACCCATCAGGGCCATGGGCCGGCCGTCGAGGCAGACGATGGCGATCTCATCGGCCTTCGTCTCCACCGCCTCGAACAGCTCGGCCGCGAGATCGCCGCGCGATGCCTTGAGCACCGCGTAGCGATCCGCCGGGAACTCGCCCCGCACGACCTGATGGATCTCGACCGAAAGCTCACGCTTCGGGTCGAGCAGCGTGTGACGGCCGGGCTCGAGCACTCCCTCGACCCGGCCGTTGCGCAGAAGGATGGCGCGCTCGCCGTCCCTCACCGTGACGCGCAGCGTCCAGAAATGCCGGTCTACGAACAGCCGGTCCATGACACGTCTCCTTGTTGGCTCCGCGGACCACCCGCGGCGCCGGTTTGCAGATCGAGGAATGGGAAACCGGACGCGTCTTCCCGTGAGCGCGGCGGGCCAAGGCTTAAGCCGGCACCGATCAGCCGGGCGCACGCGCGCGCTCGACCCGCGCCGAGGCGCGGAGCAAGCGAACGGTGAACCCGATGTCGGCGCAGGCGGTATCCGCCCCGGCGCAGAACCGGTCTCACAGTGTCTAGGTTCGGACGAGATGCCTTGCGGCAGAACGGCCGGACCGCGACTGAAGCGCGCGTCCGGTCCCCTTCAGGGATATCAGCGTATCAGGCTGATAGTGTCAGCTTGGAAGGCTGAACCGGAGCGTTGAGCGGGATTCGAACCCGCGTCCCGATGAGTACAATCATCTGCTCTACCACTGAGCTATCCTCGCGATGGTGAAACTGACAGGAATCGAACCTGCGTCCTCCGGGTTTCCCCGGCGCTCGACCACTGAGCTACAGCCTCGCCCTTCGTTTGGCGGAACACGGACGCACACAGTGCACCGCGCCAGCCGGGATCTCACGAGCCCGGACACAAGACCGAGCGAAGGGAGCGGGCTTATGATCGAATTGGAACTTGCTGGCAAGAGCAAGAGAGCATCGCGCGCGAAAAAGAAATGACGCTGCGTCAAAGCATGCCGCTTGATGCGCAAGATGGCGCGACAGCCGGCACTGCGGTTAATTTTGTTTCGCGCGCGGACGAAGTTTTTATCGGAGCGCCGCGTTACGAATCGCGAAAAGACGTGATGGATCGCGAAGCGGTGTCGGCATGGCCCCTAAAACGCCAACGACCACGAAACGAGAAGGTGGGCGTACATCCGGCCTCACCCGCTCAAATCGTGGTCGCATCAGGCGACGGAGCCCTTCGGCTCAACACCGCCGTCTGAAGCTATATGGTAGGCTCGCGGTGGTTATTCAAGTGTTAACGCCCGGAAAGGTTCCAGGAAACATCCCATGACGGCATCTGGAAAAATCCGTCTCGGCGTCGGCGGCTGGGTGTTCGAGCCGTGGCGCGGCGTTTTCTACCCGAAAGGCCTAGCCCAGGCGAAGGAGCTCGAATACGCCGCCGCGCACCTGACCGCGATCGAGATCAACGCGACCTATTACGGCTCGCAGAAGCCCGAAAGCTTCCGCAAATGGGCCGCCGCGGTACCCGACGGCTTCAAGTTTTCGGTCAAGGGCTCGCGGTTCAGCACGAACCGCCGCGTGCTCGCCGAGGGCGCGGACTCGGTCAAGCGCTTCCTCAATTCCGGCGTGACGGAGCTTGGCGACCGGCTCGGTCCCCTGCTCTGGCAATTCGCGCCGACGAAGAAATTCGACGAAGCCGACTTCCGCTCGTTCCTCGAGCTGCTGCCCGAGAAGCAGGACGGGCTGAAGCTGCGCCACGTTGTCGAGGTGCGCCACGACAGCTTCCGCGTCCCTGAATTCATCGTGCTGCTGCGCACATTCAATATCGCGGTGGTGTGCGCGGAGCACGACACCTATCCGGGCATCGCCGACGTGACCTCCGATTTCGTCTATCTCCGCCTTCAGAAAGGCAAGGACACGATCCCGACCGGCTATCCGGCCAAGGAGCTCGATGCCTGGGCGAAGCGCCTGCGCACTTTCGCGCAGGGCGGCGTGCCGAAGGACTTGGCCCGGGTCGATGCGAAGCACGCCCTGAAGGCCGAGCCGCGCGACGTGTTCGCCTATGTGATCCACGAGGGCAAGGTGCGCGCGCCCGCCGCCGCGATGGCGCTGATCGAGCGGGTGAAATCCTGACGCATTGACAACCGCCCTCTCGGCCGGGGAACCTCTCCCCCAACGCTGGCGCTGCGCCAGCCAAACGGGGAACGACATGCGTCAATACAGCTTTCTGACGGCCGGCTTGTTCGCGCTCGCCGCAACCGGGGCCAGCGCCCAGCAGCTTGCGCCGAGCCCGACGCTCGACGCCATCAAGGCGCGCGGCCATCTCGAATGCGGCGTCCATCTCGGCCTGCCGGGCTTCTCCTTCGCCAACGACAAGGGCGAATGGAGCGGCATCGACGTCGACCTGTGCAAAGCGGTGGCCGCGGCCGTCCTCGGCGACGCCACCAAGGTCAAATACACGCCGACCTCAGTGCAGCAGCGCTGGCCGATCCTGCAATCCGGCCAAGTGGACATGCTCGCGCGCAATTCCACCATCACGTTCTCGCGCAACGCCACGCTCGGCATCAACTTCCAGGGCATCAACTTCTACGAAGGCCAGACCTTCATCGTGCGCACCTCGGCGAACGTGAAGAAACCCGAAGGGCTCGACGGCGCAACCGTCTGCGTCGCGGCCGGCTCGACGGAGGAAAAGAACGCCGCCGACTGGTTCGCCGAACGCAAGCTCAAAGTCACCATCATCAACTTCCAGAAGAACGACGATGCGATCGCGGCCTATGACGCGGGCCGCTGCGACGCCTATACGGCCGGCGTCGGCGCGCTCGCGGGCCAGCGCATCAAGCTGAAGGTGCCGGGCGACCACATCATCATGACCGACCTGATCTCGAACGATCCGCAAGGGCCGGTGACGCGCTGGGGCGACGAACGCTGGCAGCTCGTGGTGCGCTGGACGCTCAACGGCATGATCGCCGCCGAGGCGCTCGGCGTGACGTCGAAGAACGTCGACGACATGAAGGCGAATTCGAAGAACGCCGAGGTCCGCCGCCTGCTCGGCGTCGAAGGCGGCTTCGGCGCCATGATGGGGCTCTCCAACGACTGGATGTACAACGTCATCAAGCAGGTCGGGAATTACGGCGAGTCCTATGAGCGCACCGTCGGCATGGGATCGCCCTTGAAGCTCGCGCGCGGCAAGAACGAGCTGTGGACCAAGGGCGGGCTGTTGTTCACCTCGCCGTTTCAATGAGCAAAGGCGCGTAACGTTGCTGTCGGGCCGTAGCGGTGAAATGACGGGCGCGCCTCGTGTTCCCCTCTCCCGCTTGCGGGAGAGGGTGCCCGAGCGGAGGCGATAGCCGAGCGAGGGCGGGAGAGGGCTTTCTTCGGCTCAAGGAAAAGCCCTCTCCCGGCTTCGCGAACTTTGTTCGCTCAGCCACCCTCTCCCGCAAGCGGGAGAGGGGAAAGAAAGAGCCGATGCTCTCCCTCATCTACCAAAAGCGCGTCCGCGACCTGTTCTGGCAGGTGGTCGTGCTCGCCTTCGTCCTCGCCCTGCTGACATTCTTCGTCATCAACGCCTCGCGCAACATGCGCGAGGCCGGCATCGCGTCGGGCTTCGACTTCCTGTTCCGCACCTCGGGCATCGACATCCCGTTCGTGCTCACCGGCTACACGGCGCAGTCGAACATCCTCGCGCTGCTCTGGGTCGGCATCGTCAACACGCTGTTGATCACGCTGGTCTCCACCATCGCGGCGACGCTGCTCGGATTTCTCATCGGCATCGCACGGCTCTCGCACAACTGGCTCCTGTCGACGCTCGCCAGCGTCTATGTGGAGGCGGTGCGCAACATCCCGCTCTTGTTCTTCGTGCTGTTCTGGTATTTCGGCGTGATCGCGGCGCTGCCCGGCCCGCGCCAGTCGATTCCGCTCTTCAACGTTGCGTTCCTCAACAACCGCGGGCTGACCATCCCGCTGCCCGAACACGCCGCGCCGTTCGGCGTCGCGGCGCTCGCGATCCTCGCGGCACTCATCGCCCAGACCGCCTTCGCGCTCTGGGCGCGCCGTCGCCGCGACCGCACCGGGCGCGACGCGCCGGTCTGGACGCTCGGATTCATCCTGCTCGTCGTCCTGCCGATTGTGGCGCTCACTGCGGCGACATATTCGACCGCGTGGGACGTTCCCGCGTTGAGCGGCTTCAACTATCGCGGCGGCTTCGTGCTGGTGCCGGAGTTCGCCGCATTGTTCGCCGCGCTCTCGACCTACACCGCCGCCTTCATCGCCGAGATCGTGCGCGGCGGCATCTTGGCGGTGCCGAAGGGCCAGCTCGAAGCGGCCGGCGCGGTCGGCTTGCGGCAAAACCAGATCCTGCGCCTCGTCGTCATCCCGCAGGCGCTGCGCATCATGATCCCGCCGATGACCAGCCAATACCTCAACGTGCTGAAGAACTCCTCCTTCGGCGCCGCCATCGCCTACCCCGAGCTCGTCAGCGTGTTCATGGGCTCGGCGCTCAACAACACCGGCCAGGCGATCGAGATCATCGCGATCACGCTCAGCGTCTATCTGGCGATCGGCCTCGCGGTGTCGGCGCTGATGAACTGGTACAATGCCCGCATGGCGCTGGTGGTGCGATGACACGCGCGCTCCGTACTATCCGCCAAAAGCTGTTCGCCACCCCGCTCGATGCCGCGGTCACGCTCGCAATTGCATATCTGCTCTGGCGCGTCCTCGTGCCGCTCACCGATTGGATGTTCGTCGACGCGAACTACGCCGGAACGTCGCGCGCGGACTGCGTCAATCCGGGCGCCTGCTGGGTGTTCATCCACGCGCGCTTCGGCCAGTTCATGTACGGGCTCTATCCGCCGAGCGAGCGCTGGCGCGTCGACCTCGCCGGCATCATTCTGGTCGTGACGGTCGCGCTGTTGTTCTGGAAAGCACTTCCCGCGCGCCGCGCGGTCGCGGTCGCGGCGCTCATCATTCTGCCGCCGCTCGGCGTGTGGCTGCTCGCCGGCGGCTTCGGCCTGCCCGAAGTCGAGACGCGCGAATGGGGCGGGCTGATGCTTACCATCTTCATCTCGCTCTATGCCGGGCTGATCGCGATCCCGCTCGGCATCCTGCTCGCGCTCGGGCGCCGCTCCGAGCTTCCCGTGATCCGTATGCTCTCGATCATCTTCATCGAGTTCTGGCGCGGCGTGCCGATCGTCGCCGTCATCTTCCTCGCCTCAATCCTGCTGCCCCTGATCATGCCGTCCGGCGTCGGCGTCGACCGGCTGGCGCGCGCCGTGATCGGACTCGGCCTCGTCATCGCCGCCTACATGGCGGAGGCCGTGCGCGGCGGATTGCAGGCGCTTCCCGAAGGCCAGCACGAAGCCGCAACCGCGCTCGGCTTGGGTTATTGGCGCACCACCGGTTTCATCATCCTGCCGCAAGCGCTGCGCATCTCGCTGCCGGCGATCACCAATGAGTTCATCGCGCTGATCAAGAACACGACTTTGGTGCTGATCGTCTCGATCCTCGACCTGCTCGGCATCGCGCAGGCATCGCTCGCCGATCCCGCCTGGGTCGGTATGAACAAAGAGGCCTACGTGTTCGCGGGCCTGCTCTACTGGATCGGCTGCTTTTCCCTCTCGCGCTTCGCCTTCGCGCTCGAACAGAAGCGCGCCAAGGCGGAGCGGTATTGAGGCGTTGTAGGGTGGGTTAGCCCGCCGCGCGTAACCCACCGAGTCGTAGGGTGGGCAAAGGCGCGAAGCGCCGTGCCCACGCGAACCAAATTGCAGAAAGCCGTGGGCTTCGCTTCGCTCAGCCCACCTACGGTCAATCCGTCTTCACCCCGAGCGCCTTGAGCTCCGCGCTTGCCGCCATCCGTTCCAGGAACGGTTGCGGGCAGTCGCTCGCGGCGGCCTGCAACAGCTTCGTCGCGTCGTCCTTGGTGCCCTTGAGCAACGCAAGCTCGCCGCCGTAGAAATTCGCCTCGCACATCTGGGCCTGCTTGGTCGTGGCGTTCGGATTGTCGGCGGCCGCGAACATCGCGGTCGGCGTGATCTCGCCGCGCCACAGCCGCACCACCGGCGCCGGCCAGGCGTTCATGTCGACGCGCCGCCCCGTCACCGCGAACGTGCCCGGCCGCTTGGCGTGCCGCAGCGCAATGTCGTTCCACAGCGCCGCATAGGCGTTGGTTGGCGCGATCCGCGCCGCCATGCGCAGATCGGCCTGCGCCTTCGCGCTCGCGCTGGCGTAGAGGTGCGCGATGCCGCGCGCCACATAGGCGTTGGCGTTGCGCCGGTCGGCCGCAATCGCCGCCCCATAGGCCGCGATCGCCTTGCCGGTCTCGCCCTTCGCGGCGTACGCATTGCCGAGATTGTAGTGCGCGTCGGCGTAACGCCGGTTGATCTTGATCGCCGCCGCGAAGTCGGCCATCGCGCGCTCCGCATCGCCCTTGTCGCGATAGACGGTGCCGCGATTGTTCAAGACGCGCGCGTCCTTCGGCGTGAGCTTGATCGCCTCGTCGTAGTCGGCGATCGCGTCGTCGAAGTCGTTCTTGGCGGCGCGCGCATTGCCGCGATTGTAATACGCCGCCGCGCGCACCTTCGCGCTCTGCTTGGCGTCATCGATCAGGTGCGTGCAGCCGGTGATCTGGCGTTCCTGATCACCCACCTGCAGGCAATCCGGCATATCGCGCCGGCTCGCGGCGACAGCCGGCGCGTCGGCGGGCGCGGGCGTCGCGGCCGACGGCTCAGTAGCCGAGGGTTTGCGCGCAACGCGGTGGCGCTTCGTGGCGGGCTTCTGCTTTGCCGCTGTTTTCGCGACCGGAACCGGGTCGTCACCGCGCCGCATGCGATCCTGCTGCGCGTCGGCCGCGCCGATGGCGACGAGCAGGGCCATGAGTGAGCAGCACGCTACGGCGATACGCATTCCGGGGTCCTCCGTGAAGGGCTGCAATCTAGCCGGTCAGGCGCGCGAAGCCAAAAGCTTCGTGACGCCCTTCATTACCATTCAGGGCTGATGCACACTCTCGTTCGCCTCGATCGAAGGCCAACGCTCTGCGGGAGGAACCATGCTGACCAAACGCGCGTTCCTTTCCGCAGCCGCCGCGCTGTGCGCGGTACCCCACGCGGCGCGCGCGCAAACCTATCCCGACCGCGCCATCCGCCTGATCGTCCCCTCGGCGGCCGGCGGGCCAACCGACATCCCGGCGCGCATGCTGTCGCAGATCCTTCCCAGGCTCGGGCAATCCGCTTTCGTGGAGAACCGCCCCGGCGCCGGCGGCGCAATCGGCGCGCGCGCGGTCGCAACCGCGGCGCCGGACGGTTACACGCTGCTCGTCGGCAACACGAGCGTGCTCGCCGTAATCCCCGCGGTGTCGGCCAGCGCCGGCTATGATCCGACGAAGAGCTTTACGGCCGTCGCCAAGATCGCCGAGAGCTACCAGATCCTGGTGGTGCACCCGTCCGCGCCGTGGCGCTCGGTGCAGGACTTCGTCGACGACGCCAAGGCGCATCCGGGCAAGCTCAATTACGCGCACACCGGCGCGGGCGGCCTGCCGCACCTGACTGCCGAACTGTTCCGCGCGCGTGCCGGCATCGAGATGGTCGGCGTGCCCTACAAGAGCGGCGGCGAGGCGGTCACGGCGGTGCTCGGCGAGCAGGTGCATGCGACCTTCGAGGCGATCTCGATCCTTCTGCCGATGATCCGCGACGGCAAGGTGCGCGCGCTCGCGATCACGAGCGGCAAGCGCACGCCGCTCGCGCCGGATCTTCCGACCATGATCGAGGCCGGCGTTCCCGACTACGAGGTGACGACGTTCCAGGGCGTGGTCGCGCCCGCAGGCACGCCGGAGCCGATCGTCGCGCTGCTCAACAAGACCATCAACGAGGCGCTGGCGAGTCCTGAGAACCGCGACGCCATCGCGCGGCTCGGCTCGGTGCCCAGCCCAGCCTCGCCGACGGAGCTCGCAGCGTTCATCGGCGCGCAGGTCGCGAAATGGACCGCGGTTGCGAAAGCCGCGAATGTGAAGATCGATTGAGTTATTCCGCCGGCTGCGGCACGGCCTCACGCGCGAGCGCCCGCGCGCGCTGGTGCTCCACGCCGGTCACCAGCGCGCTGATCGCAAAGGTGTTGAGCGCGCCGATCGCCGCAATCACGGCACCGACCCCGAGCACGACGTCGAAGCCGCCCTGCTCGTAGAGCTTGCCGATGCCCCACGCGGCAGGCCCCGCCATCGTGAAGATGAGGAAGAAGCGCAGCGCGTAGATGCGTCCGCGCCAGGCCGGCGGCGCGTAGCGCGCGAGCACGATGTCGTTGACCGTCACCTGCCCGTAGATCGCCGCGACCGCGAGCGCGAGGCTCGGCAGCAGCCACCAGCCAGTCGTGTAGAGCGCGAGCAGGATGCCGACGACCTGGATCGCCGCGATGAACGACATGATCAGATGCGGCGTGACGCGCTCCACCATGCGGCCCATGGTGAACTGCGCCATGCCACCGCACAGGAACACGACGGTCGCGATTAGGCCGACGGTCGAGAGCGAGGTGCCGCTCGCGGCGCGCTGCTCGACCAGCTTCGGCAGCATGATGGTGAGCGCGTTGAACACCAGCCCGACCCAGAACGCGAGCGTCAGGAACAGGACCACGACCGCGATCGTCAGGGGCACGCTCAGCGCCACGTCCTGGTCGGGGGCGCGCACGACGCGCTTGCCGCCGTCGTCCGGCACGCAGGCGAGATAGACAATGCCGGTCACGGCGAAGACCGCCGCCGGCAGGAAGAACGCATAGCGCCAGCCGAGATAGGCCGCGATCAGCGCCGTGCAGCCGCTCGCGATCGAGACGCCGATATTGCCGCAGATGCCGTTGAACGCCATCGTGCGACCGCGCTGCACCGCCGCGTCGACGACCATCGGCGTGCCGACCGGGTGATAGATCGCGGCGAACAGGCCGACGCCGAACAGCGCGAGCGCCAACGTCTCGAAGCTCTGCGACAGGCCGACCAGCACGCAGCATGCGGCCGTTCCGAAGAAATAGAGCGCGATCATGTTGCGCCGACTCCATTTGTCGGCGAGCCAGCCGGCCGGCAGCGCGAACAGGCCGAACGCCGTGAACGCGGCGGTCGAGAGCACGATCAGGTCACCATAGGAGCGCCCATAGACGGCCTCGAGCCCGATCACGACAGTCGGGAAGATCAGGATCACGTAGTGATCGAGGAAATGGGCGAGGTTGAGGAATCCGATCGAGCGGCGGCGGGCGCCTTCCTCGGCGATAGCCCCGGCCCGCGTCTCGTTCATGTCCATTCTCGATTCCGTCACGTTTCCGCCCCCGGGCGGGCGGCAGAAGCTATAGCCCGGCCCTTTGCCTTATCCCATGCGCATTTTTGCAAATCAGGTGTCGACTCACGTCGCGCCGGGCGCATACTATGAGTTGTAACTTGGTGCATTTCGGGCTTGCGGTCGGGTTCCTGGGGGCGATCCGTGCGCATTGTGGCGTCTTGCGCCGCGCTCGTCGCGGCCGGGCTGGCATTTTGCGGTGTCGACGTCGCCCGCGCGGAGAGCGCGGCCGAGACCGACGCCCACGTCCTGCTGTTCAGCGGGTTCGACCTCTGGCGCGGCGGTAGCTTCGCCAATGGCGGGCTCCTGTACTCGCCCGACGGCCTTTCGCGCGACGGCTTCACGTTGAAGCTGATGCTCGGCGCCGGCACCTATCGCTACATGTCGGGAACGACGGAGATCTCCGGCCGGCAATATGTCGCCTCCTTCCTGCCCGGCTGGCGTTTCAAGCAGGACGGGCTCGAAGTGACCGTGTTCGCCGGAACGGACGTCCAGCAGCACAATCTGAGCCCCGACGACCTAGGCAACCGGTTGCGCGGCTTCAATGTCGGGATGCGCGGCGGCTTCGATCTCTGGTTCGAGCCGGTTCCGGCCACGATGATGCTGACCGCGTCGCTGTCCGCGTCGACCATCGGCACGAACCTGTGGGCGCGCGCCGCGGCCGGCGTTCGTACATTCGACCTCGTTTGGCTCGGGCCGGAGGCGATCGCCTGCGGCGATGAGAATTATCGCCAGTTCCGCTTCGGGCTGCACGCGACGGGCCTGCGCACCGACGCGTTCGAGTGGTCCCTCGGCGCTGGCTGGGGCACCGACAACGACCACCGCAGCGGGCCCTACGGCCGCATCGGC
>CAYZMR010000093.1:0-13635 GCA_964479515.1 uncultured Hyphomicrobiales bacterium | reverse complement strand
AGGCGCGCGGCGCGAAAATCCTCGGCGTGATCGAGGGCTGCGGCGAGATGGCGGATTCGTTCCACCGCACGCGCACGAGCCCCGACGGCAGGCCGACCATCGGCTGCATGCGCAACGCCATCGCCGACGCCGGGCTCACGCCCGAGGACATCGACTACATCAATCCGCACGGCACCGGCACGCCGGAGAACGACAAGATGGAATGCCTGAGCGTCGCGGCCGTGTTCGGCGAGCGCGCGAAAGGCATCCCGATGTCGTCGAACAAATCGATGATCGGCCACACGCTCTCCGCCGCGGGCGCGGTCGAGACCGTGATCTCGCTCTTGACGCTTGAGCACCAGCGGCTGCCGCCGACGATCAACTATCTGGTCCCCGACCCGAGCCTGCCCTTCGACGTTGTGGCGAACAGTGCGCGCGATGCGCGTGTGACCCATGTTCTCTCCAATTCGTTCGGCTTCGGCGGGCAGAACGTCTCACTCGTGATCGGCGGGGAGCCGCGCTGATGAACGCAGCCCCGCGCCGGCGCGTCCTCGTCACCGGCGGCGGACGCGGGCTTGGCGCCGCGATCGTGCGCGCGCTCGCGGCCGCGGGCGACGACGTCACCTTCACGTATCGCTCGGCCGCGGCGGAAGCCGACGCCATGGTCAAGGAGTTGGCGAGCGCGTATCCGCAGCACGCTTTCGCCGCGCATCAGGCCGACCTCGCCGACAAGGATGGTGTCGAGCAACTGATCAAGACGCTCGCCACCGAGGCCCCCTACTCCGCCTTCGTGCACAACGCCGGCCAGTCCTACGACGTGCTCGCCGTGATGCTGGACCAGGCCAAGGCCGAGGTCGCCATGCAGGTGAACTTCTGGTCGTTCACGCGGCTTGCGACCGCGCTGGTGCGGCCGATGATGCGCGCGCGCGACGGCCGCGTCGTGGTGATCGGCTCGGTGACGGCCGAGCGCGGCAACCAGGGCAACGCCGCCTATGCGGCCTCCAAGGCCGCGCTGCTCGGCTACGTGCGCACGCTCGCGATCGAGGTCGCGAGCCGCGGCATCACGGTAAACTATGTCGCGCCCGGCTTCATCGATACCGACATGATGGCGAAGTACGGAAAATACCGCGAGCAGATGGAAAAGCAGATCCCGGCGCAGCGCTTCGCCAAGCCCGAGGATATCGCAGGCCTGGTGGCTTTCCTGCTGACGCCTGCCGCCGCCTATATCACCGGCGCGTATCTGCCGGTCGACGGCGGGCTGACCGCCGCCATGGGCATCCATCGCTAGATCGATGACATTGAACCAGCTCTCGTTTCCGCTCGTCCCCGCGAAAGCGGGGACCCAGTTCTTGGTCCTGGATTCCCGCTTGCGCGGGAATGAGCGGAGCGTGCCGGTGGATCGCCTGACATGCGCGCGCTGACCCTCGTCGCCGACCGCAAGCTTGAACTGGTGGACGCGCCGCCCCCGCCGGCGCCGGCCGCGGGTGAGGTGCAGGTGCGCATCAAGGCGATCGGCCTCAACCACATCGACGTCTGGGGCTGGCGCGGCATGGCGTTCGCCAAGCGCAAGCTGCCGCTCGTGGTCGGCGCCGAGGCCGCGGGCGAGATCGCCTCGGTCGGGCCGGATGTGACCGGCTTCAAGACCGGCGATCGGGTCGTCATGTACGGCGGGCTGACCGACGGGACCTGCAAGGCCTGCCGCGAGGGCCGCGACAATCTGTGCGAAAACGTCGCCGGCATCATGGGCTTCCATGTGGACGGCTTCGCCCGCGACCTTCTCAACATGCCGGCACGCCTCGTCATTCCGGTTCCGGCCGGCGTGCCGTTCCGCGATGCGGCCTGCGCGCCCGTGGCATTCGCCACCGTGCAGCACATGCTGTTCGACAACGCCAAGCTCGAAGCCGGCGAGACGATCCTGGTGCAGGCGGGCGGTTCGGGGATCGGCACCGCGGCCATCAAGATGGCCAAGGCGATCGGCGCGACCGTGATCACCACGGTCGGGGACGACGAGAAGGCCGTCAAGGCGAAGGCGCTCGGCGCCGACCATGTGATCAACTACCGCACCGAGCGGTTCGAGACGATCGTGCGCAAGCTCACGGGCAAGAAAGGCGTCGACGTCGCGTTCGAGCATGTCGGACCGGACACGTTCAACGGCTCGCTCTTGTGCCTCAAGCGCGGCGGGCGGCTTGTCACCTGCGGCTCGACCTCGGGCCAGTCGATCCAACTAAACTTGTTCCAGCTCTATCTGCAGCAGTATCGCATCTTCGGGTCGTTCGGCGCCTCGATCCGAAATGTGCGCGAGGGCCTCGCCAAGATGGCGGCGGGCCTGACCCCCGTGATCGATACCGAAGTGCCGCTCGCGCAATTCGAGCGCGGGCTTGACCGGCTCGAAAGCCGCAAGGTGTTCGGCAAGATCATCGTGACGTTCTAGCCGCGACGATGAGCACCGCACCGCCCCGGATCCTGCCGCGACGCCGCCCGTTCAAGGCGATGCTCGATGCGACCGTCGGCTTCATCGCGGTGTCGCTGCTCAGGGCGTTGCGATGGACCAATCGCCAGCGCCTGGCAAACCTGCTCGGCCGCCTGATGCGCTGGGCCGGTCCGTGGCTGCCCGAGCATCGCATCGGCCGCGCCAATCTCGCCGCCGCGTTCCCCGACAAGTCTCCGGCCGAGATCGATGCGATTCTTGCGGGCGTCTGGGACAATCTCGGCCGCGTCGCGGCCGAATTCGCGCATCTTGATCGCCTGAAAGTACTCGATCTGGAGCACGGCGATGACGGCAGCGCCGACGTCTTCTATGATCGCGTGACAAACGACCGGTTCGTGGCGGTCCGCGAGCAGGGGCAGCCGACGCTCATCTTCGCCGCGCATCTGGCCAATTGGGAGATCCCGGCGCTCGCGGCGGCGGCCCATGGACTCCACTCCAACATCCTCTACCGGCGGCCGAACATCAAGGCGATCAACGATGCCGTGCTGCAAATGCGCGCCGGCTGCATGGGCACGCTGGTGCCGGCCGGGCTCGACGCGCCGGTACGGCTCGCCGACGCATTGGAACGCGGCGAACACGTCGGCATGCTGGTCGATCAGCACCACGTGAGGGGTGTGGACGTCGTGTTCTTCGGCCGCTGGGTCAAGGCAAACCCGCTGATCGCGCAGCTTGCCCGCCTCACCGGCTGCCCGATCCGCGGCGTGCGTATCGTCCGCCTGCCCGACGGCAACCGTTTCCGCGGCGAGCTGACGGAGCCGCTGACGCTGCCGCGCACCGCCGACGGCAAGGTGGACCTCCAAGGCACGATGCAGGCGATCACCTCGATGATCGAGGGCTGGGTGCGCGAGCACCCGGAGCAATGGCTCTGGCTGCACCGCCGCTGGCGATAGTATCGTTTGAACCGGCGCCGCATGAGGCGGGCGTCGTTCACCCCGATCGCGCAAAGTTGCGCGATCATTCGCTGGCTGCGTCGCATGCGCTCCAAAAGACTGGATCTGACCAACAAGATCTTGATCTGCGCCATCGCGCTGTGGGCCATCGCCGTGATCGCGCCGGATTTCGCGCGCGCATTCGCGACCTACAACAAGCTCGACATCGAGGTCGACAATGACGGGCGCATCTTCCAGCTCGGGGAGGGCGCGGGGCGCGTCGCATCCGGCCTGCGCATCGACACGCGGTGTACGGACCTTCGGGACTTGGCGGTCGTGCTCGGCGGCATGGGCGGGCGGCAATTCGTTCGGCCCGATCTGTCCGAAGTCCGCCTGTGCGTCTATCCGGAGACGGGCGATCCCTCCTCGGCCTCACTGGTGACCTATCCGGCGAAAGCCGCGCCCCTGGATATTCTCGGACGCGTGACGCTGGTGCTCGATCAGATCTTCGGCGTGCTCTTCATCTTGAGCACGGCCTGGCTCGTCTGGCGCCGGCCGGACGTGATGAGCTGGGGCTTCTTTCTCTATGCGGTCTGGTTCAATCCGGGGCAGTATTACGCCCTCTATTCCGAGCTTCAGCGCTGGCCACGTGTCCTGCTTGTCCAGGAGGTGCTGCAGGCCCTGTTCCAGGCGGCCGGATATTGTGGCTTCGTGCTGTTCGCACTGCGATTTCCCCATAACCGCATCGACCGACGCTGGCGCTATGTCGAGCCGCTGTTGCCGCTCGTCGGCCTGATCATGGCGGTTCTTCAGCTCTGGAGCTTTGCCGCCCTTCTCGGACTGCGCACCGAAATGGTGACGCGCGCCTCCTATCTGGCGGGCGTCCTGATCGATGCCTTGGTGATCGCGATCCTGTTGGTCCGCCGCTTCACGATCGAGGAGCCGGCCGACCGCCAGAGAACGCGCTGGGTGTTCTGGGGCTGCCTGATCGGATTGACCGGGTTCCTGTTCGCCGACAGCAACGCGTCGACGGAGATGTGGGATTGGTTGTGGGACCCCTCCGAGGCGACGCTCTATGCCCTCTATCTCACCAACGCCGTGCTGCCGGTCGCGGTCTTCTACGCGATCATCCGCCATCGCGTCATCAACGTGACATTCGTGCTCAGCCGCAAATTCGTGCGGCCGTTCCTTTGGTTCGTGATCGGAATCATCATCGTCCAGTTTCACGCGCATGGCGAGCACGCGCTGCGGGAGCTGCGCCAGTTCTCCGCGGGCAACAATGTGATCTTGTCGGCCCTCGTGGTGTCGCTCGTGTTCACGGCCGCGGTGCTGCTCAAGCTCGTGATCGATGTCGTGCATGAAGGACTATGCGACGTGATCGAGCATCTGTTCTTTCGCTCGCTCTCCGACGCGGAGGCGCGTTTGCACGTGGTCGGCTTGGATCTAAAGAAGGCGGCCGACTGGCAGACCATCGATGACACGGTCGTCCGCGAGTCGACCGCGATCCTGAGCCTTGCATCCGCCGCCCTGTTCCGCAGGAGCGAGGACGATGGTCCGTTTCGCCGGACGGCCGTGGCGGTCGGCTGGCCGCCGGGAACGCTCGAACAGCTTCCCGCCGACGACCCGATCGCGGCCGGCTTTCGAACCCAGGACCCGCCCTCCCCGCTCCGCATCACCGAGAACAGCCATCTGGCCGCGGGTTTTCCGCGCGACCTCGCCTTCCCGTCCTATGCGATGGCGATCGGTTCGGGCAGCGAGCTTGCGGCGATCTGCTTCTTCGGCGCCCACAATGACGGCGATGACATCAACGAGGACGAACTCAAGATGTTGAGCGACCTCATCGCGAATGCGGCGTCGGCCTATGAGCATGTCGAGATGCGCAAGATGCGCGAGCGGCTGAGCGAGCTCGAAAAGCAGGACGCCGGGGCTCGACTCGCTGCCGGACTGTCGGGCGCCGCGGTCCCAAGCCGGACCTGATCCATTCCGCGGGCCCGCCCCGGCGCGACATTCAACATGCATCGCCTGCCGCGAACCGGTGGGAAATATCCACACCGGGCGACAGGTTCGATACTGCCGCTGGCGATGACGCCAGCGGCTCAGCGATGGTCTAGCGGCTTACGGATTGCCGGTGCAGAAGCGGGTGGACAGTTCGCACCCACGGCCCTTGTTGTTGCGGCATTCGCTCATGGCCATGCGGTCGTCTTCGCTGCGGCCATGTCCCCAGGCCCATCCCATCGCGCCGTTGTTCGCCTTGGCGACGCTGACGCAGGTGTTCTGGAAGGTGCCTTTGACCTGGCAGTCGCTCGAATGCTTGCGGCATTCGCTCAACGCGCGGCTACGCGCCTCTTCGGCGTAGTCGTAATTGTAGGAGTAGCCGAAGTCGGCGTCGGGGCTGGTCGCGAGCGCGCCGTAGTCGCCGGCCAGCGCGGGCTTGGCGACAGTGACAAGGGCGAGTGCACACAAGGCCGCGCCAATGTAGGTCAGCTTGTTCATCGGAGGGTGCTCCCCAGCGTTACGTTACAAGACGTTAATGCGGACTATGATTTCCCGGCAAAGGCGGGGTCTGTCAATCACCCTTATGCATTCTTCTCCCGCCGTGTTGCCCCCGCATCAGTGGGCGGGGGGCAGGCCGTACCCCTATTTCCCGGTTTTGACCCGGGTCCAGAGCCTGTTCATGAGCCGCTGCGTCTTCTGATCGTGCGACGAGATGGTGTAGAGGCGTGCCATGGTTGCGGCGTCCGGATAGACGGTCTTGTCGGAGGTGATCGCCGGGTCCACCAACGGCCGGCTCGCCGCGTTGCCATTGGCATAAGAGATCACGTTGGAATTGCGCGCCGCGATGTCAGGACGCAGCAAGAAATCGATCAGCGCGTGCGCCTCGGCGACATTCTTGGCGTCCTTCGGGATCGCGAGGTTGTCGAACCAGAGCTGCGCCCCCTCCTTGGGGATCGCGTAGCCGATTTCGACCCCGTTCTTGGCTTCGGCGGCGCGCTTCTGCGCCTGCTTGACGTCGCCCGAATAGCCGAGCACGAGGCAGATCTCGCCCGAGGCAAGCGCGTTGAGATATTCCGAGGAATGGAACTTGCGCACGAACGGGCGCACGGTCATCAGCAGATCGGTGGCTTTTTCGAAGTCGGCCGGTTCCTTGCTGTTCGGATCGAGCCCGAGGTAACGGAATGCGGCGGCGAACACGTCGTCGGAAGAGTCGAGCATGTGCACGCCGCAGCCCTCGAACTTAGCGAGGATCTCGGGCTTGAACACCACGTCCCAGCTGTCGATGACGGCGTCCGGCCCGAGGATCGCGCGCACTTTTTCGACGTTGTAGCCGATGCCCGTCGTGCCCCACATGTAGTTCACGGCGTATTGGTTGCCCGGATCGTAGGTCGACAGCCGCCGCATGATCTCGTCCCAGGCATTCTTGAGGTTCGGCAGCTTGGATTTGTCGAGCTTCTGGAACACCCCGGCGGCGATCTGGCGCGCCAGGAAATACGCCGTCGGCACCACCACGTCGTAGCCGGTGCGTCCCGCGAGCAGCTTGGTCTCCAGCATGTCGTTGGTGTCGAAGGTGTCGTACTTCACCGTGATCCCGGTTTCCTTGGTGAAGTCTTCGAGCACCGTCGGGTCGATATAGTCCGACCAGTTGTAGACGTTGACCACGCGCTCGGGCTGCGCCGCGACGGGCGCCAGCAACGCGACGGCTCCAAGCGCCGCGATGGCAAACCTGCGCATGCTGAGCCTCTCGATTTCACAATCGGCGCGCAGCGTGTCTTGCGCGCATCAGTGTCGTTTCCGGCGCCCGCAGGCTAGCCTGCCGTCGTGGTCGCGACAATCAATTTCGTTTGACAATTCAATAGCTTCCGGCGGCGCATCCACAGCCGAAATCAGGCTTGGCGCGCGCCGTCTCCTAGGCCTTTCGGGTGGAACTCGACGCCTGAGACAGGAGGAACCCAGAAGCCCGCGAGCGCCGGGGGAACATCCACGAAAATGCTGCGTTGCTGCCTCAATCGCGACAGGCGGCGGTTCTAGTCAGCCGCCTCAAGCGACATCAACGCGGGGGCGTATCAGTCACATGGAGAACAAGATGCACAAGGGCACGATGCGTCCTGGGATGTTTGCTTTGCTGGCGCTCGCCGGCGTTACGCTCGCGAGCGGGACCGCCTCCGCGGCGGATATCGTACGGACGCCGGTCTACAAGGCGCCGCCTGCCGGCGTGCTGCCGGTGCAATACGACTGGACCGGCTTCTATGTCGGCGGACACGTCGGCTACGGCTGGGCCGAGAAGCAGTGGAGCGACAGTTTCGGCCTGTTCGACATCTCGCACCAGGCGAACGGCTTCCTCGGCGGCGCGCAGGCCGGCTTCAACTACCAGATCGGAATGTTCGTGCTCGGCGTTGAAGGCACCTGGTCGTGGAGCGGCATGAACACCAGCAGCACAGCCTTCGGGTCGACCTTCAATACCAATGTCGACTGGACCGCGACCCTGACCGGGCGCGCCGGCGTCGCGTTCGACCGCTGGCTCGTCTACGGCAAGGGCGGTGTCGCCTGGGCGGCCGACCGCTTCAGCACGAACTTCTACACCTTCCCGGCCGCGCCCGAGCTGTCCGACACGCGCATCGGCTGGACCGCCGGCGCCGGCGTCGAATATGCCTTCGCACCGCAATGGAGCGCGAAGCTCGAGTACAATTACATGGACTTCGGCACGCAGCACTATTCGTTCGCGCCCGGCACCTCCACCGACATCGCCCAGCAGGTCCACCAGGTCATGTTCGGCATCAATTACAAGTTCGGCGGCGGCCCGATCGTCGCGCGCTACTGAGCGCGGCATTCCGTCCTGATCGAAGCAAGCCCCGGGGCGCTCGTCGCCCCGGGGTTTTTCGTGTCCCGATGACCCGCACGACGCGCCGGATGTCGAAGGCAGTTCGCATCTGCTAGATTGCCCGGACACGAAACGCGGGGGGCGCGCCGGTGTTTTTCGGACTTTCGGTCATGGCGATCGCAGTCGCTGCCGTCGGCTGCGGCCTGCTCTGGTATCGCCGCTCCGTGGGGAAGGAAATCGCCTTGATGGCGGCGACACAGACGAGCGGCGCCGGCAGCATCGCGGCGCTCGCGCCCGGCACCCTGGTGGCGGCCGCCGGGACCCTGCGCTGCCGCAGTCCGCTCGCGGCCGAATTCTCGCAGAAGCCGAGCGCGTATTTTGCCGCACTGATCGAGCGCACGGAGACCTATTACGAGCGCGACGCGCAAGGCAAGGAAGAGCGCAAGACCCGCACCACCACCGTGCATTCGAACGTGCAATACGGCTCCTGTCTCATCGAAGACGGGACGGGCCGGGTCGGGATCGACTTCGCCGGCGCGAATGTCGAAGCGATCGAGACCGTGAACGAGCCGACCACGGCGCCCAGCACCGGCAGCGGCGTCGTTGGCGGATTGCTGTCGGCGCTTGCCAATTCGAACTACACCTACCGCCGCCGGGAAAGCATCCTGCCGCCGGACATTCCGGTCTATGTGCTCGGCGAGGTGCATGAAGGCGCCTTGATCGGCGCGCCGGCCACGGGATCGAAGAACAAGATCTTCGTCATCAGCCACAAATCGAAAGAAGCGCGCACAAGGTCGCTGATCTGGACGACGCGTTGGCTGCTGCTCGGCGCCATCGCGCTGTTCGCGGTCGCGGCGGGGCTGGCGGGCTGGGCCGTCAGCAAGGGGGGGCTGGCGGCAACGAAATCGGTGGGGGCGGAGCCTCTTGTTTTTGCAACGACGAATAGTTGACGGGGCGAACCGGTTTATCTTTTGGCATTTTTACGATGGTTACTTCCGCTTCTCCATGATTATTGCGATAAAAAAAATCGCTCAGCCCCGGGACTCCCACGACCGCCTCGTTCACATACAGAAACAGTTCGCCGTCACGGCGCACCGGATACCTTGGACCGCCCAGCGGCAAGACAAGCTTCCCGGCCATCAGACCCTGCCTCGGGGGATCGAGAAAATATTCGTCCGTCCCCACGCTTCCGACACGCGCGATCACGCGAAACCAGCGTCGAAACATCACCCGCCGAAGCGGGACGGCCGCATACATCAGCACTCGCTCGATCGAATTCAATTCGTCGTCGCTACTGGAAAACCCGCGGAGATCGGTCGTGAACCGACCATCTTTCCATTTACCCTTGGGCTTGATCGATATGCAATATTCGCCGCCCTCGACAATCTTCACTCCGGTCGCGAAGCATGGCGCCTCCGCCTTGAACGTCACCTTTTGCGGGGGCTCAAGAAGTGTATTCGCGCCTTCCGTGCAGAACGCGCCGTTCGCGTCCAAGACGTAAAATGAAAGGTGACTCGCAAAGGCTACGCCAAGATACAGCACAAGAATCGCGAACATGAGCGGCACGACATGCCGTTTCATTTCCCAGCGCGTCCGCAGGTATAAAGGGCGCGTGCGAAACCAGTAAATCGAGGCGTTCAGCCGGCCGCTGCGGCTCGCCGGTCTGCTTTTTCGAGATACCCAAATCATCCGCATGCGGTCGGCTATTTGCGTTTCGAGCCGAGAACCCAGCCAAACGAGCACTGCAATCGAAAGAACGCCGAGGAGTACCCATTTCTGATTGGCGGCGTAGACATTTCCCCACCAGCGTTGAACAAACGCCGGAAAAAACGCTTCGGTCAGGCGAACAAGCTCGGAGACCGGTCGAAGCGGACTGGTAAATTCGTCCGAGCTCCTCGAAATATCGTGAAACAACCAAAAAAGCGCGATATGCATTGAGGCAATGATCGTCAGGAAATAGACGATGCGGCGCAGCCAGACGAGATTCCAGACGCTCTCTTGATCTTTCTCCCGCGCTCTCGCCTGCGCCGGCGTTTCCCACTGATTATAGCGGCCGCGCACCACGCTGCCGTCTTCCATGACGACGGCATATCGTCCCGGTAACCCGATCGGTGCATAGGCAGTGGAGTCGCTGCGGATGCGCCGAAAGACGCTCTCGTGAATCTTCGGTAGCGTGATCTCGACCCTGTCGTCCTTCTTGGACGAAACGCGCATCCGGCATAGATCGCGCAGTTTGCGTGGTCCGTATTGGTAGTACCCGCCCAGCCCGGCGCGTGCGCGATAGAGCCTGCCGTCCTTGTCCTGCGCGGATCTGACGGTGCGAAATGCATTCGGATCCGCCTTGGGCGGCGTTTTGAAAGTGAGGCCGCGAAGCTTGGCTTCGTTCATGATCCAGTAGAGCGGGATCTTGGCGAGCGCGTCGTCGGGATAGCCGCCGCCGACATTCGAGTGCGCGCCCGCAAACCAGACTTGGCTGACGCGCTCGTCAGTCAACTGGTAGGTTCCGTTCTGGCTGAAGCGAACGGCCGGCTCGCCTTCTTCGGTCCAAAGAACCGGGTGGAACGGCGTACGGTCGTCGTCGATCGCCAAGGCTTGACAGGCGCGCCGAACTTCCGGCCGCAGAATTCGGTTCGGCAATTCAAGCGGCCAGAGCCATTGGCTGATCCCCCGCGTCATCTCCTCGACCGGCGTCCCGTAGGCAGCGACCGTGTCCCACAGACCGACGAATTCGATCGACGACAGGGTAATATTGTTAGCCTTGTCGTAAGGCTCTCCCCCTACGAGCCGCTCCCTCAAGCCGACGACCGCATCGCGCATCGCGCGAAACACCTGCTCGAAGCGGAGCACGGAATGAAACTTGCCAGTCCGATAGGCCCGATAGGCCGCCTTGGCGCGCCGATCGAGTTCGGCTTCGGAGATGTCGCCGTAGGCGATCAGACCCTGGTCGAGGGCGAAGTCGACAAGCACCCGTATCGTGAATGCGCCGCGGCTGAAGCCAAACCCGTAAATCTTGGCTTCAGGTTCATAGTTGCGGCAGAGAAATTTGTAGAGGTCCAGAACGTTGCGTTTCAGGCCCCATCCGAAGACGCCGCCCAGCAGCGCCAGAGGCTTGAACGAAGAACTTCCGACACCATCGTCGTAGCGCGCGACCTGATCCCGTCTCGACAAGTCGAGCAACTCGAAGACGCGCCAGACGTTTGTGCGCCAAACTTTTGAGGCCGCGTTGCCGGTCCCGTCCGACAACAACACGATTTTTTTGGCCACCGTCCGCCCCGCAACCATCGCACCCGCGCGATGATTGATTACCATAAGCAACCAGAGGGGGAACGAGCAAGGCTCCGCGCCAGCCGCGTTCAGTGCGCCCGCTTGAGCGCGCCCGCAAGGCGCTCGAGCGCGGCATCGAGCGTCGCATCGCGCTTGGCAAAGCAGAAGCGCACCACCGAGCGGATCGGGTCGTTGGCGTAGAACGCCGAGACCGGGATCGCGGCGACCTTATGTTCGAGGACGAGGCGCTTGCAGAAGCTCTCGTCGTCCTCGTTCAGCCCAAGCGTGGCGAGGTCGATGTTGACGAAATAGGTCGCCTGCGCGTCGATCACCGGAAAGCCGAGCGCGCGCAGGCCCGCGGTGAAGCGGTCGCGGCTGCGCGCGAGGTCCGCGCGCATCCCCTCGAAATAATCGTCCGCCTTGCCAAGCCCATACGCGACCGCCACCTGCAGGTTCGGCGGCGTCGTGAAGGTGATGAACTGGTGCGCCTTGGCGAGCACGCGCAGCACGTTCGGCGCGGCGCACACGAACCCGACCTTCCAGCCCGTGAGCGAGAAGATCTTTCCCGCCGAGCCGATCTTGACGCAGCGCTCGCGCATGCCCGGCATCGCGATCAGCGGCACGTGGCGCCGGCGGTCGAACATCACGTGCTCCCAGACCTCGTCGCACACCGCGATCGCGTCAAACTTTTCGCAATAGCGCGCGAGCAGTTCGAGGTCCTCGCGCGGAACCACGACGGCCGACGGATTGAGCGGGTTGTTGAACAGCACGACCTTGGTCTTCGGCGTGAAGGCGCGCGCGAGCTGCTCCTCGGTAAAGCGCCAGTGCGGCGGCTCGAGCCGCACGAACCGCGGCACGCCGCCAGCGCGCTGCACCAGCGGCAGGTAGGCGTCGTACATCGGCTGGAACATCACCACTTCGTCGCCAGGCTCGATCAGCGCCATCAGGGCGCCCGCGATCGCCTCGGTCGCGCCCGAGGTGATCATGATCTCGCTGTCGGGATCGAGCTCGAGGCTCTGCCAGTGCCGGTAGTGCGCCGAGACCGCCTTGCGCAGTTCGGGCAGGCCCATCATCGGCGGGTACTGGTTCCAGCCGTTGATCACGGCGTCCGCCGCCTTCTCGCGCACGTCGAGCGGGCCAGGATCGTCGGGAAACCCCTGCCCCAGATTGACGGCGTCCTGCTCGCGCGCGAGGCGCGACATCACCTCGAACACCGAGACCGGCAAATTTGCGAAGACTGAATTCATGGACGCTTCCACTTCGTCATGCCCGGCCTTGTGCCGGGCATCCCGCTTAGGGGCGCACCGTCCCCTCCATTTCGGGATGGCCGGGACAAGCCCGGCCATGACGAGACTTATGGTTAGCTCTCGGTCGGCAGGCCCGCTTCCTTCCAGCCCTTGATACCGCCCGCAAGATGCTTGTTGTAGGGCAAGCCAGCATTCTGCGCGATCAGCGACGCCGTCACCGAGCGATTGCCGGAACGGCACGCGAACACGACCTGCTTGCCGGCTGGATCGGGCAACGCATGCGGATCGAACTCCGACATCGGCATGTAGACGGCAACGTCGGGATAGCGCTCCACGTCGGTCTCGTTCGGCTCGCGCACGTCGACGAGCAGCATCGTGCCTTCGGTCAGGCCCTTGGCGACCTCTTCGGGATAGAGGTCTTGCACGCGCGAGCGATCCTGCTGAGACACGGCTCCACTCCCAAACCAACGGCCCAAGACGCCCCGAATAGCCGACAGCGGCTGCATAGCGCCGTCCAATATCGCCTGGCCAACGAAACCGCAACCATGTCGCCGGCCTCAGGATGAGGACGGATTCAGACCGTCACCTGGGTGCCGATCTCCACCACCCGGCCGGTCGGGATCTGGAAGTAGTCGGTCGCGTCGTTGGCGGTGCGTGCGAGGGCGATGAACAATCGATCCTGCCAGCGCGGCATGCCGGAATTCGCCGCGGGCCGCAGCGCACGGCGCGAGAGGAAGAACGACGTCGACATGATGTCGAACTGCCAGCCGAGCTTGCGCGCGATCGCGAGCGCCTTGGGAACGTTCGGCGTTTCCATGTAGCCGAAATGGAGCGTGACGCAGGAGAAATTGTCGCCGATCTGCTCGATCTGGACACGCTCATCGGGCGCGACCTTCGGCGTGTCGGCGGTCTCGACCGTGAGGATGACGTTCTTCTCGTGCAGCACCTTGTAGTGCTTGAGGCTGTGCATCA
>CAYZMR010000092.1:0-13677 GCA_964479515.1 uncultured Hyphomicrobiales bacterium | reverse complement strand
GCGTGGATCAACATCCTGCAGCGCGACGGCCTGCTCAACCAGGCGCTCACCGCGCTGCGCCTCATCCACGAGCCCGCGACGTGGCTTGCGACCGATAGCGCGGTCTATATCGGCATCGTCTATTCGTACTTTCCCTTCATGGTGCTGCCGCTTTACGCGGCGCTCGAACGCCTCGACGAAAGCCTGCTCGAAGCCGCGGCCGACCTCGGCGCGCCGCCGTGGAAGGCGTTCTTCTTGGTCACCGTGCCGCTCTCGTGGCCCGGGATCGCGGCCGGCGTACTGCTCTGCTTCATCCCGATCATGGGCGAATTCGTCATTCCCGACCTGCTTGGCTCGTCCGCCACGCTGATGATCGGCCAGACGCTATGGACCGAATTCTTCGCCAACCGCGACTGGCCGGCCGCCGCCGCGCTTGCCGTCACCTTGCTGGCGATCCTCGTCGTGCCGATCCTGATCTATCAGCGGCGCGAAGCGCGCGCGCTGGAGCGAGCCTGATGCGCCGCTTCAGCAGGATCAACTTGGCGTCGCTCGCGTTCGGCCTCGCGTTTCTCTACCTGCCGATTGCCGTGCTGGTGATCTATTCGTTCAACGGCTCGCGGCTCGTCACGATCTGGGGCGGCTGGTCGACCCGCTGGTATGGCGAGCTGTTCCGCGACGCCGCGATGCTGGAGTCGGCGTCGATCTCGCTGCGCCTCGCGTTGATCTCGGCCGGCGCCGCGACGGTGCTCGGCACGCTCGCGGCGCTCGCGCTGTCGCGCCAGCGCTTCCGCGGGCGATTGCTGTTCGCCGGCATGATCTACGCGCCGCTGGTGATGCCCGAGGTCATCACCGGCCTGTCGCTGCTCTTGCTGTTCGTCGCGATAGGGTTCGAACGCGGCTTCTGGGCGATCGCGATCGCGCACACGACCTTGACCATGAGCTTCGTCGCGGTCGTGGTGCAGTCGCGGCTTGCGAGTTTCGACCGCAGCCTGGAGGAGGCCGCGATGGATCTTGGCTGCCCGCCGCTGCGCACGTTTCTGACCGTCACGCTGCCGCTGATCTGGCCTGCCGTCGCGTCCGGCTTCCTGCTCGCCTTCGCGCTTTCGCTCGATGATCTCGTGATCGCGAGCTTCGTGACCGGGCCCGGCGCGACCACGCTGCCGATCCGCATCTATTCGGAGGTCCGCCTCGGCGTGAAGCCCGAGATCAACGCCGTCTGCACGGTTCTGATCGCGGTGGCGGCGGCGGGCCTCGTGATCGCGTCGCTGCTCGGACGGCGCTCGCAGGCGCGCCACGACCGCGCAGCGGCGTTGGGCGCGAGGCTCTGACCTCACGGCAAGGCGTTGCGCCGGATGACCTCGGAATAATACGCGGCGCTCAGTTTCGGCGTGCGTTTCTGGCTCGCATAGTCGACATGGACCAGTCCGAAACGGGTGCCGTACCCATCCGCCCATTCGAAGTTGTCGAGCAGGCTCCAGAGGAAATAGCCGCGCACCGGCACGCCTTCCGCTGTCGCGCGTTGCAGGGCGGCGAGATAGCCGCGCAGGAACATGATGCGGTCGGTGTCGTAGACGATGCCGTCCGCCGCCGGCTCATCGGCCGCGCCGCAGCCGTTTTCGGTGATGTAGATGTCCTTCACGTTCCAGATTTTCTGCAGGTTTCGTGGCGCCCAGTAGAGCGACTCCGGTCCGAAGACCTGCCAGGAGGAAGCCATCCGCGGATGGGATTTGGCGAACGGCACCGTCTCGAATCCCGCCGACGCGCCGGTCGCCCGCACATAGACCGGCATGTAGACGTTGATCCCGACGAAATCGAGCGGGCTCGCGATCGCCTTCAAGTCTTGCCCGGTGAATTTCGGCGCGTCCGCTCCGGCGGCGGACAGGAAGGCGTCGGTGTAGCGCCCTTCGAGGATGACCGTCAGATATCCGGCATTGAGTTCGCGCGTCGCGCGTTCGGCGGCGGCGATATTGTCCGCCGTCTCCACGACCGGCACGGCCGCCACCATGTTCTCGGCCAGCCCGACCTGGGTTCCGGGCTTTGCGTGTGCCCGGATCGCCTGGACGGCGAGCCCGTGGCCGAGCACCGCGTGGTGGCGCACCTGGTTCAGGCGCGCCGGAGGAAGCTTCAGGCCGGGCGCGAAGATGCCGTCCCGGTAGCCCAGTTCGACGAACGCCGAGAGCTCATTGGTGGTGAAGAAGTGCTTCACCCGGTCGCCGAGCCTCGCGCCGACGTAACCGGCGTAATCCGCGAAGGCCTGCGCGGTGTCGCGCGATTCCCATCCGCCGACGCTCTCCTGCAGCGCCTGCGGCAGGTCCCAGTGATAGAGCGTCGCGAATGGCGCGATGCCGTTGGCGAGCAACTCGTCCACCAGGCGCTCGTAGAAATCCAAGCCCTTCGGATTCGGTGCGCCGGTGCCTTCCGGAAACACGCGCGGCCAGGCGATCGAGAACCGGTACGCGCGCGCGCCGAGCGCCTTCATCAAGGCCACGTCCTGCCGGTAGCGATGGTAGTGATCATCGGCGACGTCGCCGGTGTCGCCGTTGCGGGTCTTGCCGGGCGTGTGCGCGAACCGGTCCCAGATCGACTCGCCGCGGCCGTCTTCCTGGGAGGCGCCTTCGACCTGATACGACGCGGTCGCGGTACCCCAGAGAAAGCCTGGCGGGAAACCGCGCTGGGCGGGCGGAGCTGCCGTCTGCGCGCGCGCAGGCGCTGCCGCGTTCGCCGCGATCGCGCCTGCGCCGGCCAGCTTGAGCAGGTCGCGGCGTGACGCAGATTTGCGGGTCATCATGTCTCTCCCGGATCGGCGCTCATATGAGATGCCGGAGAACCAGCAGGACCGCGACGGCAGCGAGCCCCTGCAGCAACGTCCCGCCCGTTACCGCGGCGAGCGCGCGCAGCGGCGAAAGCCCGGCGCTGGTCGAGACCAACCAGAAATAATCGTCATTGACCTGCGACATCGTCATGGCGCCCGCGCCGATCGCGAGCGTTGCGAGCGCCTTTCCGCTCTCGTCGCCCAATCCGAGCGTCAGCAGAAGCGGCTGGACCATGCCGGCGGTGGTGATGGCCGCGACAAGCGACGAGCCCTGCAAGGTCTTAATCACCGCCGCGACCAGGAACGGGATCAGCAGCTCGCCGGGCGATCCGAGCAAGCGCTCGCCGATCAGCTCCGCCATGCCGGTCTCCTGACAGAGCCGCTGCAGGCCGCCCGCGGCGCCGACGATCAGCAGGACGCCCGCAACATTGCCGAGGATGCGCGCGGTCCAGGTGGAATCGGCGAGAAGCTTTCGACTCACACGCCACAACCCGACAATCATGATGCCGAGGGCGACCAGGAAGAGGATGAGCGGGCGGCCGAGCCCGAGAATCATCTCCCGCGCCGGCCCGCCGCCGAGCGGCTCGCTCGGGATGTCGCCGAGCGATTGCATGATCAGCATCGAGAGCGGCACCGCGGTCGCCGCAAGCAGCACGATCGCGGGCCAGCCGCTGCGTTGTTCGGGCACGGGAGGCGGCGCTGAGATCGGTGGTTGACCCCGGTCTATGGCGGCCGGCAGCCATCGCGCCCATGCGGCCCCGACGGCGACCAGCAGAACCGCGATCGGCAAGCCGAACAAAGCGACGCGGCCCCATTCGGCGCCGAGGATGGCGGCGGCGCCGATCGGCACCGGCGAAAACAACACGAGACCATGGCTTGCCGAAATCGCGAGCGCCGGCGCAATCATGGTGGCCTCGCGTTTGGGCGCTGCTCCGCCGCCGATGGCCCGCAGCAGCGGCGTGAGCAGCGCGAAAGCGGTTGAGGGCGTGGCGCCGATTCCCGCGGTCAGGCCGAGCAGCGTCGCGATCCGGGTGGATCCGAGCCATCGGCAATGATCGATCGCCGCCGTCAGCCGACCGGGCGCCGCCGTGCTCTCGGCGAGGCCGCTGATCAGGCCGGCCGCGACGATCACCAGTCCGGGTGCATAGATCGTCTGGGAAAAGCCGGTGCCGAAGGCCTTGCCGAGAAGCCCGGTGGAAAACCCGGCCGCCAGGCCAAAAGCCGCGGCGACGCCGACGAGGGCGAGAAACGGATGCAGATGCAGCCGCTGGATTGCGACGATGAGAATGACGATTGATGCGAGAAAGAGCAGCGCCTGGGATAAAGGCATGCCGGACATCGACGATTTGCCCTCGCTCACGGGAGCACAACTTGTGCTCTGCGGCCGGTCGTCCGGCGGCGCCAGGCATTCATCTTAGTATGATCTCCGCGCCTTAGGACAAACCCTTCGGGCGCGGATCGATCGGCCGTGAGGCGGCACGCCGCCGCTGGCACGATTTTGGCATCGCGCTCGTCCTGAAGGGTTTGGTCGATGCGCGTCCGCGAAGGTTGCCGTCGTTTCTGCCAGCTCGGCGCGCTGGCGATTGCCATCGTGCTTGCCGTCGGGACGGCGTCCGCGGCAGCCGAGCCGCGCGACTTCATTCACGCCGAGGGCGCGCGCCTTGTGGATGCGCGCGGCGAGCGCTTCTCCATCAAGGGGATCAATCTCGGCAATTGGCTGGTCCCCGAAGGCTACATGTTCAAGTTCGCGCATGCCCGCGCTCCGACCGAGATCGCGCGGGTCATCGAGGCTCTCATCGGTCCCGACGAGGCGGCGCGCTTCTGGAGCGAATTTCGCGACGTCTATGTGGCGCAAGAGGACATCCGTTTCATCAAGGCCGCCGGCTTCAACACCGTGCGCGTGCCGCTGCATTGGCGCCTGTTCGTCGAGCCCGGCGATGACGGCACGGACCGGTTCGAAGGGCAGGGCTGGTCTCTGCTCGACCGGCTGGTCGCGTGGTGCCGCGAAGAGGGCCTGCGCGTGATCATCGATCTGCATGCCGCGCCCGGCGGGCAGACGGGCGTCAACCATGACGACGGCAGCGGATTCCCGCTGACGTTCTACGTGCCGCGATACCGGCGGCTCACCGTCGCGCTATGGCGCGAGCTTGCCGCGCGCTATCGCGACGAGCCGACCGTGCTCGGCTACGACCTTCTGAACGAGCCGATCTCGCCTTACAGCGACGAGAATTATCTCAATCCGCGGCTGGAGACGTTCTACCGCGAGATCGTCACGGCGATCCGCGGCGTCGACCCGAACCATCTGGTGCTGCTCGCCGGCGCGCAATGGAGCACGAACTTCGCGGTGTTCGACCGGCCTTTCGACGCCAACGCCGTCTACACCTATCATAAGTTCTGGGCCAACCCGACGCGCGACTCGCTGCAGAGCTACCTCAATTTCAGCAATCGCTGGAACGTGCCGCTGCTCATCGGCGAGACCGGCGAGCTTACCAACGTCTGGAACGAGAAGTTTCGCCAACTGCATGAGCGGTTCGGCATCGGATGGTGCTTCTGGCCCTACAAGAACCTCGAGTCCGACTCCACCGTGGTCTCCATTCAAAAGCCGGCGGGCTGGGACCTGATCGCCAATGTCGGCAGTTCCGACATGCACGCGCCCGAGGCGACCTCGTTTCCGTTTCGCCAGCAGGCGCAAGCGATCCTCGACGCTTATCTCGAAGCCGCAAGGCTGAGGAACGGTCGCATCAACGCCGGTTATCTCACCTCGCTCGGCCTGATGGCGCCATAGCGGGCCGCGGCACCGAGGCGCGGCGAGGGAACGAAGATCACTCGCTGCGGCGGCCCGGCGGGCGGAACAGATAGACGACGAGCCACACCGGGACGATGATGAGCGAGCCGAGCAGCAGGTTCGGCAGCGCCCAGGCGAATGCCTGCCGCGCAAGCTCGGCCAGGCGCTCCGGCGTCATGCCGAGGTCAGACAGGATCTGGTCGGCCGTGATGCCGAAATGCGCCAGCACGGTGCCGACGATCAATGACGCGACCGCGACCTTGACCAGCGTAGAAAGGACACGCGCGAGCATTGGCTCCGTCGCCGGTGCGCCACCGGCGCCTGATTCGTCCGCGCTCCGATGATAGCAGCAACGTCCCGATCACCCTCCCTTTTCGGGGAGGGCCCACGTTGCAGGCTCTGCTGCGGCCTTACCGGGCCGGCGGGGGAGCGGCGACGGCCGCGGGCGGCGCGGCGGCGGGCTCGACCGGGGCCGGGGCGGCGGCGTCACGGCTCAGGCGCTCGATCGCCTCGCGCACGGCGTCGCGGGTCTTGCGGTCGCGCACCGCGTCGAGCAGGGGCGCGGCTGCGTTGGAGCGGCGGATCAGGCTGCGCGCATCGGGCAGCATGATCGGATCGTCCCACTGGCCCTGCACCACGAAGGGCAGCACGAACGCGGCCGCGCCGTCATTGGTCGAGACCAGCGCCGCCGTGCCCTTGAGGTCGAGGTCGCGCGAGGGAATCGACGCAACGCCGCCGAGCGTGAGCTTCACCGGTCCGCCTTCCAGCGACACGCCCTCGACGCTGGCCGCTCCCTGCGTGATGCGCAACGCCACGGTGAGCTTGTCGTAGGGCGTGCGCCCGCGGCGGAAATCCCCGCCGATGGACAGCGGCCGCTGTTCCAGCCGCTTCAAGAGCTGCTCGACGTCGAAGCCGGTCAGCGCGCCCTGCCGCGCGGTCAGGCTCGCGGTACCCGACAGCGTGCGCGTCAGCGCGAATACGCTGTCGCCGGTCGCATCCAGCGCCATGGTGACGTCGCCCTTGCCCTCGAGGCGGCGGATGCCGAACAGCTCGCCGAGGCAGGTCTCGAGGTCCACGTCGGTGAACGACAGCAGCGACTTGATGTCCGCGCCGGCGCTCGACTTGGCGAGCAGCAGCGAGCCCTTGAGCACGCCGCCGAACGCCTGCGCCTCGCCGATCGCCAGCGTCAACTTTCCGTCGCGCAGGTTCGCGGCGATCCCGGTGCGGCCGAGCTTGACGTTGGCGACCGTGATGCGCGCGGCCGAGAGGCGCAGATCGAGGTCGAAGTCGGTCATCCCGTCGAGCGCGATCGGTCGGCGGCTCCAGTCGCGGTCGGTGCTGCGCATCACCTCGATGGTGGAGACGTAGGGCGAGAGATCCAGCGTCTCGGCGGCGAGCGTGCCCTTCACGGTCGTGCGCGGCTCGCTGTTGAAGACGAGCACGCCTTCCGCCGTGTTGCCGTCAAGCTCGATATTGACCTGCGTCAACGCGAAAACGCCTCCGCTGATGCTGGTCTGCGCCTTGAGGGCGAACAGCCCGAAGCCGCCGCCGGGCAACGTCTGCCGCCCGCCCCAGCGCAGCGCCGCCCGCAGCGAGGGGCCGTCGGCTGCGAGCGTGCCCTCGATCTTGGGGGTCGGCAGGTAGCTCATGTGGCCGTCGAAGGCGAGCTTGAACGGGCTCCCCGCGAGCCGCACTTTCAGGCCCGAGCGGTCGCCGCTCAGCGCCGCGAGCAGGTCGGCGGCGCTCGCGCTCACGTCGAACGGCTCGTCGTGCCACACGAACCGCCCGGTCACCGCGAAGCTGCGCGCGATCGAAGGCCAGGCGAGCGAAACGTCCACGTCGGTCAGCGTCTCGGAGACGCCGTGCGCGTCGTCGCTGACCGTAACGGTGCCGCCGGACATGCGCACCTCGGAGAGCGACATCACGTGGTCCGATTGCTTCGCGCCGCCCTTGAGCGTGCGCGCGAGCGTCGCGGTGAGGCTCGACCAGTTCGAGCGGCCGTCGCCTTCGAGGCTGATGGTGACGCGCGGCCGCGTCAACGCGATATCGGCAGTTTCGATCCGGCCGAGCAGCAGCGGCAGCAGGCTCAGTTTGGCCGTCAGTTGATCCGCCGCGAGCGCGGGCTTGCCGTTGCGGTCGTCACCGAGCACGACGTCGGAGAAGCTCACCGTCGCGGTCGGAAACAGCGACACCGACACGGCGCCGCGCACGACCGGTTCGAGGCCGGTCACGCCGCGGATTTCGGCGATCACCGCCCGGCGCACCGTTTCGGCTGGAATGAAGGATGATACCGCGACCAGCGTGACCACACCGCCCGCCAGCACGGCCGCGAGGGCAAAACTCAGGCGTTTGAGGCCGATGGCGGCTGGCACGACGGGTTCCGGTGTAAGGGTGGTCGGCCGGCCCGACTATAGCCGCGCCCGACTCTCGCGCAACCTTTGGCCCGCCTCTGTGACCCTTTCGTGGCCGCTCCGCGCACTCAATGCGTCAACGTATTTGCGACCTTGTAGGCGGCTTGCGTCTTCGCCCTGATCTCGTCGAGCGTGACGCCCGGCGCGAGCTCCTTCAGCGTCATGCCGCCGCCCTTGCGGTCGATGTCGAACACGCCGAGGTCGGTGATCACCATGTCGATCACGCCCGCGCCGGTGAGCGGCAGCGTGCACTTGTGCAGCAGCTTCGGCTCGATGCTGCCGTCCTTCGCCTTGGCGATGTGCTCCATGATCACGACGACCTTCTTCACGCCCGCGACCAGGTCCATGGCGCCACCCATGCCCTTCACCATCTTGCCCGGAATCATCCAGTTGGCGAGGTCGCCGTTCTCGGCGACCTGCATGGCGCCGAGCAGCGCGATGTCGATATGACCGCCACGGATCATCGCGAATGAATCGGCCGAGGAGAAGAAGCTCGTGGTCGGCAATTCGGTGACGGTCTGCTTACCGGCATTGATGAGGTCGGCGTCCTCGTCGCCCTCGTAGGGAAACGGGCCGAACCCGAGCATGCCGTTTTCGCTCTGGAGCTGGACGCTCATTCCGGTCGGAATGTAGTTCGACACCAGCGTCGGGATGCCGATGCCGAGATTGACGTAGAAGCCGTCGCGCAGCTCCTGCGCGGCGCGTTCGGCCATTTGATCGCGGGTCCAGGGCATGACAGGCCCTCCTCTAATCTGAATGTGAATCCGTTTGTGATCTGCGCATGATCTTATCCGAAAACCGGTCCCCACTTTTCGGGACCATGCGCTACACTTCCTCTCCGGTTCCGTAGGGAGCAGCCATCACGCGTTTGCGCACGGTGCGCTGTTCGATGTGCTTGACGGCGTTCGGCACGTGCACGATGCGCTGCACGTAGACGCCGGGCGTGATGATGTGGTCGGGATTGATCTCGCCCGGCTCGACCAGGTTCTCGACCTCGGCGATGGTGACCTTGGCGGCGGTCGCCATCATCGGATTGAAGTTGCGCGCGGTCTTGCGGTACACGAGGTTGCCTTCGGTATCGGCCTTCCAGGCATGCACGATCGCCAGATCGGCGAAGATGCCGCGCTCCATGATGTATTTCTCGCCGTCGAACTCGCGCTCTTCCTTGCCCTTGGCGATGTCGGTGCCGGCGCCGGTGCGGGTGAAGAAGGCCGGGATGCCGGCGCCGCCCGCGCGGATGCGCTCGGCGAGCGTGCCCTGCGGGTTGAACTCGATCTCGAGCTCGCCCGCGAGATACTGCTGCGCGAACAGCTTGTTCTCGCCCACATAGGACGAGATCATCTTCTTGATCTGGCGCGTTTCCAGCAGGAGCCCGAGGCCCGCGCCGTCGACACCGGCATTGTTCGACACCACGGTGAGGTTCCCCACGCCGGAATCCCGGATCGCGTGGATCAGCACCTCGGGGATGCCGCACAGGCCGAACCCGCCGGCATGGATCAGCATGCCGTCCTTGAGTACGTCCGCGAGCGCCGCCTTCGCGTCGGGATAGACCTTGTTCATGAAAGCCCCGCCTCTGACAAACCTGAGCGTAGTCTGCATAGCCGCAGACCCGCAAACGTCAAGCATCCCGGCGGATGGCGATTGAACGCTAGCGAGCCGCAGCCCGCCGATCAAGCGGGATTGATCCGGCGTGAAGCCACCCTGTCCGGCATGCGGTATCGCCCAGAATGGCGGGGGCTAAGGCGTGACGACCCGGCGTGCGATTGAAAATATCGCGCCGGTATATTGGCTACGGTTCATGCTCACGTCCCAGATCGTGAATGTCACCAGGACGAAGGCGACCATCATCATGCGCATATCGCCATTATGAAGGTCAGACGCCAAGCATTTATTGCAAAAGCTCCGACGTTTGTAGCGTTATCGTTCCGCGCGCGAGATGCCCGGCCGGAGCCCCAAAAAGCGGGTGGCGAACGGCCGCTCACCCGGCGATCAGGATGCTTGCTCGACGCGATAGCTCGCGTGCGTCTCGGCGGCCAGGGCGAGGTCGAGGGAGGATCGTATCGACGCGAGATCCTCGGGCAGCGCCTCCCTGACATGCACCGCGACGACACCCTCCGCCTCGCCCCAGGCGAAGGTGTGTGAATCATAGCTCGTGCGCAGGACACCGAAGCGCCCTTTATGGCCCGGCAGGTCGATCGCCTCGTCGAACTCCACCAGACCGGCCGGGATGGCATTCTCGCCAAATGACGCGAAGCCGAGGAAGATAGCCCGGTAACACTCGTGGCCATTGAGCCACCACGGCTTTCCTTCGGTCGAATAGTAATCATATCCCCCGAACAGTTCGAGCCGAACGCCTGGCCGCAGCGGTGAGTTCGCCCGCACGTAGTCGAAATCCCGGCTCAGCGCCTCGTGGCGCGCGAAGACCTGGAGCTCCCGGGCGGCCTGCCGCACGTCTTCATTGAGGTGCGCCGCCAACGCCTGCAGCTCGGCGCGCTTCTCGGCCGCGGGAAGCGCCCAAACAACGGTCATCAGCTTGTCCTGAAACTCCGTGGACGTGAAAATCCCGGCTTCCCAGGCGTCGATGAGGCGATCGATATCCTCGGTCGTGGTCATGATGGGCGCCGGTTGGCGCGCCAGGGGCACGCGATCGAAAGTCTCGCGCCCCGGCGAGCCCGAGGCAACGGGTCGGGCAGCGCGTCATTTGCCGCCGCCACCCGAAACGTGAAAGCTCGCCTCCGGACGCCCCGGACGTGATTCGCATGACCGCCTATCTCGACAGGCTCAATCCCGAGCAGCGCCGCGCTGTCGAGCACGGCGTCGGGGCGGACGACACGCGCGCGCTGCTGGTGATCGCGGGCGCGGGCTCGGGCAAGACCGACACTTTGGCGCATCGGGTGGCGCACCTGATCGTCAACGGCGCCGATCCGCGCCGTATCCTGCTGCTGACCTTCTCGCGCCGCGCGGCGGCCGAGATGGCGAAACGCGCCGAGCGCATCGTCGCCTTCGCGGTCGGCGGCAAGGGGCGCGTGTCGGACCTGTCCTGGTCCGGCACGTTCCACGCGGTCGGCGCGCGGCTTCTTCGCGAGCGCGCCGCCGAGATCGGGCTCGACGCCGCCTTCACGATCCACGACCGCGAGGACGCCGCCGACCTGATGAACCTCGTGCGCCACGAGCTCGGGCTGTCGCGCACCAAGGAGCGTTTCCCGACCAAGAGCACGTGCCTTGCGATCTATTCGCGCGCCGTGAACGCGCGCGAGCCGCTCGAAGCCGTGCTCGGCAAGGTCTTTCCCTGGTGCGCCAACTGGAGCGCCGAGCTGCGCGCGTTGTTTTCGGCTTACGTGGAGGCAAAGCAGCGCCAGAACGTGCTCGATTACGACGATCTCCTGCTCTACTGGGCGCAGATGGTCGCCGAGCCCGCGCTCGCCGCCGACATCGCGTCGCGCTTCGACCACGTCATGGTCGACGAGTACCAGGACACGAATGCGCTGCAGGCCGAGATCCTGCTCGCGCTCAAGCCCGACGGGCGCGGCCTCACGGTGGTCGGGGACGATGCGCAGTCGATCTATTCGTTCCGCGCCGCGACCGTGCGCAACATCCTGGATTTTCCGAAGCGCTTCAGCCCCGCGGCGCGCATCGTCACGCTGGAGCGCAATTATCGCTCGACGGGAGCCATCCTCGCCGCGTCGAATGCCGTGATCGCGCTCGCGGCCGAACGCCACACCAAGAACCTTTGGTCCGAGCGCGCCGCGAGCGCGCCGCCGTTGCTCGTGTCGGTGCGCGACGAGATGGACCAGGCGCGCTACGTCGCCGAACGCGTGCTCGACGCGCGCGAGACTGGCATCGCGCTTAAAGATCAGGCCGTGCTGTTCCGCGCCGCGCACCACTCGGATCTGCTCGAAGTGGAGCTCACCCGCCGCAACATCCCGTTCGTGAAGTTCGGCGGCCTGAAGTTCCTCGACGCCGCGCATGTCAAGGACATGCTCGCTGTCTTGCGGTTCGCCGAGAACCCGCGCGACCGCGTCGCGGGCTTTCGCGTATTGCAGCTTTTGCCGGGCGTCGGTCCCGCGACCGCCGGCCGCGCGCTCGATCGGCTGCGTGAGGGCTCGGTAGTCGCGCTCGCAGACGCCGGGCCGCCGCGCGCGCAGGCCGATTGGGCGCCGTTCGTCGCGCTGTTTGCGGCGCTCACGCGTGCCGCGATGGGCTGGCCGGCCGAACTGTCGGCGGTGCGCAACTGGTACGAGCCGCATCTCGAGCGCATCCACGAGGACGCGCATATCCGCGCCGCCGACCTGACGCAGCTCGAGCAGATCGCCGCCGGCTATCCGAGCCGCGAGCGTTTCCTCACTGACCTGACGCTCGATCCGCCGGGCGCGACCAGCGATCAGTCCGGCGCGCCGCTGCTCGACGAGGATTATCTCATCCTCTCCACCATCCATTCCGCCAAGGGGCAGGAATGGAAATCCGTGTTCGTGCTCAACGCCGTCGACGGCTGCATCCCGTCCGATCTTGCGACCGGCAATGCCGACGAGATCGAGGAGGAGCGCCGCCTCCTCTACGTCGCGATGACGCGCGCCAAGGACGAGCTCAGCATCCTGGTGCCGCACCGCTTCTACGTGCACAGCCAGGCGGCGCGCGGCGACGGCCACGTCTACGCGCAGCGCACGCGCTTCATTCCGTCCGCGATGCTCGGCCTGTTCGAGCAGCGCGTCTGGCCGGCGGCGTCGCAGAGCCCGCAGGGGAAGGCGCAGACCGGCCCGCGTGTCGATGTCGCGGCGCGCATGCGCGCGATGTGGCGGTAGTCTCACTCCGCTCATTCCCGCGAAAGCGGGAATCCAGAGCCACTTGCCGAAGCGCCGCGATTGGCGACCTGGACCCCCGCTTTCGCGGGGGTGAGCGGAGATTGATTTACTTCTTCATATCCGTCGCCGCCACGAACGGCGTGCTCGTCGCCGGTCCCTCGCCGACGATCAGCAGCACGGCGTCCTCGTCCTTGGCGCCGTCGTAATGCACTTGGCGGCCGTAATGCGTCACGACGGTCCCGGCGGGCAGCGGCACGGTGGAATTGGCAGGATCGAAATTCGGTCCCGACCCGACCCACCACGTGCCCTTGATCACCGTGATGAAGCGGTCATTGGGATGCCAATGCGGCCGGCTGAAGTGATTGCCGGCGTGCCATTTCGTCAGCACCACGTAGAGGCCGGGCTTGGTCGGATCGCCCGCGATCACGACGTTTGCGCTGCCGGCCTGCTTGTTCTCGACCCATTTGATGTCATCGGGCAGTGTGTAGACCACGGCCTTCGGGTCGAGCTCGACGGCGCTTGCGCTTGCGACAAACACGAGCGCCGGTATTGCGGCCGCGACGAGCCGCGCCATCCATGACATCGCTGCCTCCCTGTTTCGTCTTATGGACGAATGCTAGCGTGACGCGGAACGGCGCGAAAGGCGCCGCGGGGAGACGCGCATGCCGGGACGAACCATTGCCGCCGTATTGTTTGCGCTCGCGTGTTGCGCGGCGCCGGCGCGCGCCGCCTATCCGGATCATCCGGTGCGGATCATCGTGCCGTACGCGCCCGGCGGTCCCGCCGATGTCGCGGCACGGCTGATCGGCGCCAAGCTGGCCGAGCGCCTCGGCCAATCCTTCGTGATCGACAATCGCTCCGGCGCGGGCGGCAATATCGGCACCGCCGTCG
>CAYZMR010000091.1:0-13788 GCA_964479515.1 uncultured Hyphomicrobiales bacterium | reverse complement strand
GCGGGCGCCTTGATGGCGCATATCTTCTCCTATGTGAACCACGAGACCTTCACGTCGCAGGCCTCGCTACTGGCGCTCACCATGGTGATCCTCGGCGGGCTCGGGAACGTCGCGGGCGCGATCCTCGGCGCGGTCGCGCTGGTGAGCCTGCCCGAGCTTTTCCGCGCCGCGGCCGACTACCGCATGTTGATCTACGGCATCGTGCTGCTGCTGCTCATTCGTTTTCGCCCGCAGGGCCTGCTGGGGACGGTGTGATGGCCCCGATCCTGCAGCTCGATGGCCTGACGCGCCGCTTCGGCGGCGTCACGGCCGTCGACGCCCTGTCGCTCATCGTGAACGAAGGCGAACTCGTGAGCATCATCGGGCCGAACGGCGCCGGCAAGACCACGGTGTTCAATCTGGTGACCGGTCTCGACGCTCCGGACGCCGGCACGGTGACGTTCGCCGGACGCGACGTGACCGGCCTCCCGGCCGAGCAGATCGCGGCGCTCGGATTTGCGCGCACGTTCCAGCACGGCCGCGTGTTCGGGAACCTCTCCGTGCTCGACAACGTCCTGGTCGGTGCGCATACGCGGCTGTCCGCCGTGCGACCGCAATGGCCCGTGATCGGTCCGGTGGGCGAACTCGCGCTGGCGCTGGTCCGCCCCGGATCGGTGAAGGCCGAGGAAGCAGCGCTCCGCGCCGAGGCGATGGATATTCTCGCGCTGTTCGGCGAGCGGCTCACGCCGCGCGTCAACAATCCGGCCTTCTCGCTCTCCTATGCCAACCGCCGCCGCCTGGAAATCGCCCGCGCGCTGGCGCTCAAGCCGCGCGTCCTGTTCCTCGACGAGCCGACCGCCGGCATGAATCCAACCGAGACCGCCGAGATGCTGGAGATCATCCGCGGCCTGAAGGGCCAATTCACGATCCTGCTGATCGAGCACAAGCTCGATCTCGTGATGCAGCTTTCCGACCGCGTCATCGTCATGGAAGACGGGGCAAAGATCGCCGAAGGCCTCCCCCAGGCAGTTGCCGCGGATCCCGCCGTGATCGCCGCCTATCTCGGCTCGCGCGAAGTCGGCACCATTCATGAGGACGCCTCATGAACAATCCCATTCTCAAGCTGGACCGCATCAATTCCTTCTACGGGCCGATCCAGGTCCATTTCGACCTGTCGATCGAGGTCGCGCGCGGCCAGATCGTCTGTCTGCTCGGCGGCAATGCGAGCGGCAAGTCGACCACCATGAAGGTGATCCTCGGCCTGCTCAAACCGCGCTCGGGCGAGGTCATCCTCGACGGCGCGCTGATCACCGGCCTGCCGACGCCGCAGATCATCCGGCGCGGCGTCGGATCGGTGCCGGAGGCGCGCCGCCTGTTCGGCGCCATGACGGTGCGCGAGAACGTGCTGATGGGCGCCTACACGCGCAGCGACAAGGCGGAGATCGCGCACGACTACGACCGCATGCTGGCGCTGTTCCCGCGCCTTGCCGAGCGCAGCAACCAGGCCGCCGGCACGCTCTCCGGCGGCGAGCAGCAGATGGTCGCGATGGCTCGCGCGCTCATGGGCCGCCCACGCGTGCTCTGCATGGACGAACCCACCATGGGACTCTCGCCGCTGTTCGTCGATCGCGTGCTGGAGCTGATCCAGGCCGTGAACAGGACCGGCGTGACGGTGTTCATGGTCGAGCAGAATGCCAGCCTTGCGCTGCGGATCGCGGACTACGGCTATGTTCTCCAGTCCGGCCGCATCGCACTGTCCGGCCCGGCGCGCGATCTGCTACACGATCCGCGCATCCGCGATGCCTACCTCGGCGGACAGGCGGCATGAGAGTGATCCGTGACTGAAACCGATCCCGGTCCCGCGACACTTGCGGCGCTCGAAGCGCGTCTTGCGCGCGATCTCGAACTGCTTGTGCTGCCGCCCGCGAAGGACTGGCTCGAGCCGCGCATACATCCCGAATATGGGCCGGTGCTCGATGTCGCGGTCGTCGGCGCCGGCATGTCGGGACTCTCGGCGGCGTTTGCATTGAAGTGTCTCGCGGTGCGCTCCTTGAAGATCTTCGACCGCTCGCCCGCGGGCTTCGAGGGACCATGGGCGACCTACGCGCGCATGGAAACGCTGCGCTCGCCGCCCGAATTGAGCGGTCCGGCGTTCGGTTTCTCGAATCTGACCTTCCGCGCCTGGTTCGAGGCGCAGTTCGGCCGCGCGGCCTGGGAAACGCTGCATCGCATCCCGCGCCTGCAATGGATGGATTACCTGCGCTGGTATCGGCGCATGATCGATGTGCCGATCGACAACGAGATCGAGTTGCTCGACCTTGGCGGCGATGGCGAACTCGTTGTGCTGACGCTGCGCTCGCGCGACGGCACGCGCAAAGTCGCGGCGCGCCGCGTCGTGCTGGCGAACGGCCGCGACGGGCTCGGCGGACCCTATACGCCGGCGATGTTCCGCGGGCTCGATCCGCGCTTCGTGCGGCACTCGGTCGACGATATCGATTTCGAAGCGCTACGCGGCAAGTTCGTCGGCGTCGTCGGCGCCGGCGCGTCCGCGGTCGACAACGCCGCCGAAGCCCTGGAGCATGGCGCGGCCCGCGTCGCCATGCTGGTGCGGCGGCCCGACGTGCCGCGCATCAACAAGGGCATGGGCATCGGCAGCGCGGGCTTCTGGGTCGGCTTTCATAGCCTGACGCACGCGCAGAAATGGGCCATCGTGAACTACATCGACGAGCAGGCGATCCCGCCGCCGCACGACTCGATGCTGCGCGTGACGCGGCACAAGAACTTCTCGATCTTCGCGCGCTGCGCGCCGCGCGTGATCGAGATCAAGGACGGGCGCGTGCTGCTCGACACCACGCGCGGCATGCTCGCCTTCGACTTCCTCATCCTGGCGACCGGCCTCACCGTCGACTGGAGCCAGCGCCCCGAGCTTGCATCGCTGAAGCCGCATATTCAGCTCTGGAGCGATCATTTCACGCCCGAGGGCCCCACGGACTACGCGCAGGCCGACCACCCCTTTGTGGGGCCGGCGTTCGAGTTCCTGGAACGCACGCCGGGCGCCGCGCCTTGGGTCAACCGCATTCACTGTTTCACCTTTCCGGCCTATATGAGCCAGGGGCCGATCTCCGGCGACATCCCGGCGATCAGCATCGGGGCGGAGCGCGTCGCGTCCGGCGTCGTGAGCGCCTTGTTCGCCGAGGACTATGAGCGTACGTGGCGGCGCATGGTCGGCTGGAGCAATCCGGAACTGCGCGGCGACGAATACGTCCTCGACGAGGACATTTCCAAATTCCTGGCCGAGCAACCCGCGGATGTGAAGACATGAGCGACGATGTGATGGACCAGCTTGCCGGCCTTGCGCCGGGCACGGCGGCCTTCGAGCTCCGGCGTCAACGACCCGACGTGGTGAAGCATCTGCAAGGCAGCGATGACGCGATCTTTTCGCCGGCCGACGATGGCGGGTTGACGCCCGCCGAACGCGCCGCAAGCGCGCTGCGGGTTGCCGAATTGCTGCGGGACGACGCTCTCACCGGGCACTATCGCGCACGGCTCGCGACCCTCGATCCGGCCGGTACGCTTGCGAGGACGGTCGAAGGCGGCGCGCAGATCACCGAGGGGCGGTGGGACGCGATCCTCGCCCATGTCGACCTCGTCACGCGCGGGCCGGCCAGCGCGGAGCGCGACGACATCGACGAACTCACCGCCGTCGGGCTTTCGTCGCACGCCATCGTGTCGCTGTCGCAGCTTATCGCCTACGTCAATTTCCAATCGCGCGTGCTCGCCGGCTTGCGCATGTTGAAAGGCGCCTCATGAGCAAGCCGATGCGCGACTTCACCCACGGCGAGCTCGAATGGCGGCCTTGGGTTCCGCCGCTTGATCTGAACACGGCGCGGCAAGAGCAACTCGTCGCGTTGAAGGTCACGCCCTCCAACCGCGCGGTCGGCGCCTATTCGCTGGTGCTGGCGCACGATCCGGAGGCGCTCTCCGAACGCTCGCCGCTCTACAACGGCATCATGTTCGGCCAGAAGGGCCTGCCACGCGCCGACCGGGAGCTTGGCGCGGTCGCGGCCTCGCGCATCAACGGCTGCGCCTATTGCGCCTCCGTGCACGCGCTGCGCTTCACCCAGCTCACCAAGCGGCCCGAGGTGATGGAGCGCATCCAGGCCGACGGCGTGGAAGCCGTGCTCGATCCGCGGCTTAACGCGATCCTGGATTATTCGGCGAAGCTCACGCGCGATCCAGCCGCGATCACGCCGGCGGACGCCGCGCCGCTGCGCGCGCAGGGATTGACCGATATGGAGATCCTTGACCTAACCCATGCGGTGGCGATGTTCGCCTGGGCGAACCGGCTGATGCAGACGCTGGGCGAGCCGACCACGCCGGCGGCGCAAGGCAATCCGCTGTGACGCCGGTCGTCTTCCTGCATGGTATCGGCGCCGGCGCACGCTCCTTCGCGCCGCAGATCGCGAGCTTCGCGAACGCGGGCTATCAGCCGGTCGCGCTCGATCTCATGGGATACGGTTCGCGCGAACCTGTCGCGGCGATGAGCTTCGAGGCGCTCGCCGAGGATGTCGAATTCACGATCAGCGAGTCGGCCCTGGAGCGGCCCGTGCTGATCGGGCATTCGATGGGCGGCATGGTGGCGCAGACGATGCTGCGCCGCAGGCCGAACGATTACGCTGCGGCGGTACTCTCCTGTACGTCGCCCGCGTTCGGCAATCCGGCGGGCGATTTCCAGAAGAAGTTCGTGGCCGATCGCCTGGCGCCGCTCGATGCCGGCAAGACCATGGCGGAGATCGCGCCCGGCGCGGCCGAGGCTATCATGGGGCCGAACGCCGATCCGGCCGGACGCGCGCTGTTCATCGAGGACTATGCGGCCGTGCCGGAGGCGACCTACCGCGCGGCGGTCAAATGTCTCGTCACATTCGATGAGCGCGCCAACTTGCCGGCGATCAAAGTCCCGGTGCTGTGCCTCGCGGCCGAGCACGATCGCAACGCGCCGGCTCCGGTGGTCGAGAAGATGGCCGGCAAGATTCCGGGCGGCTATTATTTCTGTCTGCCCGGCCTCGGCCACATGCCGAATCTTGAAAGGCCGGCGGCCTTCGACGCCGCCATTTTCAACTTCCTCGATCATGCGCTCGCGCGTGCGTCCTGATAATCTGCGCGCATGAACCACGCGACCATCGATACGCACGACCGCGACGACGCGCCGATCTTCGCGCCCGACGCCTTTCGGCTCGGCGACGAGGAAGCAGCCCTGATCGACAAGGCGCGCCGCTTCGGTGCGCGCGTTCTCGCTCCCCGCGCCGCCAAGCATGACCGCGAGGCGACCTTCCCGATCGAGAATTTCCGCGACATGCACCCGGAAGGCCTGCTCGGCATCTGCGTGCCCAAGGAACATGGCGGGTTCGGTGCCTCCTTCCGCACCTATTGCCTCGCCGCCGCCGAGCTCGGCCGCTACTGCGGCGCGACCGCGCTCTCCTGGAACATGCATGTCTGCTCGACGCTGTGGACCGGCGCGCTCGCCGATGATCTGGAGATGAGTGCGCAGGATCGCGCCGAGCACAATGCGCGCCGTCCCGCGCACTACCGCCGCATCGTCGAAGATGGCGCGATCTATTCGCAGCCGTTCTCGGAAGGCGGCGCCGCGGCCGCGGGCGCGGCCGCCTTCGGCACCGAGGCAAAGCCGGTCGATGGCGGATTCCTGGTGAGCGGCAAGAAGATCTTCGCCTCGCTGTCCGGCGCCGCCGACTACTACGGCATCCTTTGCACCGAGCGCGCCGAGGGCGAAGGCGCGAGCCGCCGCAACACTCTTTACATCGCGGTTCCCGCGAATGCGCCGGGCGTCAGCGTCGTCGGCGACTGGGATCCGCTCGGCATGCGCGGCACCGTCTCGCGCACGCTGCTGATGAAGGACGTGTTCGTGCCCGAGAGCGAGCTTTTGATGCCGCACGGCGTCTATTTCCGCGCCGCGACGTCCTGGCCGCACATGTTCCTCACGCTGTCGCCGACCTATATGGGCCTCGGGCAGGCAGCCTACGACTTCACCGTCGCGTATCTGCGCGGCGAAGTGCCCGGAACGCCGCCGGTGAAACGCCGCATGTTTCCGACCAAGCAGATTGCGGTCGCCGAGATGCGCGTGATGCTGGAGCAGACCAAGGCGCTGTGGTTCCAGGCGGTGAGCGAGGCGCGTGCAAATCCGACGAAGGAGCAGGTGCTGCGCGCCTATGCGGCGCAGCACACCGTGATGGAGAACGCGAACGCGCTCGCGGCGAAAGCGATCAGGACGTGCGGCGGACAGTCGATGCTCAAGTCGCTACCGCTGGAGCGCATCTATCGCGACAGCCGCTGCGGCTCGCTGATGCTACCGTGGACCGCGGAGATCTGCATCGACCGATTGGGCCGCGAGACGCTCTACGAGCCGGGCGAGAAGGACGACTGAGGTCATGGACCTCTCCGACCTGATCGACCGCAACGCCGCGTTCGCCCCCGATAAGCCCGCGATCCATTTCGCGGACGCGACGCTCAGCTATGCGGCGTTCGCGGCGCGGATCGCCGCGACAGCGCGCGCGCTGAAGTCGCAGCTCGGCGTCGGGCGCGGCGACCGCGTGGCGATTCTCAGCCTCAATCATCCCGACTATCTGGTGCTGCTCTATGCCTGCGCCCGGCTCGGCGCGATGCTGGTCCCGCTCAACTGGCGCCTCGCGGTCGCCGAGCAGGTGTTCATCCTCACCGATGCCTCCGTCAAAGCGCTGGTCGTCGAGAAAGGATTCGCCGCCGTCATTGCGCCGCTAAAGGACGCGCTGCCGGATGTCCGCATCGTCGGACTCGACTTCGCGCCGGATGGTACATCGTTCGATGCCCTGCTTGCCGCCGGCAGCGGCGAGGGCCGCAACCCGCATGTCGATCTCTCCGCACCGCTGCTGATCGTCTACACGTCCGGCACCACCGGCCGGCCGAAAGGCGCCGTGCTGCGCCAGGAGGCGCTGGTCTGGAACGCCGTGATGAGCCAGCACATGCACGACATGACGGCGGCCGATCACATCCTCACCGTGTTGCCGCTGTTTCACGTGGGCGGGCTCAACATCCAGACCACACCGGCGCTGCAGCTCGGCGCGACCGTGACGCTGCACGCGCGCTTCGCGCCGGATGCGACGCTCACCGCATTCACCGCCGAGCAGCCGACACTCACCGTGCTGGTGCCCGCCACCATGCAGGCCGTGATCGAGCATCCTTACTGGAGCGCGACAGATATCGCCTGCCTGCGCGCGCTCACCACCGGCTCGACCCAGGTGCCGCAGGGCCTCGTCGACGCCTTCACGGCGCGCGGGGTTCCGGTGCTGCAGGTCTATGGCTCGACCGAGACCAGTCCCGTCGCGGTCTACACGCGCTGCGGCGGCGACCAGCGACCAGGCTCGACCGGCCTGCCCGGCCTCGTGTGCGAGGCGCGTGTCGTCGACGACAACGACGCGGAAGTCGCGCCCGGGACGCCGGGCGAAGTCGTCGTGCGCGGACCGAATGTCTTTTTCGAATATTGGGGCAATGCGGCAGCGACACAGGAGGCGCTGCGCGAGGGCTGGTATCATTCCGGCGACATCGGAACGCGCGACGCCGACGGGCACTTCTTCATCCATGATCGCAAGAAGAACATGATCATCTCGGGTGGCGAGAACATCTATCCGGCCGAGGTCGAGCGCGTGCTGGTGGCGCACCCCGACATCGCCGAAGGCGCGGTGATCGGCCGCGCCGATCCGAAATGGCAGGAAGTGCCGGTCGCCTATGTGGTGCGCCGCGCAGGCTCTCGCGTCGATGCGCGCTCGCTGGAGGCTCACCTGCTGTCACAACTGGCCCGCTTCAAGGTCCCGCGCGAATACGTGTTCGTGGAGGAGTTGCCGCGCAACGCGATGGGCAAAGTGCAGCATTTTGTTTTGCGCGAGCGGGAGCGCAACTGAATGCGCATCGCGGTGCTCGGCGGCGGCAACGGCTCGTTCGCGGCGGCGGGCGATTTCGCGCTCGCCGGACACGACGTGCGGCTGTGGCGACGCGATGTCGAAGCGGTAAAAGCGCACAACGCCGCCGGCGGCACGATCACCGTGAAGGATTTTCGTGGACGGCACGAGGCGAAGCTGTCGCTGATCACGAACGATATCGCGGAAGCGGTGCGCGACGCCGAACTGATCCTCTGCCCCGCGCCCGCGACGGCGCAGGGCGACATCGCTCGCGCCTTGGCGCCGCATCTCAAAAACGGCCAGGTCGTGTTTCTGCCGCCAGGAACGTTCGGCTCGTACATCTTCGCGAAGGCCGCACGCGACACCGATAACCGCGCCGACGCAGCCTTCGCCGAAACCGGAACGCTGCCCTGGCTCGCACGCAAGCACGGACCGCACGAAGTCGCGATCACGATCCGCGCGAAGCGCCTGCCGACCGGCGTGCTGCCGCTGCGCCTGAAAGACCACGCGCTCGGCATGATCGGCCGCGCGTTTCCCGGCGTGATCGAGGATTGCGGCGATGCGCTTTCCGGCGCGCTGATGAATGCCGGCCCTATCATCCATCCGCCGCTGATCACCATGAACGCGGCGCCGCTCGAGCATTTCGAGCGCTGGGACATCCACAAGGAGGGCACGCAGCCCTCCGTGCGCCGCGTCACCGACTCGCTCGATGCGGAACGCATCGCGGTGCGCGAGACGCTCGGCTACGGCGCGCCGCACTTCCCGCTCGCCGACCACTACGCGCGCGAAGGCGAGGAATGGATGTACGGCCGCGGCTCGCATGACAAGCTCACCGATAGCGGCGACTGGCGCGAGCACATCGTGCTGACGCAACATCGCTACATGCTCGAAGACGTGCGCATCGGCTTGTCGTTTCTCGTCTCGGTCGGCGAATTGGCCGGCGTGCCGACCCCGCTGGCGCGAGCGTTCCTGTCGATTGGCAGCGCGATCTGCGGCGAGGATTTCATGGCGACAGGGCGGACGCTGAGGTCGCTCGGACTCGGCGATCTTGATCGCGCCGCGGTGCAAAGGATGCTGGCCGAGGGGCTACCATGAAAGAACCCATCGCCTGTCTCGGCGCGGGACGCATGGGGCGCGGCATCGCGGTCGTGTTCGCGTATGCGGGACATAAGGTCACGCTCGTCGACGCCAAGGCGAGAGACGCGGACGCGTTTGCGAAGTTGTCGGACGATGCGCTTGGCGAGGTGCGCAACGTTCTCGGCACGCTGGCGGGCTTCGGCCTGTTCGACGTGGCCTCAGTCGAGGCTATCGCGGCGCGCGTGTCGGTCGTTGCCGAAAGCGACGCACAAGCCGCCCTCTCCTCCGCCAGCGTCATCTTCGAAGGCGTGCCGGAGGTGCTCGATCTCAAGCGCGAGGCGCTGGCGCGCGCATCGCGACTTGCGGGACCCGAGCCGATCATCGCGTCGACCACCTCGACCATCCTGGTCGACGACATCTCTGGCGCGGTCGAGAACCCTAAGCGATTCCTCAACGCGCACTGGCTCAATCCGGCGTTTCTCGTGCCATTGGTCGAACTCTCTCCCGGCGCCAGCACCGATCCGGCGGTCACGACGCGGCTCGAGGCGCTGCTGGAAAGCGTCGGCAAGGTGCCGGTCATATGCGCGGCGCGTCCGGGCTACATCGTGCCGCGCATCCAGGCGCTCGCCATGAACGAGGCCGCCCGCATGGTCGAGGAAGGCGTCGCCTCCGCCGAAGACATCGACAAGGCGATCAAATACGGCTTCGGCATCCGCTTCGCGGTGCTCGGCATGCTGGAGTTCATCGACTGGGGCGGCGGCGACATTCTCTATTATGCGAGCCGCTATCTCGCCGGCGCGCTCGGAAACGAGCGCTATGCGGCGCCGGACATCGTCGAGCGCAATATGGCGCAAGGGCGTATCGGGCTGAAGGCCGGCGCGGGTTTTCTCAACTACGAAGGGCTGGACGTGGAGGCCTATCGGCGCGAGCGGCTCAAGGCGTTCGTGGAACTGCTCGGGCATTTCGGGCTGAACCGGCCGCCGGTGCTTTAGAACACCTCCTGCACCACGCCCTCTTTCACCACCACCGTATCGTCCACCGTGATCGTGGTGCGCATCACCGGCAGGTCGAAATGCCCGGCGGTGTAGCGCCCGGCGAATTCGTTCGCCCCGGTGGAGAACAGGAAGTTTCCCGCCACCGCCCGGATCTCGGTGCCGTTGGTGTCGCGCTGGTCATAGAGCGTCAGCGCCTCGTAGCGCGCCTTCGGGTTGAGCCCGAAACCGACATGCGACACCGCGTAGGCATTCCGGTCGCCCCATGAGGCGAGATAGGAGCGGAACAGCGCTGCGTCGGTGCCCTCGCCGTCGATCTTGGTCACGTAGTCGGATTCAAGCGTGAGCCGCACTGGCGTTTCCATGTAACGCTTGAAGGTGAGATTGACGTCGCCTCGGTCGAGCACGAGCACGCCGTTGACGCTGCCGCTCTTTGGGAAGCTCACCACGATGCCGCCCGGCCAATGCGCGAGCGTGCCGGGCTTCTCGGTCCAGCCCCAGATGCCGACCGTCGGCGCGCCCGTCATATCCACGTCGAGGTTCGTGCCGCCGGGCGAGGTCACGGTCATGCGTTTTGCGCCACGTAGCATCCTGGCCGCGCTCCGAACGCGCGTTTCCAGCGCGGGATCGGGCGCCATGCGTTCGAGCGCCTCGGGGTGCTCGTTGGAGATGACCAGGATGCGCGCGCCGGCTTTGAGGATCGCGGGCGTCTCCGGCGCATGCATCAGGCCCTCGATGGTGCAGTCGACCACGAAACCGGCCGCCCCAAGCGCGCCGATCACCGGTGCCAAGCCCCCGATCGCCTCGCTGGCGCCGGTCGAGCGCACCGGCACCGGATGGCGGTTGCGCGGGCTCGGCAATACGATGTGGAACGGCCGCGCGCCGAGCCGCAGCAGCGCCAATTCGGCAAGCTGCACGTTGAGCGGCCGCGACTGCGTCTCCGACAGGATCGCCGCCATGTCGCCGCGCTTGACGGCGCAGCGCTCGAACACCTCCGCGAAGGCGTCGATCCATTTCCCCTCGATGCGGTCGGCGAGCATCAGTGTTCCTCGGGAAATCCGCGCAGCAGGAAGCCGCGCAGCATATTGAACGCGGCGTTCAGGGCCAGCCCCAGGATCGAGATCGAGATCAGCGGCACGAACATGTCGACGGTCTGGAAGTTGCGCCCCGCGCGCACCAAGAGATAGCCGAGGCCGTCGGTCGACGTGATCATCTCGGCCAGGAACACCACGATGCACGAGATGATGAGGCCGATGCGGCAGCCGGTCAGCACGGAAGGAAGCGCCGCCATCAGCACGATCTTGAACAGCACGGCCCGCTGCGACGTGCCGGCCGCGCGCGCCGACCAGACGAGCTTCGGCTCCACGGCGGACGTGCCCTGATAGGTCGCGAGCAGGATCGGAAATACCGCATCGGCCGCAACCAGCGCGATCTTGGAGGCGTCGTCGAAGCCGAGGATCAGCACCATCGCGGGATAGAGCGCGACTTTGGGGAGCGGCGCCAGCACGCGCACCAGCGGCTTCACCAGCGATTCGACCGTGCGGCTGCCGGTCGCCGCGAGCCCAAGCCCGACGCCGACCACGAGCGCGATGGAAAAGCCCGCGAACAGCCGGAACAACGTGATGCCGGCGTTCCCGAGAAATTGCGGATTGCCGAATTGCTGTGCGAGCCGCGTGAACACCGCGAAAGGCGGCGGCAGGATCGCGGCCGGCGCGATGCCGGACACCGCGATCGCGTGCCACAGCGCCACGATGGCGGCGATCGGCAGAATGCCGATCAGGATTTCGCCGCTACGCCGCGCGAGCGTCATGTGGTGCCGACCGCGATCTCGTGGACCGGCTCCGCCCAGGCGACCATGCGCCCGCGCAAGAGCTCGAACGCCGCGTCGATGACGAAGCCCAGGATACCGATGATGACGATCGTGGCGTAGACCGTGTCGTACTGCGCCATCGCCATCGCGTTGAACAGGATGTCGCCGACACCCTGCTGGCGCGCGATCATCTCGCTCGTGACCATCGTGATGAGCGCGAGCACGAGGCCGGTGCGGATGCCGACCATGATCTCCGGCAGCGCAGCGGGTAGCACGATGCGCATGAGCCGCGCGCGCGCATCCATGCCCATCGCGGCCGCGGACCACAGCATCTTCTCTTCCACGGCGCGCGCACCCTGATAGGCGTGATAGATCACCGGCAGGCTGACGCCGAGAAAGATCACCAGCGTCTTCGACGCATCGCCGACGCCGAGCCACAGCATGATGACCGGCATCAGCGCGGCCTTCGGCACCGGATAGATGATCATCAGCAGCGGATTGAAGAATGCCGCCGTGAAGCGCGAACGCCCCATCATCAGTCCCACGGGAATCGCGAAGGCGAGCGCGAACGCGAAGCCGACGATCATGCGTTTGATCGAGGCGAGGATGTTCAAGAGAGATTCCGGATCGGTCAGGATCACGGGCAGCTCGCGCAGCGCCTCGTGCGCCGGCGGCAGCCCGCTGATGTCGAAGAAGCGCGCCGCGAGCTCCCAGGCGGCGAGCAGGCCGGCGCAGGCGAGCAGCGGCGGCAGACCGGGGATGGCGGGGAGGCGGGTGGTCATTGCCGCGCACTCGGTGCGCCCCCTCTCCCGCTTGCGGGAGAGGGTTGGGGAGAGGGCATTGTCTGATATACGAAGAGCCCTCTCCCGGCGCGCTGCGCGCGCCGACCTCTCCCGCAAGCGGGAGAGGTGAAGGAGAGAGCGGCGCGCCTCGGAATGACAAGCACAGTCATGGGATGACATCCGCCGGATTATCCATCAGCTTTTCGATGTCGACCACGTATTGCTGATAGCGCCGGTCGACCAGCAGCTCGGCGCGGATGCGCGGGCGCGGCAACACGATGTCGACGATCGTCTTGATGCGGCCGGGCGAGCGCGTGAGCACCACCACGCGATCGGAGAGGAACACGGCCTCCTCGACGCTGTGGGTGACGAACAGCACGGTCTTGCGGTCGCGCTCCCAGATGTCGAGCAGCTCGTTCTGCATGCCGGTGCGCGTATGCGCGTCGAGGGCGCCGAACGGCTCGTCCATCAACAGGATGCTCGGGCCGTAGGCGAGCGTGCGCGCGATCGCGACGCGCTGCTTCATGCCGCCCGACAATTCCTTCGGGTAGAAATTCTCGTAGCCCTTCAGGTGCACCATCTCGATCAGCGCGCGCGCGCGCGCCTCGGCCATCGCCTTCGGTGCGCCCTGCTCGACGAGCCCGTACATCACGTTGCCGAGCACCGTCTTCCAGGGAAACAGCGCGAATTCCTGGAACACCGGCCCGCGATCAGGTCCCGGCCCGGTCACCGGCTTGCCGTTCACGCCGACCGCGCCGGTACTCGGCGTCACGAAGCCGCCGACGATGTAAAGGAGCGTCGACTTGCCGCATCCGGAGGGGCCGAGGATCGAGACGAACTGCCCTTCGGCGACGTCGAGCGAAATCTCGCTCAGCGCCAGGTGGCTCGTGCCGCGCGCGCTCTCGAAGGTCTTCGACAGCCGCTCGATGGAGATCATGTCCGGCAATGTTGGTCCCGTCTCTCGCAACCGGCTCACTCATTCGCATAGACTAGCGCACCGTCCCAAGCAAACCGCGGACCATTCATGAAGATCGCGACAGTCACGGCCATCCCGCTCAACGTGCCGCTGCACGTCACGCTGGTCGGCGCCGACCGCCGTACCTCGCTCGCCTGCGTGCATGTGGAGGTTACGACCGACGAGGGGCTAACCGGCCACGGCTTCACGGCGATCACCGAGGAGGACGTGATCGCGCAGATCGTCA